>JAPYUH010000093.1 GCA_029936195.1 Alphaproteobacteria bacterium
TGACCCTGCCGGCCATGAAGGATGCGGCCGTGGGCACCTACGGCGTGCAGCATTGGAGCCCGGATCTGGGCAACACGGTAAATCGCCGCTTCGTCACGGAATACCGCAAGAAGTACGGCAAGACGCCAGCCTTCTACGCCGCCCAAGCGTATGACACCGTACTGTTCCTGGACCATGCCATCCGCAAGGCGGGCGGCGTCGGCGACCGGGACAAATTGCGGGCCGCCATGCGGGCCGGTGATTTCCCCAATACCCGGGGTGCCTTCAAGTTCAACAACAACCACTTCCCCATTCAGAATATCTATCTGCGGGAAGCCATGCATGAAAACGGCAAGTATTTCACCAAGACCCTCGGCGTGGTGCTGTCGGCTCATGGCGATTCCTATGCCAAAGACTGCAAAATGAAGTGGTAATTGGCTGACAAGGTAATTGGCTGACAAGACTGTATGTGACGGGGGCGTCCCTTTCCAATCCGGGGGCGCCCCCTTTCATTTGAGCCCCGTAAATTCGAGAGTTGGATAGATGGATACCCTGTTGCTGTTGGAGCAATTCTTCAACGGGCTACAGTTCGGCGTGATGCTGTTTCTGATCGCCGCCGGGTTGACCCTGGTGTTCGGCATCATGGACATGGTCAATCTGGCCCATGGCAGCCTGGTGATGATCGGCGCCTATCTGGCCACGACTTTTATTGGCTGGACGGGATCATTCCTGGGCGGTTTGGCATTGGCCATACCCGCGACCTTTGCCGTCGGCGCCCTGGTCGAGGTTGTCGCCCTGCGCACCCTCTACCGCCGCAACCATCTGGAACAGGTGCTGGCCACGTTCGGGCTGATCCTGTTCTTCAATGAGATCGTGCGCATTATTTGGGGGCCCATATCGCTGTATTCCGGCCTGCCCGATTACCTTACCGGGCAGGTGGAAATTATTCCCGGCGCCCCCTATCCGGTGTTCCGCCTGATCATCATCGCCGTGGGCCTGGCCGTGGCGGGGATAATCTATGCCATCGTGGCCCATACCCGCCTGGGCATGCTGATACGGGCCGGCGCCTCCAACAATGAGATGGTCGGTGCACTGGGTATCAATATCAAATCCCTTTTCACCTTTGTCTTTGCCTTGGGCGCGGTGTTTGCGGGGCTGGCGGGCATGTTGCTGGGCCCTCTGACCTCCGTCGAGCCGGGCATTGGCGAGCCGCTGTTGATTCTGGCCTTCGTGGTCATCATTATCGGCGGCATCGGCTCCATCCGCGGTGCCTTCATCGCCGCCATTCTGGTCGGCGTGGTCGATACCGTGGGGCGGGTGGCCCTGCCGGTCCTCCTCCGCGCCTTTGTCACGGACGCGGCCGCCGATACCGCCGGGCCGGCCGTCGCCTCCATGTTGATCTATATCCTGATGGCGGCAATCCTCGTGGTCCGGCCCCAGGGTCTGTTCCCGGCCAGGACCGGTTAAGCGATGGATAGACGGCAAATCTGGCTCTCCCTCGCCACCCTGGCAATGTTCGCGGCGGTACCGCCCCTGACGGTTATTTTTGATCAACCATTTTACATGGACATGATCGCCCGCATCATGGTCTTCGCCATCGCCGCCGTCAGTCTGGATTTGATCCTAGGCCATGGCGGCATGGTCAGCTTCGGCCATGCGGTCTATATGGGCGTCGGCGCCTATGCGGTGGGCATCCTCAGCTATTACGGCTTGGACAACGGCTTTCTACAGATCCCCGTGGCCCTGGGTGCCTCGGCCCTGATCGGGTTGGTGTTCGGCGCCATGAGCCTGCGCACCACCGGCGTCTATTTCATCATGATCACCCTGGCATTTGCGCAAATGCTGTATTTCCTGGCCATCAGTTTAGAGGAGTTCGGCGGCGACGACGGCATGTCATCCATGCGCAGCGAGTTTGGCGGCGTTATCGACATGTATGACGCCATGCAGTTCTACTATGTGATCTTCGTGGTTCTGGCCCTGGTCCTGTTTGGTCTGCATCGCCTGGTGCTGTCCCGGTTCGGCATGGTGATCCGGGCCGCGCGCAGCAACGACCGGCGCATGCAGGCGGTGGGCTTCCCCACCTACCGCTACAAGCTGGCGGCCTTCACCCTGGCCTCGACCATATGCGGCCTGGCGGGCGTTCTGTTCGCGAACCTGAACGAATTCGTCTCGCCGGACGTCATGCATTGGACCCATTCGGGCGAACTTATGGTGATGGTCATCATGGGCGGCATGGGCACCCTGATCGGCCCGGTGCTGGGGGCCACCGCATTTCTGCTGCTGGAAGAATATCTGCCGCAATGGATGGAGATGGCCATGACCAACGCCGGCGAGCATTGGGCTATCATCATGGGGCCCATCCTGATCGCCATCGTGCTGTTCGGCCGGGGTGGCATACATGCTCTGTTTGCGGCGACCATTTGGCGCAGTGGGGGCAAACGAAATGGCTGAACCGATCCTGCAAATCGAAGGCCTGGCTAAAAGTTTCGGCAGCCTGGTGGCGACGGACGACCTGCATCTGGATATCGAACAGGGCGAAATTCACGCCATCATAGGCCCCAACGGCGCCGGCAAGACCACTTTGATCGCGCAATTGTCCGGCGAATTGAAATCCGATAGCGGGCGCGTGCGATTTGCCGGGCGCGATATTACCACGCTGTCCATGCCGGCCCGCTCGGCCCTGGGGCTGGCGCGATCGTTTCAGATCACCTCGATCTTTCCCGACTTTAGCGCCCTGGACAACGTGGCCCTGTCGGTTCAGGCCCATGCGGGACATTCCTTCCGATTTTGGCGCCCGGCGGGACGGGACCCGGGCCTGCGCGCGCCGGCCCGAAAAATCCTGGATGAAATCGGCCTGGGCAGCCGCGCCGATGAACCCGCCGCCAATCTGAGCCACGGCGAACAGCGCCAACTGGAAATCGCCATGGCCCTGGCCACCCGGCCATCCCTGTTGCTGCTGGACGAACCCATGGCCGGCATGGGGCGGGACGAAAGTGCAAAAATGGTGAACCTGCTGCGGGACCTGAAGGGCCGGCACACCATTGTTTTGATCGAACACGACATGGACGCGGTGTTTGCCCTGGCCGACCGCATCACGGTGCTGGTCTATGGCCGCGCCATCGCCACCGGCGCGCCGGGCGACATTCGCGCCAACGACGAGGTGCGGGCGGCCTATCTGGGGACGGAGACAGCCCAGGAGGTGAGCAGTGCTTGAAGTCATGCTTGAGGTTTCCGGCATCGATGCCTTCTATGGGCAAAGCCAGGCTCTGTTCGGCATGAATTTGGAGGTTCAGGCCGGCCAGGTGGTCAGCCTCATGGGCCGCAACGGCATGGGCAAGACCACGACGATCCGCGCCATCATGGGCCTGAACCGGCCACGAAGCGGCAGCGTCAGCTTTCAAGGGCGGGACCTGGGCAAACTGCCGCCCTACCAAATCGCCCAACTTGGCCTTGGCCTGGTGCCCGAGGGGCGGCAAATCTTCCCCAACCTGACGGTTCGCGAAAATCTCGTCGCCACGGCCCGCCCACCTGACCCTCTGGGCGCGGCGGGGCCGGAAGCCTGGACCCTTGAACGGGTTTATGCGCTGTTCCCACGTCTGCAAGAACGCCGGGCCAGCATGGGCGATCAGCTATCGGGGGGCGAACAACAGATGCTGGCCGTGGGCCGGGCCCTGATGACCAACCCAAAACTGCTGCTGCTGGACGAAGCGACCGAGGGCCTGGCCCCCTTGATCAGGCAGGAAATCTGGTCTTGTTTGTCCGACCTGAAGGCGGCGGGACAAGCCATCCTGGTGATCGACAAGAATGTCGAGGCCTTGACGGCGATCTGCGATCGCCACTTTATTGTGGAAAAGGGCCATCTGGTCTGGAGCGGTAATTCAGACGAACTTTCCGCCAATCCGGACATCCAACATCAATACCTGGGAGTATAACCACACCATGAGCAACGCGCCCCTGAACGAAACGGAACTGGCCGCCCTGCGCGCCTGGGATACCCCGACCATCTGTAATGCCCTGGAGATCACGTCGCCGGAACGGCGGGCCATTGGCTTCACGGTGGAACCCCTGGTCTGCGCCTTTCCCTACCTAGCGCCCATGGTCGGCTATGCCCGCACCGCCAACATCCGTTCCGTCGAACCCTCCACCCGCCCCGGCGCGGAGATGCGCGACCAACGCCTGAACTATTACCGCTATATCGCCGAGGCGCCCGGCCCCACCATTGCCATCATCCAGGACATGGACGGCCCGCGCAGGGCCTACGGCGCATTCTGGGGCGAGGTGCAGTCCACCATCCACCACAGTCTGGGCTGCCTGGGCGTGGTCACCGACGGCTCGGTCCGCGACATCGACGCGGTGGCGCCTGGCTTTCAGTTCATCGCCGACCGCATCGGGCCCTCGCACGCCCACGTGCACCTGGAAGATTTTGGAAAAGCGGTCAATGTCTCGGGCATGATGGTGCATTCCGGCGACCTGATCCACGCCGACCGCCACGGCGCCGTGGTTATCCCCCACAACGTGGCCCGCGCGGTGCCCGATGCCTGCAAACTGCTTGAACGCAGGGAAGCGGTAATTCTGGAAGCCTGCCGCCAACCGGACTTCGACGTGGAAGCCCTGGGCCGGGCCATGGCGAATTCGGCGGATATTCATTAGGGGTGGCAATACGTGTCGGTGATTAGAGTTGCAAATGAGTCCGATTTCCCGCGCTTGATGGAGCTCTATGGGCAATTGCACCCCGATGATCCGACGCTTGCGTCGGTCGAGGACCGCGCTGTTTTTTACCGGATACTTTCGTCCGACAACCTCGTTCTGTTCGTGTTTGAAGATGATGACGGCGATTTTCAGGCCACTTGCTACCTGAATACTATCCCCAATATCACCCGCCGTGCCGCGCCTTACGGCATTATCGAAAATGTTGTTACGGAACAAGTCCTGCGTGGAGAAGGCATCGGCAAAATGATCATTCGTCACGCCCTGCAATATGCCTGGGACAATGGTTGCTACAAAGTCATGTTGCAAACCGGTTCCAAGCGCGTTTCGACTCACAATTTCTATAAATCCTGCGGATTTGATTGCGAAGAGAAATTCGGATATATCGCGCGCCCATCAGCAAATTTTGATCCTTAACGTTAGTTCCGTGGCTGCAAGACCGCCACGGCAGGGAGAGCTCAATTGAAAGCGTTAGTCATTGGCGGCACCGGACCGACCGGGCCGCATCTTGTCAACGGCCTGATCGGCCATGGCCATGATGTCTCGATCCTGCATCGCGGCACCCATGATAGCGACCTGATCCCGGGCTCGGTGGAACGGATCATCGGCGATCCGCATTTCCGGGAAACCCTGCGCGCGGCCTTGGACGGACGCCGCTTCGACCTGATCATCGCGACCTATGGGCGCATCCGCTATATCGCCGAGATCATTGGGGATTACACCGACCGCCTGATCACGGTGGGCGGCGCGCCCTGCTATCGCGGGGTCCTGCAGCCCGAAATGCTGTTCCCGGCCGGTTTGCAAATCCCCCTGCCCGAAGACGCGCCCAAGGTGGCGGACGAAGCGGAATTCCGCTTTGGCTATCTGGTCCGCCTGGCGGAAGACGCGGTGATGGAGGGCCACAGACTGGGCCGCTATAGCGCCACGCATTTTCGCTATCCGGTGGTCTATGGGCCGCGGCAAATTACACCGGCGGTCTGGACCCTGATGCGCCGGTTCATGGATAAACGCCGCCACATCGTCTTGCCCGACGGCGGCCTGACCCTAACCACGCGGGGCTATGCCGAAAACGTCGCCCATGCCGTTCTGCTGGCAGCCCAACAGCCCGAGGCCGCGGCCGGTCAGATTTATAATTGCGGCGACGAGGTGCAATTGAGCTTTGCCCAATGGGTCCAGGTGGTAGGCAACGCCATGGACAGTGAGATCGACATTTTCGGCGTGCCCGACCAATACGCCTATCCAGCCCGTAGCCTGATGATGTTTTACGGCCCTTCGGAGCACCAATTGTTTGATCTGTACAAACTGAAATCAGAGCTTGGCTACCGGGATCTGGTTGCGCCGGTGGAGGCCATGGCCCGCACCGTGCATTGGTATCGTGACAACCCGCCCGAAGAAACGCCAGAATTCAATGCCGAGCTGGCGGAAAACTACCGCCTCGAGGACGCCATCGCCGCCGTGCATGGAGAGGCCTGCGCAAAGCTGGCCGCCATCGAACACGTCACCAAGGACTTTCACCACCCCTACCCCCACCCCAAAAAACCCGGCCTGGATCGCGATCACCGGGCGCGGTAGGGGCGCCGGCCTCACAGCTAGAGCGGGCGGAATTTCGGCAATGTCACGTCCTCGGTCACGTCGTCGAAGGTCACTGTGACCGCCATGCCGATCCGTACCGTATCCGGATCGCAATCGACGATGTTGGTCATCATGCGCGGGCCCTCAGCCAAGGTGACCAGGGCCAGCACAAAGGGGGTCTTGTCCGCGAAACCAGGATGGGGCGCGCGGTAGTTGATGGAGAACGAATAAACCTCTCCCCGCCCCGAGGCTTCCTCCCATTCCAGCGCGCTGGACAGGCAGTGGCTGCAGACGCCGCGCGGATAGAATTGAAATTCGGCGCAATCGGCGCACTTCTGGATGATGAAGCGATGCTCGCGGGCGGCCTGCCAATAGGCCGCGGTATCTTGATAGGGACGCGGCAGGGGCGGTGGCGAGGGGGCGGCCATGATCAATCCCTCCCCAGAATAATGGTGCCGGTGGACGACAGGGTGCCCCCCGTGCCGTTGCACAGCGCGACTTCGGCGCCCGGCACCTGCCGTGGCCCGCATTCGCCGCGCACCTGGCGCACGGCTTCGATGATGGTGAAAATGCCGAACATTCCGGGATGGGTATACGACAACGCACCGCCCTGGGTGTTCATGGAAAATTCGCCTCCCGGGGCCGTGCGCTGGTTGGAGACAAAGGCGCCGCCCTCGCCCTTGGCGCAGAAGCCCAGGCTTTCCAGGGTCAACAGCACGGTAATGGTGAAGCTGTCATAGATTTCCGCCACGTCTATATCAGAGTGCGTCAGCCCGGCGCGCTCGAACGCCAATTTACCCGAAATCGCCGCCGCCGTTTGGGTGAGGTCCGGCATCTGGCTGATCATGCGGTGGCTATGTGCCTCGCCCGCGCCCAGCACCCTTACGGGCGCCTTTTTCAGATCCCGGGCCCGCTCCAACGAGGTCAAGACAACCGCGCCGCCCGCATCCGTCACCAGACAGCAATCCAGCAGGTGCAGGGGCGAGGCGATGACGCGGGAGTTCATTACATCGTCGATGGTGATGGGATCGCGCATGCGGGCCTTGGGGTTCAGGCTGGCCCATTTGCGCGTCGCCACGGCAATTTCCGCCAGCTGTTCCGAGGTTGTGCCGTATTCGTGCATATGGCGCTGGGCGGCGAGGGCATAGGCGCCTACGGTGGAGACGCCATAGGGCTCCTCGAACTGGGTTGGACCAAAGACCTCGGTCGATTGGGATACAGGTCCACCCCTTCCCCCACGATCCGAGATGTTCGTGCTGCCATGGCAAATCAGCGCCACGTCGCACAACCCGGCCGCAATGGCCATGGCCGCATGCTCCACATAGACCACGAAGGAGGAGCCGCCGATGGACGTTGAATCCGTAAAGCGTGGCGTGATGCCCATATATTCCGCCATCAGCATGGAGGAAAACTGCCCGCCTTCGGTGATGATGGTAGTGAACAATCCGTCCACGTCCCCGACCGACAGCCCGGCATCCTCCAGCGCCATGCGGCTGGCCTCGGCCGAGAGCTGAAACTTACTCTTGTCGGGCACCCGCCCAATATCCGATTCAGCGACGCCGACAATAGCGACGTCCCGCAATGCGGTGGCCAAGGTTGATCTCCCCGTTTACGTGATGCCTGGACGCTAATGGTAGCGGCTTGGCCGCGACTTTGAAACACGACATGACAGCAAGAAAAAAAGGCCCCTCCGCCAGTCGGCGGAGGGGCCCATAATTATATATTGCGCGATTTACCCCGCCTGCAGTTCCGCGAAGCTTTTGCCGTCGGCGACCAGTTTCTCCAGCAGCGGCGCCGGGCGCCAGCGTTCGCCGAGTTCGGCGTGGAAGCGTTTCATGTCGGCCAGAACTTTGTCCAGGCCGATGGCGTCGGCCCAATGCATGGGACCGCCCTTGTGCGCGGGGAAGCCATAGCCGTTGATATAGATAATATCGATGTCGGAGGGGCGCATGGCCATGCCCTCGTCCAGGATCTGGGCGCCGATGTTGATCAAGGGGTACAGCGCCCGTTTGATGATCTCGTCGTCGTCGAAATCCGTCCGCGTGATGTTCTTGTCTTTCGAGACCTGCTCGATGATCGCCTGCACCTCCGGGTTGGGGATCGGCGTGCGGTCGCCTTCCTTGTAGTCATAGTAGCCGCCGGCGGTTTTCTGGCCGAACCGGCCCAGCTCACAGATACGGTCGGGAATGGTGCCGCCGTATTCCTCGTTGGTGGGGCGGTCGGCGGCCTTGGCCTTGCGTACCAGCCAGCCCACGTCCAGGCCCGCCATGTCGCCCATGGCAAACGGCCCCATGGCCAGGCCGAAGTTGTAGATGGCACCGTCCACCTGTTGCGGCAGGGCGCCGCTTTCCAACAGGAACGTGCCCTCGCCGGTGTAACCATGCAGCATGCGGTTGCCCACAAAGCCGAAGCAGTTGCCCACCAGCACGGAAATTTTGCCCACCTTGCGGCCGATGCCCATGGCGGTGGCGATGGTCTCGGGCGAGGATTTTTCCCCGCGCACCACTTCCAGCAGGCGCATAACGTTGGCGGGGGAGAAAAAGTGCATGCCGATGACGCTCTCGGACCGCTTGGTGGCCGAAGCGATCTCGTCAATGCTCAAGGTCGAGGTGTTCGACGCCAGCACTGCGCCGGGCTTGGCGTGGGCGTCCAGCTTGGCGAAAATTTCCTTTTTCAGTTCCATCTTCTCGAACACCGCCTCGATCACCAGATCGGCGTCGCCGATATCGGCATAGTCCGTGGTGGTGGAAAACAGGGCCATGCGCTGGTCCATCTTTTCCTGAGACAGCCGCCCCTTGTTGACCGTGTTTTGGTAGTTGCGCTTGATAATGGCCATGCCGCGCGCCAACGCTTCATCGGCCATTTCCACCATCAACACGGGAATGCCCGCATTGGCGAAGTTCATGGCGATGCCGCCGCCCATGGTACCGGCGCCGATCATGGCGACCTTTTTGACTTCCTTCATGGGTGTGCCTTTCGGCACGTCGGGGATCTTGGCCACTTCACGCTCGGCAAAGAAGACATGCCGTTGCGCCGCCGATTCGGGCGAGATCATGCAGTCATTGAACAATTCCCGCTCCCGCGCCATGCCGGCGTCGAAATCCAGGGTCGCCGCCGCCTCGATACAATCGATATTCTTCCATGGTGCGAGGAAGCCGCGGAATTTCCGGGCATTGGCCTTGCGGTAGGCCTCGAACACTCCGTCCTCGGCCTGGCAGGGCATGTCACGAATTTTCCGCAGGGGTGCGCCGTCCGCCACCAGTTTTTCGGCATAGGCAACAGCGCCCTCCAACAGCTCGCCGCCCATTTCGTCGATGATGCCCAGTTCCAAGGCCTGGGGCGCGGGCACGAAATCACCCGAGGTCACCAGATCCAGGGCCTTGGGCACGCCGACCAAGCGGGGCAGACGCTGGGTGCCGCCCGCACCGGGCAGCAAGCCCAGCTTGACCTCCGGCAGACCGACCAGGGCGGCCGGCACCGCATAGCGATAATGACAACACAGGGTGACTTCCAGGCCGCCGCCAAGGGCGGTGCCATGGATGGCGGCAATGATCAGTTTGGAGCTGTTTTCGATATCATGGAGAACATCGTGCAGCGGCTTGCCCCTGGGCGGCTTGCCAAATTCCGTGATGTCCGCGCCGGCAATGAAGGTCCGGCCGCCACCCATCAACACCATGGCCTTGACGTCTGGGTCCGCCTGGCCGGCTTTTAACGCCGCGTCCAGACCGTCGCGCACGGCGGCGCTCAGCGCGTTGACCGGCGGGCTGTTGACCGTGATGACGCCAATGGCGCCGCGTTTGGTGAAATCGACTGCATCGGACATGCCGGATGTCTCCCTTTAGTTGGATTTGTTGCCGGCTACATAGCATGAATCCCAGCCTTGGATAGATTTCAAAAACCGCAACCGCTACAGTTCCCCCGACAAGAAAAAAATAATCGAAGGAAACGTCATGCACCCGGATATGAACGTGCTGCTGGAGGCCCGAACACCCCCGCCGCCCGGCCAGACAATCGAAGAAAACCGCGCCGCCTGGACCGCATACAGCCAAAAACTGTCGGAACCGGCCCCCGCCGGCATGACCGTCTTCGACCGCGCCATCCCCACGCCGGAACGGAATGTGCCGGTGCGGGTCTATCACCCCAGTGGCGGCCAGGCCCCGCGACCCTGCATCCTGTACATGCACGGCGGTGGCTTCATGAAGGGGGATCTGGACAGTTCCGACAGCATCGCCTGGGGCTTCGCCGAACAGACCGGCGCCAGCGTGATCAGTGTCGACTATCAACTGGCGCCTGAACATCCCTACCCGGCGGCCTTCGATGATTGCTACGGCGCTCTAACCTGGCTGGCGGACAATGGCGGCGAAATAGATGTGGACGGCGGCCGCATCGCCGTCGCCGGCGACAGCGCCGGCGGCAATCTGGCAGCCGCCCTGTGCCTGGCGGCCCGCGACCGCGCCGGGCCCACGATCACGGCGCAGGCTTTGGTCTATCCCGGCACCGGCCTTGAACAGGATCAAGGTTCCTACATCGAAAACGCTCATGGGCCGGGCCTGACCACCGAGGGTACCAAGCAATATCGGGATTGGTATCTGCCCCACGATACTGAAACCACCGACCCCTATGCCCGCCCCATCATGGCGGAAGACTTCGCCAACCTGCCGCCCGCTCATGTGCATTCCGCCGAAATCGATCCGATCCGGGACGATGGCCGGATCTTTGCCTCGGAATTGGCCCTGGCTGGTAATCTGGTCACTTACCGCGAGGCCAAGGGCATGATCCACGGCTTCATGCGGGCGCGTTTCAAGGGTGCCGGCGCGGCGGCGGAATTTCAGGCCGTTTGCGATTTTCTCAAATCCCATCTGTCGTAGAAGAATAAGAAACAGCCCTGGAGGAATACCCCATGACCCGTGCGCTCGACGGAATAATGGTGCTCGACCTATCGCGCTACGTCGCCGGACCCTATTGCGCCCAGATGCTGGGGGATTTCGGGGCCGATGTGATCAAGATCGAAAAGCCCGACGTCGGCGACCCCATGCGCGGCGTCGGCGCGGCCACGGGCGAGGACAAGCTGTATATGCTTATGTACAACCGCAACAAACGCTCGCTGACCTTGAACCTGCGCGACCCTCGCGGGCGTGAAATCCTGGCCGATCTGATCAAGGGGGCCGACGTACTGGTGGAGAACTTTCGCCCCGGTACCATGGAGGCCATGGGCTTCGGCTGGGATCAGGTCAGCACCCTGAACCCACGGCTTGTGATGGCGCGCATCTCGGGCTTTGGCCAGGACGGTCCCTGGGCCAAACGCCCGGCCTTTGACGCCATTGCCCAGGCCGAGGGTGGTTTGATGCAACTGACCGGCGTCGAGGAAGGACCGCCTACCATGATGGGCGCCGTCATGATCGACTATTCCACGGGCACCAACGCGGCCCTGGGCGTCCTCGCCGCCCTGCATGCCCGCGAGCGGACCGGCAAGGGCCAGGTGGTTGACGTACCCCTGTTGGATACGGCCATGTCTTTTCTGATGACGGCGGTAGCGGATTATCACCAGGACGGCACGGTCATGGGCCGCATGGGCAACCGGGACCGCTACTCGGCACCCACCAACACCTATGCCACCGGCGACGGTAAGCACCTGCACCTGATGTCGGCGGGGCAAAAACATTTCGAGGCCTTGATCGCCATTTTTGGCGAACAGGACATACTGGCCGATCCCCGCTTCGCAACATCCGCCGACCGGTTTGCAAATTCCGATCTGGTTGATGAAACCGTCGCGGGATGGTTCCTGCGCCATGACGAGGCCTGGCTATACGATCGGCTGGTCGCCTCGGAAATCCCCTGCGCCCGCCTGGCCACGGTAGCGGATGTGGTGGAGAACCCGCAAGTCAAGCACCGGGGCCAGATCATCGAAGTTGAACACCCCCATCACGGCCGCGTGCACCTGCAGGGCAATCCCATCCGGTTGGCGGAAACGCCCGTGGAAACCTACCGCGCGGTGCCGACCCTGGGCCAGCACACGGACGAGATTTTGCGTGAAATTTTTGACCAGGAGGCCATTGCGGCGCTGCGCAAGGACGGCGTTATTTAGCGTCTTTCTTGAACAGAACCACGTCATTCCCGACGATCTCAATTTCGGCGGACCAACGTTCCGCCAGCCAAAAAAATGTCGCCTCGGAAAAATAGGCGATGTGGGTCGGGTCGGTGATGTAGTGCCAGGTCTTGAAGGCGTCTTGGTCGCGCACCCGCTTGGTCATGATGGCGAGCCAGCCGCCGGGACGCAACAACCGCCACAGGCGATCCAGCTCCACGCCCGGCGCGGCAAGATGCTCGGCAACCTCGCTCAGGGTGATGAAATCATAGGGGGCGCCAAGGACAGTGTCGTCCGGAGCGTACAAAGGATCGTAGAGCACCACCTGATGGCCCGCCTCGCGGAACATGGCGGCCAGCGCGGGGCCGGGGCCGCAACCAAAATCCAGGCCGTTCGCGTTCGGCGCCAGGCGTTCGTTGACGGGCGAAAACAGCCGATCCAGAAAGCGGCGGTAGCCGGGATCGTCCACGTGGTTTTCATGCAGATCATAGTAGGCTTTCCCGGCGGCGGCGGAGAGGTGCTGGCCGGGCGGCACGAATACCAGATTGCAATCCGGGCACCGCAGATAGTCCCGCGCGCCATCGCGGTAATAGTGAACAATCTGCTTGCCGTGGCAAAGAGGGCAGTTATGTTCCGGTTCGAAATTCATGGCGCAGCTTAGCCTGGGGGCTGGTGTTTAGCATGACTGAAATTTACGTGGACGCCGATGCCTGCCCAGTCAAGGACGAGGTCATCCGCGTCGCCGAACGCCACGGCCTGGTGGTGCACATGGTCAGCGACGGCGGCATCCGGCCCTATCCCAGCCCAATGGTACGCCTGGTTTTCGTGCCGCCGGGCCCGGATGCGGCCGATGACTGGATTGCCGAACATATCGGGCTGGGCGATATTACCATCACCAATGACATCCCCCTGGCCAACCGCTGCCTGAAAGCCGGGGCGGCCGCGATCCGGGCCGACGGCAAGCCATTCACCGAAAATTCCATCGGCACCGCGCTCGCCACCCGCGAGATCATGGCCGGCCTGCGGGAACAAGGCGCGGTCACCGGCGGGCCGCCCCCCTTTTCGAAACAGGACCGCTCCCGCTTCCTGCAAGCCCTTGAAACCGCCGTACAAGCCAGCCTGCGACGCTAATTTAATATGGTGACGTAATTCCAATTAAAATTATGGTTGGCGGTAGTTGGCGGATTAAATAGGTATTACGTCAAAGTATTAAGATGGCAGGGCCTTTTGTATCAGCGGTACGACGGCGATCATTTTGCCGATTGGTTCTTGGATGAACCGGCGCAGGGCGTTGCCGACCTCGGCCTCCAGGGGCGCGGACAAGTTGTGATCGGGAGAGGCCAGGCCGGGGGCGATTGAAGCGGCACGGCGGGCGCCATCGTTGATAACACCCCGGATCAGAGGTTCGAGGCGGCCATCGCCGGCAAACGGTGCCAGCAGGACATGGAGAAGTGCCAAATAGGGCGGCCAATGGGCCAGGTGGCGGTACATGCTGGCCAGGATCTCGTCGCGCCCGCCGATGCGGTTCAGTGCCTCTACCAGAGCCCGTAAATCGGCATTCATGGCATCCAGGGTCAGCAGCAGGGGCATCTCGCCGGCGACCACTTTTTCGTCGCCGTATGATGGAGAGGCCGCCGCAATGATTTTTGCGGTGGGTGCCGCCGGCCCGCCTTCCAGTTGCGCCAAGAGGGCGCCAAGGGCGATCATATTCATGGCGTTGGAGCGTTCATAGCTGGCCTGGATCATGGCAATCCATGCCAGGTCATCCCGGCTCAGGCCGGCGGCGGCCAAGGCAGGGGCGCTCAAACCCGGCAATTTGGGGATGTCCAATCCAGCCCGCAGAGCGGTGGCCTGGGCACTGATGGCGCCGTTGGCGTAGAGCGGTTTCAGGGATTGCCAGGCCCAGGCCAGGCCGCCCGGGAAGACCGCCAAATGCCGCCATATGAGATTGACGACGGGCACGCCAAGGGTGGCGCGAATGTCATCGAAAAGCACCGCGATATGGCCCGAGGCCTCCGCCTCGGATATGGCCGGGACCGGATCGCCGGATGGGTTCGTCATGTCAGCTCGCTATAATTAGGGGATCAGAACTATCTTGCCATGGGCGCCGGGCCGCAACACCGCCTGATGGGCCTCGAAGGCATCGGCCAGGGGCAACTCCCGCCCCACGACGGGCCGCAGGCTGCCGTCTGTCAGGCCCCGGCCCAGGGCCGCGTGGATCACCGCCATGTCACCGGCGGGCGTATTGGGCAGGGCCATGCCGATGATGCAGGTTGACGCCGATGGCTTCAACCTGCATCACCGCCTGGCCGGGGCGGGGACGAGG
>JAPYUH010000094.1:0-1508 GCA_029936195.1 Alphaproteobacteria bacterium
TCAATTTCCATGCGCCGGCTCCTCGAACGTTTCGATCCGATGCACGTGATTGATGATGATGGTGCGGTCCCGGAACAGCCAACGGCCATCGGCCTTGACAAGCTTGTCCTCATAACGTCCCGCACTGACGTTGATGACGTTCGTTGCGACTAGTACAGCGGTGGAATCCAAATAGCAGTCGACCCTTGCCGTGGCGCCATCAACCACGATGAACGGCACTGAAATGCGGTGCAGGCGATGGCGCCGTCCCGCCCGCACCCGTTTGTCGTAGCTGTCATACCAGGCGCGGATCGCCGCCCGGCCCTCGAACACCTCCGGACCTTCGTGAAGCGGCCGCAGGATGGCATCCTCGCAAAACAGGGCGGCGATTTCGTCAACCGTTCCCCGGTCCACGACATGGCAATATTGGTTGAGCAGAGAGTGGATCGCCATTTGATCCGCCACCGGCTGGTCCCCGCCGCCTTGTATTGCAAAGGCCAATTCCGCCATTTCATACCCTCCTTATCGGTATCATCATTATTGTTCCAGGCATTGTAGGGCAACCACTCGTAAGTTCCAGGATTTGAGCGGCTGCGTTCTTTCCGGCGTTCTTTCCCTTGCGCGACCGCCGAAGCCGTCTATGATCCCGGCACCTGCGGGGGGAGCCGCCACGGCGGCTGAGAGGTTCCTGATTCCAGGACGACCCCTTGAACCTGATCCGGATTATGCCGGCGGAGGGACGCGTCTGATGCCTGGCTCTGAATTCGTGATGGACACCGAAGTTCCGGTGGGCGTTGCGCTGCGCGGGGGCACTCTGGCGTTTGGCGACAAAGTGATCTTCGAAAGTCTGGATCTGGATATTCCCGCCGGTCGAACCACCTGCCTGCTGGGGCCATCCGGCGTGGGCAAATCATCGCTGTTACGGATGATTGCCGGCATCTCTCCAGAGGCGGCGGCAAACCGTCTTGTCAGCAGCGACGGCGGCGCCATCGAAGGCCGCATCGCCTATATGGACCAACGGGACCTGCTATTGCCCTGGTTATCGGTGTTGGACAACGTGAGCTTGGGGGCCCGTTTGCGCGGCGCCGCCCCCGACCGCCAACGGGCCCAGGCACTGTTGGCAAAAGTGGGTCTAGCGGGCGAGAGCAAAAGCCTGCCGGCGGCGTTGTCGGGCGGCATGCGGCAACGGGCCGCCCTGGCCCGGACCCTGATGGAAGACCGCGCCATCGTCCTGATGGACGAGCCGTTCTCGTCCCTCGACGCCTTGACCCGGTTGCGCCTGCAGGATCTGGCGGCCGGCCTGTTGGCCGGCCGGACCGTATTATTGGTTACCCATGATCCATTGGAGGCGTTGCGCCTGGGCCATCGCATTCTGGTCATGCGGGGCAGCCCGGCGCGGATCGCCTCCGTGTTGGAACCGGACGGTCTGCCCCCGCGCCCGGCGGACGATCCCAACCTGCATGGTTTGGCGGCCGCCATCCTGGCCGAGCTGGCGGGATGACGGAACCAATTACCGACACAATGACCAA
>JAPYUH010000094.1:1608-14594 GCA_029936195.1 Alphaproteobacteria bacterium
AATGACCAACAAAATGCAATCGATCACACGGGGCTTGGTAAGCTTCGCCATTCTGATTGCGGCCTGGCAGGCCTTGGTTTGGGGCACGGGCGTGGAGTTTTTTATCCTGCCGGGACCATGGCTTGTACTGCACTCTCTGATCGCCAATCTGGAACTGGTTGGCCGCCACGCGGCAATTACGTTGCTAGAAATCGTCTTGGGTCTACTCTGCGGCTGCGGCCTTGGGATGGTCAACGCCATCAGCCTCAGTTGGTTTCCCAAAGTCCGGCGCTGGCTGTTGCCGCTGTTGGTGGTGGCCCAGGCCATTCCGGTCTTTGCCCTGGCTCCGGTGCTGGTGTTGTGGCTGGGCTATGGCCTGGCCTCGAAAGTCATGATGGCCAGCTTGATTATCTTTTTTCCCGTTACCACCGCCTTCCTCGACGGCCTGCGCCGGACCGAGCCGGGCTGGCTAGATCTGGCCCGCACCATGACCGCAGGGCAGGCAGGGTCCGGACGCTGGGCCGCCCTGCGCCATATCCGAATCCCCGCCGCACTGCCGGCCCTAGCCTCGGGCCTGCGCGTGGCCGCCGCCGTGGCGCCCATCGGCGCCGTGGTGGGAGAATGGGTCGGCTCCTCCGCCGGCCTGGGCTATTTGATGCTGCACGCCAACGGGCGCATGCAGATCGATCTGCTGTTCGCCGCCCTGTTCGTACTGGCGGCAATGGCGGTGACCATTTTCTTTTCCATCGATTGGCTGCTGCGGCGTCTGCTGCCCTGGCAGCCGGACTCATTACCCAACGAATAAAGGATTATTCCGGATGCAGCGTCTTTTCACCCTGATTTTCATTCTGCTTTCTCTGAGCGCCCCGCCCGCCAAGGCGGCGGACAAATTGGTCGTGATACTGGATTGGTTCGTCAATCCCGATCACGCCACCTTGCTGGTGGCCCAGGAAAAGGGCTATTTCACGGCCGCCGGTCTGGAGGTGGAATTGATCGCCCCCGCCGATCCCAATGACCCGCCGAAACTGGTGGCCGCCGGGAAAGCAGATCTGGCCATCTCCTATCAACCGCAACTGCATGTCCAGGTGGACCAGGGTCTGCCCCTGCGCCGAATTGCAACCCTGGTCTCCACGCCCTTGAACAGTCTGGTGGTTCTGGCCGACGGGCCGATCAAATCGATCGCCGATCTGAAAGGCCGCAAGGTCGGCTTTTCGGTTGGCGGTTTCGAGGATGCGCTGCTATCGGCCATGTTGCGGAAGGCCGGGCTTTCCCTGGCCGACGTCACCTTGATCAATGTCAATTTCTCCCTCTCCCCGGCGCTGATATCGGGCCAGGTGGACGCGGTGATCGGTGCCTTCCGAAATTTCGAGTTGAACCAGATGGATATCGTCAAGCGCCCCGGCCGCGCCTTCTTCGTGGAAGAAGAGGGCGTGCCAGCCTATGACGAATTGATCGTCGTGGCCCATGCCGACCGCCTGGGCGACGGCAAATTGCGCCGCTTCGTGGACGCCTTGGAAGCAGCGGCACAGTTCCTAGTTAATCACCCGAAGGAAAGCTGGGCGATGTTCATCAAGGGCCGCAAGGAATTGAACGACGAATTGAACAAGCGCGCCTTCCGCGACACACTGCCCCGTTTCGCCCTGCGCCCAGGCGCCCTCGATCAAGCTCGATACCTGCGCATGGCTCGTTTCCTCAAGGACCAGGGCCTGATCAAAGAGGTCCAAAGCATGGAGAACTATGCCGTCGAGTTGAAATAAAGTCGGGAAGTCAGCTAAACGAATTCGATCTCGGCAACCAAGGGGCCCTTCGGGCCGTTGCCTATACGGATTTGCAAGGCCTGGCCGGGCAACAGATCGTCCGAACCGAAGCGGCGCAAGGTCTCTATATGGATAAAAACATCATCCGTGCCCTCGCCCCGAGTGACAAAGCCATAACCTTTGACCCGGTTGAACCATTTCACCGTGGCATCGACAAATTCGCCTTCCGCAGCGACCGCCGCCGGCCGCGCTGTTTCAGCCGGGCGGGCGGTACGGGGCGGCGGCGTCAGGGCGTTGGCGTCATCCTTGGAGATCACCCGGGAGGCCTGTTGCCCTCGCTCCCGCTGTACAACTTCGCAGACCACCGCCGTGCCTTCGTAAACAAGCTCGATCCCGGCTTCACGCAAAATTGATTTATGAATCAATACGTCACCGGAATTATCGCTAGGCACAAAGAAGCCATAGCCCTTCACGGCATCGAACCATTTGACCAGGCCATCCTTGACCTCGCCTGCGGGTTCCGCCGCAACATCGCCCGCGGGAACAGCATCAGTACCGGCATTGGCACCGGCATCAACCTCTGCCGCGACAGCCGAACCAACATCGCCACCAACATCCCTATTGCGGTGTTCCACGTTCAATTGCTCGACGTTGTCAGCGCCCTGGCTGCGATCTTCGCCTTTTTCGTGATCGTTTTTTGGATCGCCGATATTTGTTACATTCAAAGCCATAAGACTCGCTTCCCTTTGCGAGTACTCGCCCTCAAACAAGCCGACTACTCACCTTGCATTTACGAGTTAATTGAATCTTAACATATTACTCTATCAACGACAAACAAGTCCTGGCAACCTAAACTTGTTCTATAGCGAATAAAATTCCCTCAAATTTCGGACGGAAAATAACCGATATTTGTTACAAATATTGACGGGCTCGCTTTCCGCTGGCAATCGTCGCCCCGGCCATACTAACCTGTGTGCGAGTTCGAATCAGTTACGGAATCGGGGCGACGTGAACGGTCACGGAAATGAGGGCGGACAGAGCCCAGGCTACCGCCCGATCATCCATGGTATCGGATTGGGTCTGGTGCTGGCGGCATGTTGGTTGTTGCTGTCGGGCTATTTCCAGTTTCTGCTGCTGGCCTTGGGCGCGGCATCGGTGGTTTTCTGCCTGTGGATTGCCATGCGCATGGACCTGATCGATCATGAGGGCGCGCCGGTGCACATCACCTGGGCCGCCTTGCGCTATCTGCCCTGGCTGTTGTGGGAGATCGTCAAGGCCAACATTGATGTGGCCAGGCGGGTCATCCACCCTAATCTGCCCATCGCGCCCAGCCTGTTCGATGCACCGGTCAGCCAACAGACCGACCTGGGACAGGCGCTGTACGCCAATTCCATCACCTTGACGCCGGGTACCGTGTCGGTCGATCTGGGCCCCGGCGTAATCCGCGTGCATGCCTTGCACGACGGTGCCGCCGATGGCGTCCTGGAAGGCGAGATGGATAAACGTGTCAGCGCCGTGGAGGGCCAGGGTTGATGTTCGCCGTCACCGCCTTCGCCGTCCTGATCGCCCTGGGCATCGCCCTGGGCCGCGCCTTTCTGGGCCCCACGGTGTTCGACCGCATTCTGGCGGTAAATTCCGTCGGCACCAAGACCGTGCTGTTGATCGCCATTTTGGGCTTTCTGACCGAGCGGCCGGAATTCCTCGACATTGCCATTGTCTATGCCCTGATTAATTTCATCGGCGTGGTGGCCGTGTTGAAATTCGTGAAATACGGTGACCTCGCGGCCGCCTCACGTGGTGAGGACGGGCTGTGATCGAACTGGCACTGGATATCCTTAGCTGGTTTTTCCTGCTCGCCGGTTCCGCCTTTGTCTTGATCGGCGCCTTCGGAATGTGGCGCCTGCCGGATTTCTACAGCCGCCTGCACCCGGCGGGTTTGACCGACACCATGGGGGCGGGTCTGGTGCTGCTGGGTCTGCTGTTACAGGTTGACGATTTCACGGTGGGGGTCAAGCTGGCGATTATCGCGGTCTTTCTGTTGGTTACCTCGCCCACCACGGGGCATGCCACGGCACGGGCTGCCCTGGCCTCCGGCCTGCGCATCTGGCAGGCGCCGGGCAAACCACACGCCGCCAATGCCGAACGCAAGGATGATGATGAATGATCATCACCCTCATTGATATCATCCTGCTGACGTTCATGGGCGCCACAGCGATCGCTATACTGCGCCTGCGCAGCCTGTTTGCGGTGGTCATGCTGTCGGGCATTTACAGCCTGCTCGCCGCCTCCATGTTCGTCGCCCTGGACGCCGTCGACGTCGCCTTCACCGAGGCGGCCGTGGGCGCGGGCATATCCACGGTGTTGATGATGGCGACCCTCGCCCTGACCGGCGAGCGGGAGCGGCCGGCGGCACACACCACGTGGCTGCCCCTTGCAGTGGTAACGGTCACCGGCGCGGCGCTGCTTTATGCCACCTTTGACATGCCACCCTTTGGCGCCGCGGATGCGCCGGTCAACCTGCACGTGGCGCCCCGTTATCTGAATGACAGTTTCGGCGAAGTGGGGCTGCCCAATGTAGTGACCTCGGTGCTGGCCAGCTATCGCGGCTATGACACCTTGGGCGAGGTGACGGTGATCTTCACCGCCGCCGTCGCGGTAATGATCCTGCTGGGCGGACGTAAAGGCGACGATGCCGGCATCAAGAACGAGCCTCCAAAAGAAAAACTGGCCGACAATGACGGTGATGGCGACACCGCATGAAACATCACCGCGTGCTGCGCATCGTCTCCAAGTTGTTGATCCCGTTCATCATGCTGTTTGCCCTCTATGTGCAATTTCACGGCGATTTCGGGCCGGGGGGCGGTTTTCAGGCCGGGGTGATCCTGGCCTCGGCCTTCATTCTGTACGGCCTGATATTTGGGCTGGAGAATGCCCGCAAGGTGGCCCCGCCCGCCGTGGTCACCCGTTTGGTCGCCGCCGGGGTCCTGATCTACGCGGCCACGGGATATGCCGGGCTGCTCAAGGGCGGTAATTTTCTTGATTATGGCGTCCTAGGCGCGACCCCCGTGGCGGGGCAACATTTGGGAATTTTGATCATCGAATTCGGTGTCGGCACCACCGTGGCCGCGTCCATGATCACGATCTTCTTCCTGTTCGCCGGGCGGGAGCGCTAGATGCTGCAGGAGATATTGGACCACTACAATTATTGGATCGCCATTATGCTGATGATGGTGGGCTTTTATACCGTGGTGGCGCGGGGCAATCTGGTCAAGAAGATCGTGGGATTGAACATCTTTCAGACTTCGGTCTTTCTGCTCTATATTTCCATGGGCAAGGTGACGGGCGGCACGGCGCCGATCCTGGACGAGCGGTTTACGGTTTATTCCAACCCCATCCCCCATGTGCTGATCCTAACCGCCATCGTCGTCGGCGTGGCGACCACCGCCCTGGGCCTGGCCCTCGTGGTGCGCATCAAGGAAAGCTATGGCACCATCGAAGAGGACGAGCTGGACCTGATGGACGGCGAGACGTGAACACGCTGCTGGCCCATCTGCCCGCGTTGCAGGTTGTCGTCCCCATGGTCGCGGCACCCCTGTGCCTGTTGGCGGGCCGGGCCGGATTGGCCTGGATCATTGCCTTTCTTGCCGCCGCCTTCGCCACTGTCGCCGCCGCCCTGCTGGCCTATCAAACCCTGCACCACGGCCCGATCAGCTATGCGATGGGCGGCTGGGCGCCGCCCTGGGGCATCGAATACGCCGTCGATACGGCCAATGCCTTCATCTTGTTGCTGGTGGCGGCCATCGCCTGCGTGGTGCTGGTTTTCTGCCGGACCTCCATCCCCAAGGAAATCCGGGCCGGTCGCGAGCATCTGTTCTATTGCATGTACACGCTGTGCCTGACTGGTCTGTTGGGCATCGCGATCACCGGCGACGCCTTCAACGTATTCGTATTCTTGGAAATTTCGTCTCTGTCCAGCTATGCCCTGATCGCCATGGGTGGGCGGCGAAAATCCCTGACGGCGGCGTTTCAATATCTGATCATGGGCACCATCGGGGCGACGTTCTTCCTGATCGGGGTCGGTTTGCTGTACATGATGACCGGCACCCTGAACATGGCCGACCTGTCGGCCCGCATACCGGAGCTGCAAGACAGCCGGCCGGTGCTGGCCGCCTTTGCCTTCATCACCGTCGGCCTGGCCCTCAAGGCGGCGCTGTTTCCCCTGCATCTGTGGCTGCCCAACGCCTACGCCTATGCACCGTCCGGCGTTTCGGCCTTCATGGCGGCGACGGCCACCAAGGTGTCGCTGTATGTCTTGTTGCGTTTTACATTTACGATTTTCGGGTCGGAGTTCGCCTTCGGCAACCTGCCCCTGCTGTGGGTATTGCTGGTGCCTGCGGTCCTGGCCATGTTCGCTGGTTCCTTCTCGGCTATTTTCCAAACCGATATCAAGCGAATGCTGGCCTATTCCTCCGTCGCCCAGATCGGCTATATCACCCTGGCCATCGCCTTGGCCAATCCAGCCGGCGTGCAGGCGGCAATGATCCATATCTTCAACCACGGCCTGATGAAGGCCGCCCTGTTCTGTGCCATGGGCTGCATCTTCTACCGCATCGGCAGCACCCGGATCGACCAGATGGCGGGCCTGGGACGGCAAATGCCCTGGACCTTCGCGGCCATCGTAACCGGCGGCTTGAGCCTGCTGGGCGTACCCCTGACCGCCGGCTATATCTCCAAATGGTATCTGGTACAGGCGGCGCTGCAGACCGATCTGTGGTGGCTGGTCATCCTGATCGCGCTCAGTTCCATGCTGGCCCTGGTCTATGTCTGGCGCCTGGTCGAGGCGCTGTATTTCCAGGAGCCCGTGCCCGGCCGGGAGGCCGTGCGCGAGGCGCCCCTGTCCATGCTGCTGCCCACTTTGCTGCTGGCCGGTGCGAATATCTATTTCGGCCTGGATACCCGCCTGCCCGTTGCGATGACCGAGAACGCGGCGCTGCTGTTATTTCAGGGGCCGGGCGGATGAGCGGCTGGCTGATTATTCTGGCGATCGGCATCCCGACGTTCGCGGTACCGTGCATTTGGTTCCTTGGCAAATCGCCAAACCAGCGCGAGGCCATGACCCTGATCTCCGCCGCATCGCTGTTGGTTGTGGTGCTGGCCATCCTGCCCCTGGTGCTGACCGGGGTCCCCGTCCGCCTGGCGTTGGTGGAGCCGGTCGCGGGATTGGCCATCGCCTTCGCGGTGGAGCCGCTGGGCATGATCTTCGCCTGCGTGGCGTCGTTTCTGTGGATCGTCAATTCGGTGTTTTCAATCGGCTACATGCGCGGCAATGACGAGCCGCGCCAGACCAGATTCTATGTCTGTTTCGCTATCGCCATCGCCGCCACCATGGGCCTGGCCTTTGCCGAAAACCTGTTCACCCTGTTCGTCTGTTACGAGGCGCTAACGCTGTCCACCTACCCCCTAGTGACCCATCACAAGAACGATGAAGCCAAGGCGGCCGGGCGCACCTATCTGGGCATCCTGCTGGGCAGCTCCATCGTGCTGTTGCTGCCCGCCATCATCGCCACCTTCGTTCTCACCGGCAGCATCACCTTTACACCAGGCGGCGTCATGGCCGGCAAAGTGGGGCCGGTGGTGGGCGGCATCCTGTTGTTTTTGTTCCTATACGGTATCGGCAAGGCGGCATTGATGCCCATGCACAGATGGCTGCCCGCGGCCATGGTGGCCCCGACACCGGTCAGCGCGCTTTTGCACGCCGTCGCCGTGGTCAAGGCGGGGGTGTTCACGGTGGTCAAGGTCTCGGTCTATATTTTTGGCCTGGACTATTTGCGTGAATTGGCCCTGGCCGACGTGGCCCTGTATCTGGCCGGCTTCACCATCATCATGGCCTCCATCGTGGCCCTGCGGCAGGACAACCTGAAACGGCGGCTAGCCTATTCCACCATCAGCCAGCTCTCCTACGTGGTCCTGGCCGCACTGATCCTTTCGCCGATCTCGACCATGGGCGCGGCCCTGCATGTAGCGGTGCATGCATTCGGCAAGATCACCTTGTTCATGGCGGCGGGCGCCATCTATACCGCCGCCCACAAGATCAATATATCTCAGTTGGACGGTATCGGGCGGCGCATGCCCTGGACCATGGGGGCCTTCGCCATTGGCGCCATATCCATGATCGGGCTGCCGCCGGCGGCCGGGTTCATCTCCAAATGGTACATGTTGCTGGGCGCCCTGGAGGTGGAGCAATGGTTTGCCGTGGTGATCATCATCGGCTCCACCTTGTTGAACGCCGCCTATTTCCTGCCCATCATCTATGCTGCTTTCTTGAAACCGGAGGCAGACGATGGCCATGGGCACGGGCATGGGCACGGCGAAGCGCCCTTGCCTATTGTGCTGGCCCTGGTGACCACGGCGTCGGCGACCATATTGTTGTTTCTGTTCCCCGGCCCGGCCTTGCAATTGGCCGGCATGCTGGTGGGACGATAGGAGGCACGGGAGAGATGGCGAATGGACGATAAACACTGGCTGGAACGGCCCGCGACCATCGCCAAGCTGTGGCGCGGCGGCTGGGTGCTGTTGGCGATCCTGATTTTGGCGGAGTTCACCTATCATCCGCACGCCTATTTCGTGCTCGACGGCTGGTTCGCCTTTCACGCCGTCTTCGGTCTGTTGTCCTGTATCGCCATGGTGCTGTTCGCCAAGCTATTAGGTGTTTATCTGAAACGCGGGGAGGAATATTACGACCGTGATTGAGGCCGTGCATTTCCCCCCTGCCCTGATCCTGTTCGCGGGCGCCTTCCTACTGCCGTTCCTGCACGGCACGCCGCGCCATGTGGTGGCCTTGGCCGCGCCCTTGCTGACCCTGTGGGCGGTCTGGGGCGTGCCCGATGGCGTCGCCCTGAGCGTGCCGTTCCTGGAATACCAATTGCAGGTGGTCGAAGGTGACCGGTTGAGCCGCCTATTCGCCACCATTTTTTCCATCATGGCATTTACCGGCACGCTATTTTCGTTGCGCCAGGGCAGCCGTTTGGAATTGCCCGCCGCCTTTGTCTATGCGGGCGGGGCAGTCGGCGTGACCTTCGCCGGTGATCTGATTTCCATGTTCATCTTTTGGGAGCTGATGGCGGTCGCCTCCACCGCCGTGATCTGGGCCAACGGGGGCCAGACCGCCTATCGCGCCTCCATGCGTTACATCCTGATGCATCTGTTCGGCGGCGTAGTGCTGATGGCGGGCATCTTGGGCGTGGTGGCGCAAACCGGATCCATCGAATTCGGCGCCATGCGGACCGACAGCCTGGCAACCTGGCTGATCCTGATCGGCTTTCTGGTCAACGCGGGCGCGCCGCCGTTCTCGGCCTGGCTGCCCGATGCCTACCCGGAGGCCTCGTGGTCGGGCACCGTTTTCCTTTCCGCCTTCACTACCAAGACGGCTGTCTATGTCCTGCTGCGCGGTTTCCCCGGCGCCGAGGTTCTGATCCCCATTGGCAGCTACATGATTTTCTACGGCATCATCTATGCCTTGCTGGAAAACGACATGCGGCGGATTTTGTCATACTCCATCATCAACCAGGTCGGCTTCATGGTGGTGGGCATCGGCATCGGCACGGAATTGACCCTGAACGGCGCCGCCGCCCACGCCTTTACCCATATCATCTACAAGGCCCTGTTGCTGATGTCGGCGGGCAGCGTATTGTTGATGAGCGGCGGCGTGCGCCGCTGCACCGACCTAGGGGGCCTGTTCAAGACCATGCCCTATACCGCCACCATGGGCATTATCGGCGCCCTGGCGATTTCGTCCTTTCCCTTCACCTCCGGCTTCATCTCCAAATCCATGATCGCCCAGGGGGCGGCCGACCAGCATATGTTCTGGGTCTGGATGGGCCTGGCGGCGGCCTCGGCGGGCGTGTTCCTGCACGCGGGCATCAAGTACCCCTGGTATGTCTTCTTTCAAAAGGATTCCGGCCTGCGCCTCAAGGAACCGCCGCTGAGCATGAAGCTGTCCATGGGGCTGTTCGCCTTCCTGTGCATCGGCCTGGGCCTGAACCCCGAACCACTGTACGCCATCCTGCCCTACCCGGTGGATTACGTCCCCTATACCACCGGTCACGTGGTCACCATGCTGCAGTTGCTGCTGTTCTCGGGCCTGGCCTTCTTCATCATGCTGCCCTACATGAAGCGGACACTGACCATCACCCTGGATTTTGATTGGCTGTACCGCAAACTGTTCAAGCTGGCCGCCCGCGACGCCGCCGACCGCACGGCCGCCGCCCACACGGCGGCGTTCGAGGATGCCGACAAGCGCCTGGCCCAACTGATCAACCGCATCTTCCGCGCCCACGGCCCCCACGGCATCCTGGCGCGGACCTGGCCCACGGGCAGCATGGTGCTGTGGGCCGCCGCACTGTTGGCCCTGTCGCTGGTGGTTTATTATTAGGCGTTTGAAATCCGGCAGGAGACCTGCAGGCTGACCTGGCCGTTGCCGGACAGTTTGTCGTAGTTCAGGCGCTTTTTCTTGGCCTGTTTGCGGAAGATGGCTTCCAATTGGTCGCGGACCTCTGTCTCAAGATCTTCCGCATCCAGGGTCATTGTCATGGGCAGCTTGCTGCTGGCCTTTGCCGGTCGTTTTGCCGGCTTGGACTTGGTATTCGCCGCGCCGTTGCCGAACACACCGTCCCAGCCGGAGCGGTAGTCGTCCGTGGAGACGGAAGAGAAATAGCTGATCGGCCGGCTCGACGTGGAAGCCTTGCCGCCGCCGCTCGTAGTTGTATCGTTAGCGGTCTCGCCGCCAGCCTCTTTGCTGGCGGTCGAGGTTTCCGACGATTTCGTTTCCGTCTTCGCCGTATCCGCCTTTGTGGTCTTGCTTTCGGATTTCTTCGTATCCGTCTTCGTTTTGGTTTTCGTCGCCATAATCGTCTGCTTACCAATTCCTGAATGACTAACTCTGGGTCTATCCGACCCCGTTTATCAATATTATCGGAGATTTCTCAAGTAGAATTTGGCGTCAACCAAAGGCGCAATTCTTGCCTTGCGCCGCCGGGCAACCCTCACGCACGCGCGAGGCGCCGGACTGTTCGTATTGTAGGGAGCTACAAACTGGTCGTCAGCCGGTTGCTGTCATCCTTCGATAGTCCGCCGTGGCGCGTTGCCCGCCTGCCTGGGGGTCGATACCGCTTCGTCCGCCAGCGTTTTCATAGACCTGAATTTCCGGCACGTCCGGGCGCAGGCCGGGGACGTCCAGCCACAGGCGCATGAGGTGGCGTTTGGCCCCCGCACCGTCGCCATTTTCGAACTTGGTCCGGGCATGCAAGGTGGTGCGGTTGTTCATGAACATGGCGTCGCCCTGTTCCAGGCGCAGGCGGTAGGCGTTATCCCGGGCGCAGGTATCGAAATAGTCCAGCGCCGCGACTTCCAAGTCACTGAACGTCCGGCCCTGGGCATGAGCCGCGTTCTGTAATATCTCCCGCACATAAAACACCGACGTGTTGCCGTTCAGATTGGAAAACATCGGCACGGCGTGGGGGGTGATTTCGTCCGCATCGGGAGCCTGCTCGCCGCGGCGGTGATAGGGGAAGCCTTTGTAGTAGACCGGCAGAAATTCGGGATGCTCGGCGGCGATCTGGTTGTGCATGGCGAGTGCGTTGGCGATTACCGAGACGCCGCCCTGTTCCGCCGGCCGGTAGCAAAACAGCCCCGCGATCTGAGCCAGGTCCGTATGCAGGCGCAATTCCCGGGCCGTGGTATAGCCGCGTGCGTCTTCCTCCTCGCCGGGTTTGGTCAGGTCCTGGACATGGCCCAGAACATCGCCCAGGGCGCTTTGGGACAGGGCGATGCCGAAATGGGTGCCGATGCCCCAATATATCTTGGCCATGTCGTCGGCCCCGTATCGATCCGCAGGCAGGCCGCGCAGCAGCACCAGGCCGCGCCCGAACATCAGCTCCCGCAAGACCTCCCCCAGCGCGCCATCCAGGTCCGGATGGGCAAAATCTTCCGCCCCGATATCTTCCAGCGCGAGGCCCCGTGCATTGACCTCGGCCAGACGCTCTTCCAGGGCGGCGACGTGGGCCGGGCTCAAATGCACCGAGATCGCCTCGACATTTTCGAAATCCGCGGCCGTCCAGGCTTGGGGATAGGTGAAGGCTTCGATTTCTTCAATGGTGGTCTGCGTCATGGCGTCCTCCCTGTTCGGCAATGATTATACATAACCGATTGGGGAATGAGGAACACTTCATTGCCAAATCCGGTCCATCAGGCGCAACCAGTTTTCACCCAGGATCAGACGCACATCACCCTCGCCGTAGCCACGCCGCAATAACTGCTCGGTAATTTCGGGGATGCTCTCGGGCTCCAACTGCTTGATATCCTGGCGGGTGTAACCGCCATCGCTGGGCCATTTACTGGCCATTTGCGCCGCATGGGCCGAAAGGGTGGGCATGTCATACATATAGTCAAAGCCGAAACCCACATGGCGGGGCCCCACCAACTGCACCACATAGTCGATCTGTTCCACGTAACGTGCGACGGAGGCATCATTGTCGCCCATGAAAATACCCAGGCCGGTCAGCCCGAACACCCCGCCCGATACGGCGATGGCCTGGATCTGATCGTCCCGGTAACAGCGGGCATGCCGCCACAGGGCCTGGATATTACCGTGGCTGCAAATGACCGGCGATTGCGAGGCCTCGATCACCTCCATGGATGACTGATAGCCCGTATGGGCCACGTCAACGAACATGCCGACGCGGTTCATCTCGGCCACCAGTTCATGGCCGAAGCGGGAGATGCCCGCATCGGTCAACTCGTGGCAGCCGTCGGCGACCAGGTTTTTCTGATTATAGGCCATGAGCATGTGGCGGATGCCCAGCTTGTAGAAAACTTCCACCAGGTCCAGGTTCCGCCCCACGGGCAGGGTGCCCTGAAAATGCAAACCAATCGCCAGTTTGCCCTCCGCCTTGGCCCGGCGAACATCGCCGGCTGTTTCCACCAGCACGAAACGATCAGGGCTGGCCAGAATGCGCGCCCGTTCTTCGGCGATGGCCTGGATGGCGCCGATGGCATCCTGATCATCCGTGGCGACGGTGAAACTGACAAAGTCCACGCCACGGGCCCGCAGCCGGTCCGGCAGCACATCCCGCAACTCCGCCCGCCCCGCCGCCCGCCAGGGCAGGGTCATGTCACAGACCAGCGCGGTGCTGTGGAATTCCGCAGTTTGTTCGCTCATGAAATAATCTCGCCACCAATTTTGATATTCCTAAG
>JAPYUH010000095.1:0-4373 GCA_029936195.1 Alphaproteobacteria bacterium
AGGGCCGGGCCGAGGCGGTCGCCTTCACCGACCACGCCGCCCTGGCGGAATGGCGGGTCTACCTGTGCGGCTACCCGCCCATGGTCACGACAGCAAGGAAACTGGCCTTTCTCGCCGGCGCCGCCCTGCACGACATCCTGGCGGACCCCTTCGAGCTTCGGGATCTGCGCAAGATCGCCCGGAACTGAAGTTGAAGTATTTCAAGTCTGATTGAAATCGCCTCGCCATCCACTCCCCCCACCCAGGGAACCATCGTCAATGGGTGGCTGGATGGGGGAGTGGATGGCTTGGAGAAAGCTTGAAAAGCTCTACCGGGCGCCTTCAAACCCGTCGAGGAACGCCAACAGGTTGTCGGCCATTTCGTCACAGAGATAGCCGCCTTCCTGGACGATCAGGCCGGGCATGTTCAAGGCACCGATGGCCGCACCCATGCGCCCGAAACCATTGGTGGTGATGGACAGGATGCCAAGGGGATCGTTTTCCTGGGCATCGAGTCCCAGGGACACCAAAAGATAGTCCGGCGCAAAGTCGCTGATCGCGCATAGGGCCTTGTCG
The DNA here is from genome assembly GCA_029936195.1 of Alphaproteobacteria bacterium. GTDB lineage: Bacteria > Pseudomonadota > Alphaproteobacteria. The sequence goes on from JAPYUH010000095.1 coordinate 556, forward strand.
AGGGCCTGCATAAAGGCATCATCGCCGGTCCCCGGCGGCAAGGGCAGGTTCAGGTTAAAGCCTTCGCCCGCCGCCTTGCCCCGTTCGTCGGCGTATCCGGCATAATATGGATAGAAGCCGGACGGATCACCATGCAGGGAACAAAACAGCACATCGGCCCGGTCATAGAATATGCCCTGGGTGCCGTTGCCGTGATGCACATCCACGTCCAGGATCGCCACTTTGCCGCCATACCCGCGCATATGCTGGGCGGCGATGGCCACGTTGTTGAGAAAACAAAACCCGCCCGCCTGATCATCAAAGGCATGATGCCCCGGCGGCCGGCACAGGGCATAGGCCGCCTTGGCGCCCTGCAGAACCAAATCGGAGGCGGTCAGGGCGACCTGGGCCGAAGACAGCGCAGCCTCCCAGGTTCGGGGCAGAATGGGGCAGGCCGTATCGGCCATGTAATAGCCGGCCTTGCCCACAATAGTCTCCGGCCGGCCGGTCATGTGCCGGCCCGGATGCATGTTCGGCATCATGGCCGGTCCGGGATTGGGCAACTGCTGCCAGGCCGCCAGGCCGTTTTGCAAAAAATCGAGATAATCGCTTGGATGAATGGCGGCGATGGCATCCAGACCGTGGTCTTGCGGCGGCAGGATTTCGTATCCGGCGCTCTTGACCGCGTTAAACAGGCGGTGGGCTCGTTCGGGGCATTCGGGCGACGGCGCCAGACGGCCGGCGGAAATGAAATGTTCGGGATCGTGGCCTTCATGGGCCGGGCTGAAGACAACCTGCATCAGACGTGCCGCATTAGACGTGTTGGCCGCCGTTGATATGAATTTCGGCGCCGTTCACATAGCTGGATTGTTCCGTGCACAGGAAATAGATCGTCTTGGCGACCTCTTCCGGGGTGCCCAGGCGGCGCATGGGAATGGTTGGGGCCAACAGTGCCTCGGTATCGGGCGACAGAATCTCGGTCTTGATCTCGCCCGGCGCGATGGCGTTGACGCGAACGCCCTGGGGCGCGAAATCCGCCGCCATCTCCCGGGTCAGGGAGGCCAGGGCGGCTTTTGACGTGGCATACGCGGTGCCGGCGAACATATGCACCCGGCTGCCGGCGATGGAGGTGACGTTGACCACGGAGCCATGGGCCAAGCCCAATTCATCCACCAGGCCGCGGGCCAGCATGATCGGCGCATAAAAATTAACCTGGGTCACTTGCCGCCAGGTCTCCATGTCCGTGGTCAGGGACGACAGCCGGTCGCCATTTTCGGACTTCGGTGAAATCCCGGCGTTGTTGACCAGGGCATGTAGCGGCCCGCCGTCCAGGCGCCGTTTCAGTTCGCAAATGCCGTCCTCGATATCCGCCGGGTTCGCCAGGTCGATCTGCAAATGATCTTCTTCGCCGGCCTCCCACGGGCAATCTTCGGGAAAAGCCTGGCGGGAGCAGGTGATGACCCGCCAGCCGGCCGAGGCAAACCGCTTTACCGTGGCATGGCCAATGCCCCGGCTGGCCCCGGTCAGGACCAAGGTGCGGCGGCTGTTGGCGGTGCGTTCATTCATGATCGCGCCAACCTACCACCTTTCATGAATATTGCCACATCACGATGATGACTACACCGACTGGGCATGATCGAGAATGGCCGCGGCGCAGGCGTCGGGATCTTCCTGGACCATGAGGTGCAGGCAGCCGGGCATGGTGCGGCATTCGCCGTTCGGCATGTTCCTGGCGATGGAGGCCATGGTGGCGGGCGCCCAGGAATGCTGTTCCGGCTCCACCGTGGGATCGGTGGCATAAATGCGGGCCCGGGTCGCAACCTTGGCGGCCAACTCAAATATGCCGCTGTCGGGACAATTGGCATAGATCGCGGCTTCGACGACGCCGGGACAGCGTAGCTCCAGCCCACCGCCGCTGGCGGGGGCCACCGCCGCATCCAGATAGGCCGCCATCATGTCGTCGGCGAAGCGCCGGTAGGTCAAAATGGTCGCCACTTCGTCCCGCAGGGCCGCGCGGTCGGGAAAATGGCTTCGCCGCCGCGCCGCCCAGCGGATAAATCTGGGTGAATGGGCCTCGATGGCGGCCCGCTCGGGGTGGCCGTCGGGGGGATGGATCGGCGGCTCGAACATGGTCAGGCTGTCGAACGGCGCCCGGCCCCGTTCGGCTTCCAGCAACACCGCCGCCAATCCGCCCAGGGAGTGGGAGGCGAAATGCAGGGGCACACCGGGTCCGATCGACCCACGCACATGCGTCACGATGGCTTCCAAATCCTCGGCAAAACGGATGATGGCATAATCGTGGTCCATATTGTCCAGCGGCGCGGGCGAGGCGCCATGGCCGCGGGCGTCATAGGCAAAAACTTGAAAATGCCCAGCTAGCCGGGCCAGGAAAGGTTGATAGCAACCGGCGTTGAAACCGTTGGCATGGGCGAACAACAGCCCCGGCGCGCCAACCGGGGCGGCCAGCACCCGATAGGTGGCGATGTGGAAATTCCCAGTCGAAGGCACCGCGAAGGCGTCCGCAAACGTGGGCGGCAGGGTCGGGTTTTCCATGCCGCTAATAGGCGAGTTCCGTATAGATCGGATCGACGGATTGCTCCCAGGCGCCGTTGAAACGCTCCAACAGGAGCTCCGCCGGGGTCCGCCCCAAGGTCACGGTCTTTTGCAGAGCGCCCAGAAATTCCGTTTCATCCGCCGTGATGGCGCCAGGTCGGGCCCGGGCCCGCAGGCCATCCAAGGCAACCTCCAGTACCGGTCCGGCCAGATCCAGCAAGGTGCCGCCCTGGTCCAGTGGCGTGGCCAGGCCCAGGCGGGGCACATCCGCCCGCAGCCGGGCCATTTCCTCAACCGTGAAACCTTTTACCAGGTCCCAGGCCGCGTCCTGGGCGCCCTGGTTATAGAGCAGCCCCACCCACAGTGCCGGCAGGGCGCACAAGCTGCCCCAGGGGCCGCCGTCGGCGCCGCGCATCTCGAGGAATTTTTTCAAGCGCACCTCGGGAAAGACGGTGGTCAGATGGTCTTCCCAATCCTTGATGGTGGGTTTTTCACCGGGCAGGGTGGGCAGTTTGCCGGCCATGAAATCACGGAACGACTGCCCCGTGGCGTCCAGATAGTCGCCATTGCGATAGACGAAATACATCGGCACATCCAGGGCATATTGCGTGTAGGCCTCATAACCCATGTCGCCGTCAAAGACGAAAGGCAGCATGCCCGTGCGGTCCGGGTCCGTGTCGGTCCAGATCTGGCTGCGGAAAGACAGGAAACCGTTCGGCCGGCCCTCGGTAAAGGGGGAATTGGCAAACAGAGCGGTGCAAAGGGGTTGCAGGGCCAGGCCGATGCGGAATTTCTGCACCATGTCGGATTCCGAGCCGAAATCCAGATTAACCTGCACCGTGCACGACCGCAGCATCATGTCCGGGCCCAGATTGCCCCGGGTCGGCATATAGGCCAGCATCAGCTTGTAGCGGCCCTTGGGCATGATGGGGACTTCGTCCCGGCGCCATTTCGGATCAAATCCCAGGCCCATGAAACCGACGCCCATTTCCTCCGCCACCACCTTGACCTGGGCCAGATGGGTATGCACCTCGGCACAGGTCTGGTGCAGATTATCCAGCGGCGCGCCGGACAATTCGAACTGGCCGCCCGGCTCCAACGAGATAGAGGCGCTATCCATGGTCAGGGCAATGACATTGCCCGCCTCGTACACCGGCTGCCAGCCAAATCGCTGCAGGCCTTCTAGCATGGTACGGATGCCTTGCGGACCTTCGTAGCCAAGGCGGCCCAGATCATCCCGGCGATAGGTGAATTTTTCATGCTCCGTACCGATGCGCCAGAGGTCC
>JAPYUH010000095.1:4473-6633 GCA_029936195.1 Alphaproteobacteria bacterium
CGGGCGCCGACACTGGCGGTGGCGCGCCCTCGGACTTATCAGACATACAAAATTAACCTCGGCTTGCCGTCGCGGCCCCATCCGACGGGTTGAGAAGGGAGTAGTTCACATTCGAGTTAATGTATGCAAGGCCAGTATGCAAGGCCGAAGCCAAAGGGCACTATGATGAAGCGTCCGTCCGACGCCCGAAAACGACTTCGGAGACAATCATGCTCCTGGCAAGGGACAATAAAGTGGCTCCGTGGAGTTTGATTACAAAGACGGAATTAGACAATTTTGATACGGTATTAAACCATGATTACACTACTTAATAGAGAACAAATGGCCTGGCGCGCGGCACAGGATCTGCCCGATGGGGCTTATGTCAACCTCGGGCTTGGCATGCCGGTGCTGGCGGCGGGCCATGCGCCCGGAGACCGTGATATTTTCTTTCAATCGGAAAACGGCATTCTCGGCGTCGGCCTCCCGCCCGAGGAAGGCCGGGGCGACCGGGAGCTGGTGGATGCTGGCAGCCGCATCGTCACCTTGCGCGAGGGCGCGGCGATCTTTGATTCCGCGGCCTCCTTCGCCATGATCCGGGGCGGCCGGCTGGACATCACCATTCTGGGCGCCTTTCAGGTTGCGGCCAATGGCGATCTGGCAAATTGGGATGCACGGGTTCCCGACAAGGGCCCCCTGATCGGCGGCGCCATGGACCTGGCCGTCGGCGCCAAGGCGGTGCATGTCATCCTGCGCCATCAAACCAATGACGGCGCCCCCCGCCTGGTCGAAAGCTGCTCCTATCCCCTGACCGCCGCCGGCGTCGTTCGGCGCATCTATACGGACCTGGCGGTCCTGGACGCGGGCCCCGGGGGCTTCATGGTGCGGGAAATACTGCCCGGTTTAAGCCGCGATGAGCTGTCCGCGAAAACCGGCGCCACCCTTGCTTTTGCACCCGACTGCACCGCGCTGGTAACGCCGGACCTGGATTAGCACGTGCGCCGTTTGTGCCTGCCAATTGCAGGACACAAGTGCGGCGCCATGGCGATGTTCCGTTTCTCGGCGCAACACTCACATTGGTGCCGTTCATCACAGTCAGGACAAGGCCCCTCGTGTAGGAGTATGCTCTACAACGCGCAAGCAAGTTCAAAGCGTTATCTTGGGGGACGGGGTCATAAAAATCGGCAGGATCATCGGCGTTGTTGTCGCCATATTTGTGGTCATCATTGGGGCGGGCGCTGGCTATCTGGCCGGTCTGGACGTGGATGAATACCGCCTGGACATCGCCCAGGCCGCGAAGGACGCCACCGGCCGGGCGCTGAAGCTGGAGGGGCCGCTGTCCCTGTCCGTTTCCTTGACGCCCACGATCTCGGGCGAAGGCATCAGTTTCGCCAATGCGCCCTGGGGCAGCCAGCCGCACATGTTGACCCTGCGCCGGTTTGAGGTGCAATTGAGTTTACTGCCGCTGTTGTTCGGCGATATTCAAATCCAACGGCTGGTTTTGGTGGAGCCGGAGATATTTCTCGAAACCAACAAGGCCGGCGCGGCCAACTGGCAGTTCGAGGCCATGGCGTCGAAAAGCGGCGAAAAAGCGGATGCCCGTGGGCAGTCAAGCGGCGGTGACGCCACGCTGCCCCATATTGGCCAACTGCTGATCGAAAAGGGCCACCTCACCTTTCTTGACGGGGCCACCGGCACGGTGACCAAATTGGCACTGACGCAGATCGAGGCGGACGCGGCTTCCGCCGATGATCCCTTGAACCTTAAAATCCAGGCCGCCTTCAACGACATGCCGGTCAAACTGCGGGGCAGTGTCGGGCCCTTGAAAAATGCCCTCTCCCCCCATGATCCGGTGCAGGCCGACTTGACGGTTGAAGGCCTTGGCCTGAGCATCGGGATCAAGGGCTCGGGCAAGGCCACGGACGGCACCATCGATGCCATCATCACCATCTCCGCAGCCAATCTGTCCGGTCTGCGGCCTCTGGCGGGTGATGCGCTACCGGACAACTTGTCGCTGAAATTCAGCGCCCATGCCAAGGCGACCGGCGGCAACGCCAGCCTGTCCGACTTGCGCCTGAACCTGGGCAGGAGCGACCTGTCGGGCAGTATAAACATAGATACCACCGGCGCCCTGCCAAAGATCACCGCGGAAATAAAGGGCAGGCGACTGGATCTGGCCGA
>JAPYUH010000095.1:6733-14571 GCA_029936195.1 Alphaproteobacteria bacterium
CTGCCTCTGGATAGCCTGAGATTGGCCGAGGCGGATATTAAGATCGCCATCGCCGAAGTGGCAACGCCGCAGCTTGTCCTTAACGAGCTGTCCGCCGTCATTCAACTGGCCAATGGGCACTTGACGGTGAAGCCCATGACCGTGACCGCGGCCGGCAGCCCAATCAGCATTTCGGCCGCCATCAATGCAGTTGCCAAGGTCCCCACTGTCGCCTTCCACATGGCGGCCTCGAAACTGGACCTGGGCCGTCTGCTGGCGGAAACCAGGACCACGGAATTGCTCCAGGGCAGCGGCAGTTTGAAAGTGACGTTGGCGGGACGGGGTGCCTCCGTCGCGGCCATCGCCGGCAGCCTGAACGGCGTCACCAATCTGTTGATGACTGAAGGCAGGGTGAAGACCGAAGCATTGGATCTGGCCGTGGGCGGACTGTCGGCCCTGGTCGGGATGATCTCGTCGGTCGAGAAATCCGAATGGACAGTGTTGAACTGCGTCGCCTCGCGCTTTGATATGAAGAAGGGCGTCGCGACTTCCAGGGTATTGTTGGCGGACACGGAATATTCCACCGTGGTGGGCGAGGGCAGCCTGGATCTGGGCAAGGAAACCCTGGCCATGAAGGTTTCGCCCCAATCCAAGTCGGCCACCCTGAACCTGGCCGTGCCCATCAAGATCGGCGGTACTTTCGCCCAGCCCACCTTCCGCCCCGATGAACTGGCCACGGCCCGTCGCCTGGGCGGTTTGTTGGGCGCCGCACTGTTTCCCCCCGCCGCCCTGTTGGCCCTGGGCGACATGGGCAGCGGCGACGACAATCCCTGCCTGAAGATTGCCCAAGGTCAACAAGGCGGCGGCGGCAATAGGCCGGCCGTACAGGCACAACAACCTGCTGCTAAAAGTGCCGCCGAAAGCGCCACGGAAGCGGTGAAGGCACCACTTGAGAGCCTGAAGAAGGGCCTGGGCAGCCTGTTCGGCAAGAAGAATTAGGGCTGTCCATGAGCGGCGAAATTCTCACCCAAAGGGACGGCTCCATTGCAACGGTTACGCTGTCCGCGCCGGCGCGGTTGAACGCCATGAACCTGGATATGTGGCGGGGCATCGCCGAGACCTTTGCCACGCTGAACAGCGAAGAGAACCTGCGCTGCATCATCCTACGGGGGAGTAGTGAAAAGGCCTTTGCCGCCGGGGCCGACATCGCCGAGTTCGAACGTGAACGTTTCGACCGGGACAGCGCCAGGGCCTACGGCACCGTAATGGCCGCCGCCCTGGATGCGATCCAGAACTGCCGCCACCCAGTGGTGGCGATGATCCACGGCGCCTGCGTCGGCGGCGGGCTGGAATTGGCCTGTTGCTGCGACATGCGCATTTGCGGCGAGGGCAGCCGCTTTGGCGTGCCGGTCAAGAATCTGGGCCTGGTGGTCGCGCTCAACGAAATGCAGGCCGTGGCCGGCGTCGTTGGCCGCGCGACGGCGGTGGAAATCGCCCTGGAAGGCCGCATCTTCGGCGCCGGGGAAGCCTTGCGGAAAAACCTGGTGAACCGCGTTGTGCCCGATAATCTGGTGACGGCGGAGGCCATCGCCACCGCCCAGCGCATCGCCGCAGGCGCGCCCCTGGTGGCCCGTTGGCATAAAGCCTTCGCCCGCCGCCTGGCCGATCCCGCACCCTTGACCGAGGCGGAGATCGAGGAAAGTTACGCCTGTTTCGACACGGCGGATTTCCAAACCGGCTACAAGGCGTTTCTGGCCAAGGAAAAGCCGGAATTCGAGGGCCGCTAAATTCGTCCACCGCGCCATGTGTCACAACTCTACTTTGTGGCGCCGCCCTCTTGCCGTAGTGTCCATTTGGGATGCTCCTATTAGTGTGCTCAATGGGATGCTCAATAGGATTTTCGATTGGGTGGAGGGAGATGACGGAGAATGCTCAAAATTTGGGGTAGGAATGACGGCTCGAACGTCGTCAAGGTGATGTGGTGTCTTGGCGAACTGGGGATCCCGTTCGAGCGCCTTGATTGGGGCGGGCCGTTCGGCGGCAACGACGATCCCGCATACCGCCGGAAAAATCCCAACGGCCGGCTGCCGACACTGGAAGAAGATGACGGCTTTACCCTGTGGGAGTCGGGCGCCGTCCTGCGCTATCTTTGCGCCAAATACAGCCCCGGCAACTTCTATCCCGAAGACCTCGGCGCCCGCTCCACGGCGGACAAGTGGATGGATTGGAGTTCACTGAACTTCGCCGCCTTCAACGCGGTGTATCTCGACCAATACTTCCGCCTTTCGGAAGCGGAGAAGAGCGATGCGGCCATGGCCGCCGCCGTCAAGGGCGCCGTCCCCTGGCTTGATATTCTCGACGGCCATCTGGCCGACAACGACTTTTTGGGTGGCGGGCATTTGACCATGGCGGACTTCCCCGCCGGCTCCCTCCTGCATCGTTGGATGCATTGGACACCGAACCGGCCCCGCCATGCAAATGTGGAAGCCTACTACGAACGCCTGGCCGCGCGTCCCGCCTATCAGGAGCACGTGGTTGCGGCAAATGCGCCACGGACGCGACAGATTCAAGCAAACTAGCGAACTTCGAAAGTGACGGAGGACACCCACATGGCACCGCCAACGACACCGCATACCACACCGCGGCTCGTCGATTATCTGCTTTACGAGAAAGAGGACAACGGCATCCTCTGGATCAAGTTCAACCGGCCGGAAAAAATGAACGCCCTTTTTGGCACGGCGGAGGAAATGGGCACGGTCGCCAAGGTGGGGGAGTACATGCGCGCCGGCGATGACGACCCGGACGTGCGCGTGATCGTCCTTACCGGTGTCGGCCGCGGCTTTTGTTCCGGCGCCGACCTCAAGAGCCGGCCGTCCGAGGACGAGATCGGCGCCAATTTCAGCGGTGCCCGGGGTGACCACGTTGGGCCCGATGCCGCCCGCCAGCATTTCTATCACGGCTTTACAAAGCTACACCGGGACATCTCGATCATCCGCAAACCCACCGTCGCCATGATCAACGGCGCCGCCGTGGGCTCGGGCATGGACATGGCGCTGCATTGCGATATCCGCATGGGCTGTGAGAACACCCGTTTCATCGGCTATCAACAAGCTGGTCAGATTATCGAGAACGGCGGTTCCTACTATCTGCCCAAAATGGTCGGCCTCGGACGCGCGCTGGAATTTGTCTATACCGGCTCGTTAACGGCCGAACGGGCCTACGAGTGGGGCATGCTCAATCATCTGGTCGCTTCGGGAGAACTCGAAGCACGCACGCGGGAGCTGTGCGCGCGGATCATCGCCCAGCCGCCATTGGTGCAATGGACCTCCAAGCGGATCATGCGCGCCGCCCTCGACAGCTCTATGGAAACCACCATGGTCCTGACCTCGAACGCCGGCGGCATATTGCAAAGCTCCGGCGATGCCAAGGAGGCCCGCGCGGCGTTCGTCGAGAAACGGAAGCCGAATTTCCGGGGCGTCTAGCGCATCTTGCGGCTAATCGAATAAAAGCGGGATGATGCCGGGCACGCCGGCAATGCTATCGCTACCCTGGACCTGAAAATTGTCTCTGGCTTCCGCCAGGGCCTTTTGCCGCAAGTCGGGCCAGCCGGAGTTGACGTGGATGCCGCCCGCCAGGCCCCCATTGCGGCCCGCGCCCATGTCCGTGGGCATGTCGCCGACAATCCAGGACCGGGCCAAATCGACCTCCAGGGCCCGGGCCGCCTTCAACAACATGCCCGGTTTAGGCTTGCGGTCATTGTGGTCGCCGGCGTATGGCGCCAGGCCGTCGGGATGATGGGCGCAGGCGCAGATGGCGTCAAAGCGGGCACCCTGGGCCGCCAGTTCAGCCTTGATTTTGTTCTGCACCGCCTCGAATTCCGCCCAGCCGTACAGGCCGCGGCCGATGCCGCCCTGGTTGGTGACCATGACCACGCGTACGCCCTGTTGGTTGGCCAAGGCAATGGTGGCGCCGGCGCCGGGGATCAGTTCAGTCTTCTCGACCTCGTGCAGATAGTGGGTTTCCACCACCACCACGCCGTCCCGGTCCAGAAACAGAGCCGGCACAGGAGCCGAAATCGGAACCGGGGCCGGTTGACCCAGGATCTCGATCCAGGTGCCGTCTTCATCAACAAACGGAAATGTGTCGGCCATCAGCGGCCGCCGCGCCCCGCCAGCACTTCCGGGTTGACCAGGTAATAGTCATCCAGCTTGCCGTCGAAGGCATCCAGGCAGTTTTGTACCGCGCGCAGACCCATGGCGCGGAAAGCCTCCCGCGTGACGCCGGCGATATGGGGGCTCAACAGGACATTGTCGAGCGTGAGCAGGGCAAGATCCTTGGCCGGCGGCTCGTCCCGGGTGACGTCCAGGCCCGCCGCGCCCAGGGGTCCGATGGTCAGGGCCTGATACAGCGCATCCTCGTCCAGCAGGGTGCCCCGCGCCGTATTGATCAGCACCGCGCCCTTTCGCATACGGGAGAAATCCTGACCCGCCAGCACCGGGCTGCCATCATGATTGCCGGGCATGTGCAGGGAGACGATATCGGCCCGGTCCAGGGCATCGCGAAAATCCTCGACATAGTCATAGCCTTGGCCCTGGACCACCCGGCGCGGCACATATGGATCGGCTACGATCACCCGCATATCAAAGGCGGCGCAACGCCGGGCCATGCGGGTGCCGATGCGGCCGAAGCCGACGATCAAGATGGTCTTGTCCGCCACTTCGCCGGCGGTCATGGCGTTGCGCCGGCTGTAATCCGCCGCGCGTACCGCCCTATCCAGGGGCAGGGCGTCCTTGACCGTGGCCAGCATCAACATGAAGGCATGTTCGCAGACCGCGTTGGAATTGGCCTCGCCCACCACCGCAACGGGCAGCCCATGCGCCGTGGCGGCTTTAACATCGATATTGTCGTAACCAACCCCGTGGCGGGAGATCACTTGCAACCGGTCGGCCTTGGTGCAGGCCTCGGCGCCAAAAATGGTGGTGCGCAGGACCAGACCGTCGATGCCGGGAATGGCGTCGATCAGCTGCTGTTCGGTTGGTTCCACCAGGGTTTGCACCTCAACATCGGGGCGTTCCGCCAACAGAGTGGCGGTATCGGGATGGAAGGCGCCCGCCAAAAGCAGTTTCGGCATCAACAATTACCTCCGCGCCGCCACGATTTCCCCGGCTGCCTTTAGCGCCAGAAACCGGGTATCGTTGGCAGGCGTGCAAAGCTGGGAGCTTTTTTCGAACAGCCGGTTGGCCAAATGGCCGTCCTTGGCCCGGATGTATCTGTTTTTGTTCGCTCTCATCTCTCGCACCTCTTTAACCGCAATGATTATAAACAGACTGGCGGAATAACACCCAGACGTTCCGTCCAGGGCGCCAGGCTTTCCAGAATGTTTGGATATAGTTTGATGCCGTTTTCCGTTGCCTCTCGCCTGCGGGCCAAGGCGCCGTCGCCGGGCATGCGCACGGGCGCGGCGCCTCCCGGCACCGCCGCCCCACGGCATTGATCGGCCAGCCAGCCGGTCTGATGGGTAAAGGCGTCCAGCCCGCCGAATGCTTCCGGATCGGTGATCTGCAGGTAAACCCCGGCGCCCCAGTTGGTGGGGCCATTGGCGCGGCCATAGCCGGGCATGCCGGAGGTCAGGGCCTCGATCATGATGGCCAGGGCAAAACCCTTGTGGCCCCGGTCCAAGCCGCCCAGGGCCAGCAGGGCACCGGGAGGGTCGGCCTCCAGCACCGCCGGATCATTGCTGGCCCGGCCCTGGTTGTCCACCAGCCAATCGCCGGCCAGTTTTTCGCCCCGGCCCTCCATGCGGGCGGTCAGGCCCATGGTGGTGGCCGAGGCCGATATGTCGATCAGAATGGGGTCCGTGGCGGTGGGAATGCCCACGGCCAAGGGGTTGGGTGTAAATTTCGCCTCGTAGGAGCCAAACGGCGCCACCGCCGCCACCGATGGGTCCGAGCTGGCCAGGGTGATCATCAGGCCGCGGTCCGTGGCCAGGGGCAAAAACGCCGCCAGGCAGGTGATATGGTGGCTGCGCCGAATGGAAATTGTCGCGGTGCCGAACGCCTTGGCCCGCTGGCAGCCTAGCTGAATAGCCTGATGGGTCAGCCAGACGCCCGACAGGTAGCTCCCGTCCCAGACCACGGTGGCACCCCGGTCGGCGATGACCGTGAATTCTCCTCGTGCCGCCATTTCGCCCGACTGCAGGTGGTCGAGATATTGCGCACATAGGTTCAGGCCATGGGTGTCATGGCCCATGGCATCAGCCTCGACCAGCAATTGCGCCACGATCGCCGCGCGCTCGGGCGGCACGCCGGCGGCGGCGAACAGATCGGTGGCGTAGCGGTTCAATTCGGTGATGGCATAGCGTGGTTGATCAGAGGGCATCGGATAACTTCACCTGTCCATGCTCCGCCAAGCCCGCCGCCAGAGGCCAGTTGATCATCCTGTCGTGGTAGGTCACCATCATAACAGTCCCCACAAAAAACCGCCGGGCCCGAATTATCTCCGGGCCCGGCTGACGGTTGGAAAAGCCTGAGTTAAACCGGATCCCAGCTGAACACGTCGCCGCTGCGTTCCAGCGGCATGAAGCTGGATTGCATGGCCGGCAGGGCATGTTCGGCAATGGTCTCCGGTGTCCAGCCTTCCGACCGCTGCACGGAACGGACCGGCCGCGGCTGGCTGAACAGGAAAATCTCGTTGTGCCGAACGCCGAAAATCTGCCCAGAGACGTCCCTGGCCGCATCGGAGAGCAGGAAGGCCGCCATGGGGGCGATCTTGGCCGGCGTCATGGCCTTGATCTTTTCGACCCGCGCCGCCTCTTCTTCCGAAGCAATGGGGATGGTGCCAATCAGGCGGCTCCAAGCGAAGGGGGAAATGCAGTTTGAGCGGACGCCGAAGCGGCTCATGTCCAGGGCCAGGGACTTGGACAAACCGGCAATGCCCAGCTTGGCGGCGGCATAGTTGGCCTGGCCGAAGTTGCCGATCAGACCGGAGGTGGAGGTCATGTGCACGTAGGCGCCACTGCCCTGGGCCCGGAAGTGGGTGGCCGCCGCCCGAGCCACGTTGAAACAGCCCTTCAGATGCACGGCGATGACGATGTCCCATTCTTCCTCGGTCATTTTATGGAAGATCACGTCGCGCAGAATGCCGGCGTTGTTGACGATGCCGTCGATGCGGCCATAGGTATCGATGGCCTGCTGAACCATGGCCTCCGCCGCGCCGAAATCGGCGACGGAGCCATAATTGGCGGCCGCCTCGCCGCCGGCTTCCTTGATATCGCCGACCACTTCCATGGCCGGTGACTTGTCCGCGCCCTCGCCGTCGGCTTGGCCGCCCAGATCGTTGACGATCACCTTGGCCCCCTGAGCCGCCGCCAAGAGCGCGATATCACGCCCCACGCCGCGCCCGGCACCAGTCACCAAAATGACTTTGTCCTTCAGCATTACGCCGGTGTTGATTTGCTCTGTCATGATCCGTCTTTCCTCCATGGCGCCATTACGCGCGCCGCTAGCCGCAATACCAAATTCCGAAGGCCGCAACATACACCGCTATTCAGCAGAGGCAAGGGAGAGCGCAGACCATCGAAGATATTTCGATCGGCCCCCTCGGTTCGTCGGATTGGCCGGACTGCAGCCACCACGCCGGTCAGGCCAATGATGAGGAAGCCAATTTGTCCGGCAGCGGGCGTGGAATATGGATAACCCGGCCGACCGGTTCATGCCGCTGGATCAACAACTCTCGACCATTCGGCGTCAGGCGGGAATTCTGGTGCATGTTCATTCGGTTCTCTCCTCGAAGCTTCTGTTGTCGCAAACATCAGCTTTTCAGAAGAGGATCGAATGAACAACCTCGTGAGAACTCACATC
>JAPYUH010000365.1 GCA_029936195.1 Alphaproteobacteria bacterium
GCTCCTGGACCGCCGCCACGATTGCCGGGTGCGCGAGGCTCAATTCCGCGAGGTCTGGGTATTCTTCCAGAACCCGCGGGCCCATCGAATGAATGCCCGGCGATGGATAGGCCGAGCCCTCCTGGTAGGTGTCGTAATCGCCGCTGTTGAAGGCTGCGCGGATCGGCCCTGCGAGCCGGTCCACTTCCGTGTTTGTCAGAACATTCCTAAGGACGTAATAGCCATTTTTCTCGAATTCATTCTTCATGGCTTAGCCTTATATTTCCGGGAAGGAGCGACACTAACGAATCTCCTAGAATACCCCCTACGGGTTGAATATCAAGGCGCCTCCCGGACCTGGCCATCCGCAAATCCGAATTCCATTATTCGGCAGGAAACATCCAGATCACGAACGCTTAAGGACAATGGAAATGGCGGCTTTGGGGATACAAGCCGATCAGGGAATATTGGTACAACCTTGGCGTCGGTATTATCAAGGAAGGCAGGACAAATGGCGATTGTCGGCTTATGCTGACTATATTCAGCTTCCACGCCGCACCCAGAGCGTCCTGAGAACACAGCATCGGAGAACAGTTTTGCCGGATAAATCAGTGAGCTACTGGAGCGATGCCAAACAGGGGTTGCGCGCGGTTGAGCTGCGCGCGGCGGGATTCGAGCCCGCCGAAGCGGTGAAAACCAACGCCGTGGTGACCATAGCCAACGCTTACACCAACGCCCACCGCTGTAACAATCGCGTGCGCCGTATTGCCGATTTACTGGTTGATGCGGTGGCGTCAACGGGGGGCCAGGGCCTGCTGGTCGGCGCGCCGGCGGTCTCGGACGCACTTACCCAGGGTACCGAGAATGCGGGGTACAGTCTGGTGTCGCGCGACCTAATGGCTGATTGCATGGAGACGGGCCACCATGCCCATCATGGCAATGCGATGATTGTGGTATCGGGGTGCGACAAGACCGGGGCCGCCGCTCTGATGCCACTCGCGCGCACCAACGCTTTTGGTCTGGTGGTGTATCCGGGAACAAGTTCTCCGGGGCGGGTCGATTTTGAACCGTGGGCCAGCAAAGGCAATAACCTCACCATCATGGACTATATGGAAGCTTCCGCCGCCCGGGAAGCCGGTCGCGTCTCGGATGATGAACTGACAAGCCTGCAGCGCTGCGTCATGCCGGGCAGCGGTACGTGCGGCGCGATGTTTACGGCAAATACAATGAGCACCATCGCCGAAGCGATCGGCATGATGCTGCCACGTGGTG
Source organism: Alphaproteobacteria bacterium (assembly GCA_029936195.1). Classification (GTDB taxonomy): domain Bacteria; phylum Pseudomonadota; class Alphaproteobacteria. The sequence goes on from JAPYUH010000365.1 coordinate 1,252, forward strand.
CGTCTCACCCGGCTGACTACGACGCCGCGAGCGATATCCACGACGACGTCAAGAACCAGGCACTCGCCAGCGTCAAAGCGCTTTACCGCCTCATGGAGATGGGCGTACGGCCACGCGACATCATGGTGAGAGACGCTTTCGAGAACGCGGTAACGACCGCCTACGCGATGGGCGGCTCCACGAACTTATATTTGCATGTCCTTGCCATCGCCCGAGAGGCGGGTGTGCCGTTTACGATCGAGGACATCCAGCGTATCGGCGAGCGCGTGCCGCTCATCGCCAACCTGCAACCGCATGGCGTCTATGCCATGGTGTCGCTGCATCAGGTCGGCGGCGTCCCCGTGGTTATGAAAGCGCTGCTTGAGGCCGGCCTGCTTCATGGTGATGTCATGACGGTAACGGGCAGGACACTTGCCGAAAACCTTGCGGAAGTCGCGTTGCCGGAAAATCTGCCTGAACAGGATGTGGTTTTTCCGATTGCACGACCGCTGGCGGCGCCTGGTAATCACATCAGTGTTTTGACGGGCTCGCTGGCGCCGGAAAGCTGCCTGTTGAAGCTCTCTGGAAAGTCCCTCGAGGATGGCGAGTTTCGCGGCAAGGCAAAAGTCTTCGACAGCGAACAAGCGGCAATTGCGGCGTTGCGCGACGGCAGCGTGATTGCGGGTGATGTGGTTGTCGTTCGACACGTTGGCCCCGTCGGCGCGCCCGGAATGCCCGAGATGGTGCATTTGACCATTCAGCTTCAAGGGCGTGGGTTGGGAAAAGAGGTTGCGCTTATCACGGACGGCCGCTTTTCCGGCGTCTCGCACGGCATCCTGGTCGGGCATATCTGTCCCGAAGGCGCAAAGGGTGGGCCAATTGGCGTGGTGCGCGATGGCGACACCATTGTCATCAACCCAAACACGCGCCGGCTTGACCTCGATATAACGCCAGACGAAATGGCGGCCCGCATGGCGCGATTGGTTACACCAGCGTTATCCGACGTGGCCGAGAGTTCGGTGCTGGGCAAATATCGGCGCTTGGTCTCCAGCGCGCATTACGGTTGCGTGCTGTAGCGAACCCCAGCGAACACCGGCCCATCAACGATGTTCACCACTAGCCGAGACGATCCCCGAGACGATAAAACATGAAATACCACTTCACTTACGAACGGCGTGTTCGCGGGCGCGGCGTTCACCGTGACGGAAGGAACCCTTCGTGAAGCTCGGAATAGTCTCCGATCTGCATTGCAATTTCGACGGCTTGACCCGTGCTTTGGACATCATGGGGCAGATCGATGAACTGCTGTGTCTGGGCGACAGCATTTTCGAGTACCGGTTTTCCAACGAGGTCGTTGCATTGCTGAAGGCCCGCGGCGCGCACGTTATCCAAGGTAACCACGAAGAAGTATTCATGGGCCCGCAAGGCGTTCGGGCGCGCGGGAGCG
>JAPYUH010000096.1 GCA_029936195.1 Alphaproteobacteria bacterium
GGGCGGGATCGCGGGCAAGAGTGGGGGCGGGAAAGAATGATGGAAGACGTTACGGGTGACACCCCGGGAGTCCCAGTAGGAGACCCGGAAAGTGATTTAGTGGAAACCGGAACGGTTGATAGCGTTGATATTGGCCGTATCATGGAAATGATACCTCACCGCTATCCCATGCTGCTGGTGGATCGGGTGGTTGAAATTGTTGCTGGTGAAAGCGCCGTCGGCATCAAAAATGTTACCATCAACGAACCGCAATTTCAGGGCCACTTCCCACAACGCGCGATGATGCCCGGTGTGCTGATCGTTGAGGCCATGGCCCAGACCGCGGGTATACTGGTTGTGCATTCCATGGGCGGGGAGGCCGAGGGCAAACTGGTTTATTTCATGTCCATTGACAAATGCCGCTTTCGCCGCCCCGTGGGGCCAGGCGATGTCATGCGTATCAATGTTGTCAAGGAACGGGCGCGGGGCAATGTCTGGCGTTTCAAGGGCGAGGTCTTTGTAGACGGTAAACTGTGCAGCGAGGCCAAATTTGCTGCCATGTTGGTTGAAGAATAGGATAACACGATGGCGAACATACACCCCTCGGCAATCATTGAAGACGGCGCGATCCTGGGCGAAGGCGTGCGGATCGGCCCCTTTTGCACGGTTGGCGCGGGCGTCAATCTGGCCGACGGCGTCGTGCTTGACAGCCATGTCGTGATCGCCGGCAAGACCACGATTGGGCCGAACTGCCGTGTCTTTCCTTTTGCCGCCCTGGGTACGGCGCCACAGGATACAAAATATTCCGGCGAACCATCGGAGTTGATCCTTGGCGCCAACAATATCATTCGCGAACATGTCACAATGCATCCCGGCACCGCGGGCGGTAAATTGGTCACCCGGGTGGGAAACAATTGTCTGATCATGGTCGGGGCCCATGTGGCCCACGATTGTCTCATTGGCGATCACGTCATATTGGTCAACAATGTGGGTCTTGGCGGCCATGTCGAGGTGCAGGACCACGCCATACTGGGTGCCATGTCGGGGGTGCATCAATTCGTCAGAATTGGCCGCCACGCCATGATCGGCGGCAAATCAGCGGTGGAAAGCGACGTCATCCCCTATGGTTCGGTGCTGGGCAACCGGGCGTATTTGAGCGGCCTGAATATCATCGGGTTGAAACGCCGTGGCTTTGGCCGGGAGGAAATTCATGGCCTGCGGGCCGCCTATCGCCTGTTGTTCGCCCAGGAAGGCACCATGCAGGAACGCCTGGTCGATGTCGCCACCATGTTCGCGGACCATGAACAGGTGATGGAGATCGTGGCCTTTATCCAGGCGGATTCTTCCCGCGCCCTCTGTCAGCCGAAACTGGACCGTGCCGCCTAAACTGGGCATTCTCGCCGGTCGTGGGGCGCTGCCGGGGCAAATCGTCCAGGCCTGCCGGTCAATGGGCCGGGAGTTTTTCGTCATTGCCTTCAACGGCGAAACCGCGCCCGAGACCGTGGCCGGCGGTATCGCCCATGCCTGGGTGGATCTGCCCACGGTGGGGCGGACCATACGCTTGTTGAAGGATGCAGGGGTCGAGGAATTGGTGCTGATCGGTCCGGTCGGGCGCCCGGATTTCAGCAAGCTGAAACCGGATTGGCATGGCGCCAAGTTGCTGCCCAAGATCATCAAGGCGGCCCGCAAGGGCGACGATGCCTTGATGAAGGTCGTGGTGGAGGAACTCGAACAACAGGGTTTCACCATCCTGGGCGCGGAACAGATCCTGGCCGATCTTTGCGCCCCATTGGGCGTGGTTGGCGCCCATGAACCTGATACGGTTGACCGTGCCGATATTGCCCGGGGCATGGATGTGGTGGCCCGGTTGGGTGTCATGGATATTGGCCAGGCCGTGGTGGTGCGGGATGGTTACGTGCTGGCGGTCGAGGCGGCCGAGGGCACCGATGCCATGTTGCACAGATGCGGCGATTTCCGGGGCGCGGAGCGGGGCGGCGTTCTGGTTAAGCGGCCCAAGCCGGGCCAGGAACGCCGGGTCGATCTGCCGACCATTGGCGTACCCACAGTGGAGGGCGCGGCGGCGGCCGGGTTAAAGGGCATCGCCGTGGCCGCCGGCGGCGCCTTGATCGCGGATCGGGAGGCGGTGGCCGCTGCGGCCGATGCGGCTGGGATTTTTGTTTGCGGTGTCGCCCTTGATGAATATCTGAAAGCTTCCGCGGGGGAAGAACCCTGAACCAGGCCGGGCGCCATTTCGTGATGGTTGCGGGGGAGGCTTCCGGTGATGTCCTGGGCGCCCGGCTGATCGGCGCCCTTGAGCAGCGCCACCAAGGCCCCGTGAGTTTTAGCGGCATCGGTGGGGCACAGATGGCGGCGGTGGGCATGAAAAGCCTGTTCCCCATTTCCGACCTCTCCGTCATGGGCCTGGCCGAAATACTGCCCCGTCTGCCTTTATTGCTGCGCCGACTGTCGGAAACGGCGGCGCATGTCAGGACCAAGCGTCCCGCCGCCCTGATTACCATTGATGCGCCTGGTTTCTCGTTCCGCCTGGCCAAACGTCTGGCAGGGGAAGGCATCCCCCTGATCCACTATGTGGCGCCCCAGGTTTGGGCCTGGCGCCCTGGCCGGGCTCGGCATCTGGCTGGGCGAATAGACCATCTTCTGGCTTTACTTCCGTTCGAGCCGGCGTTTTTTCAAGACTTTGACCTGCCCTGTGAGTTCGTCGGCCACCCAATTATCGAGGGCGTGGCCGAGATGCCCGGCGACGGACCGGCCCTGCGAAAGCGCAACGGCATTGCCGCCGATGCGCCGGTGCTGGCATTGCTGCCAGGCAGCCGCGTGGGCGAAGTCCGCCGCCTGTTGCCGACCTTTGCCGGTGTGGCGGAGATATTGCACCAGGCCCGGCCCGGGCTGCATATTGTCATACCCACCGTTGAACAAGTCGCTGAAACCGTTGCCCAGGCCGTTCAATCCTGGCCCATGCCGACACATTTGATGCAAGGACCCTCGGGACGGGCGGACGCCTTCGCCGCCGCTCAAGCGGCGCTCGCCGCCTCGGGCACCGTATCGTTGGAGCTTGCCCTGCGGGGGGTGCCGTCCGTGGTCGCTTATCGCACCAATCCGATCACGGCGGCCCTGGTGCGGCGCATGTTGACCATTCCCCATGTGGCGCTACCGAATATCCTGGCCGGGGAAAAAGTCATGGCGGAGTTTCTACAGGAAAACTGCCAGCCCCAACCCATTGCCAAGGCCTTAGCGGACATGCTGGACGACTCCGGCCATCGGGCCCGGCAACAGGAGAAATTTGCCCACATTGCCGGGCTTCTCGGCCGGGACGGTATCGCGCCCAGCCTGCGGGCGGCGGACGCCATTTTGGGTTTGATGGATGGCCAGATTGATAAATGACCACGAAAAAGGGCCCGCATGAAGCGGGCCCGAATTCAACTCTAAACGCCAATCCTACCGGTCGGCCAAAGATACAAAGGACCGTTCGGTCCGCCCGGTGTAAAGTTGACGCGGCCGTGTGATCTTCTGGCTGGGATCCTCGATCATCTCGTTCCACTGGGCAACCCAGCCCACCGTGCGGGCCAAGGCGAAAATCACCGTGAACATGGAGGTCGGGAAGCCCAGGGCACGCAGGATGATGCCGGAATAGAAATCCACGTTGGGATAGAGCTTCCGGTCGACGAAGTAGGGATCGCTCAGGGCAATTTTCTCCAACTTCATGGCCAGTTCCAACAACGGATCATCGACGCCGAGTTCGTCCAGCACCTCGTGACAGGTTGCCATCATCACCTTGGCGCGGGGGTCATAGTTCTTGTAGACCCGGTGGCCGAAGCCCATGAGGCGGAAATTGTCGTCCGGATCCTTCGCCCGCTCCAACGCTTTCTCCACATTGCCCACTTCACCGATCTCGCCCAGCATTTTCAACACCGCTTCATTGGCGCCGCCATGGGCGGGACCCCATAGCGAGGCTATGCCGGCGGCGATGCAGGCAAAGGGATTGGCGCCCGAAGACCCCGCCGTGCGCACGGTGGAGGTGGAGGCGTTTTGTTCATGATCCGCGTGCAGGATCAAAATGCGGTCCATGGCCTTGGAGACAATGGGGTTGATTTCGTAACTCTCGCACGGCACGGCGAACATCAGGTGCAGGAAATCTTCCGCATAGGAGAGATCGTTGCGCGGATACATGAACGGCTGGCCGATGGAATATTTATAGGCCCAGGCCGCGATGGTGGGCATTTTGGCGATCAGGCGATAGCTCGCCACCATGCGTTGATGGGGGTCATCAATATCCGTGCTGTCGTGATAAAATGCCGAAAGGGCGCCGACCACGCCGACCAGAATGGCCATGGGATGGGCATCGCGGCGGAAACCGCGATAAAACTGCGCCAATTGTTCGTGCACCATGGAATGATAGGTGATGTCGTGGACAAATTTGTCCCGTTGCCCGGTATCAGGCAACTCGCCGTTCAAGAGCAGATAACATGTCTCCAAAAAGTCACTGTTTTCCGCCAACTGGTCAATGGGATAGCCGCGATGCAGCAAAATGCCCTGCTCGCCGTCAATAAATGTGATCTTGCTTTCACAACTCGCCGTGGAGGTGAAGCCCGGATCGTAGGTGAATTGGTCCGTCGCGCCATATAACTTGCGAATATCGATGACATCGGGCCCCAAGGTGCCGGACATAACATCGAAATCCGTGCCACCGTCCGCACCGCCAAGGGAAATTGTTTTTGCCGCCATGAGATCTCTCCCGTATTTTGTGATTGGCCGGACCGCATGACGCTGGGCCGGCATGTCTTTGAAACTGCATTGTTTGCTGGGGCCAGTATAACCGAGGCGGCCCCATTAGCGTAGGGTCGATTTTGCCGTATAGAACAAAAAGTGAAAATATGGCGCTTATTCCATATGGTCACCAATTCGATCCAGGCTTTCCCGGCGGCCCAGAAAATACAAAACTTCGAAAATTCCAGGCGACGCGTTGCGTCCCGTCAACGCCGCGCGCAAGGGCTGGGCCAGTTTTCCCAGCTTCAGACCTTCCGCATCCGCCAGGCCGCGAATGGCATCCGCCAGGCCATCGTGGTTCCAATCCGTGACCCCGCCGAGGCAGGCATGAGCCTTGGCCAGCAAGCCCGGCGCATCTCCGCCCTGGACCAGGGCGGCGGCCTTTTCCTCCATCTCAAGCGGCCGGTTGTCCAACAGAAACATCGCCTTGTCGGCCAATTCCACCAGGGTTTTTGCCCGCTCCTTTAGGGCGCCCATGGCCAGGGGCAGACGGTCCTGTTCCGTCTCCGATAAAGCCCGCCCAATAGTCGCGACCAGTTGATCCCGGCAAAGAGCACACAGCGCCACCTCGTCCATGGTGCGCAAATAGTGGCTGTTTAGATTTTCCAGTTTGGGGATATCGAACCGGGAGGGTGATTTGCCGATGGCATCCAGGTCAAACCATTCAACGGCCTGGGCGGTGTCAAAGATCTCGTCATCGCTATGGCTCCACCCAAGGCGGAGGAGGTAGTTGCGCAAAGCGGCGGGCAGAATACCCATGTCACGATAGGCTTCCACGCCCAAAGCGCCGTGGCGTTTTGACAGTTTCGCGCCGTCCGCCCCGTGGATCAGGGGTATATGGGCAAACTGTGGTGCCTGCCATCCCATCAGGTCATATATCTGCCGTTGGCGGATAGCGTTGGTCAGATGGTCGTCACCGCGAATGACGTGGCTGACGGCCATGTCGTGGTCGTCGACAACCACCGCCAGCATGTAGGTCGGCGTGCCATCGGCCCGCAACAGCACCATGTCATCCATTTCGCTGTTCCCCACCTTTACCTCGCCCTGGACCAGATCATGGACCACGGTTGTGCCCGATTGCGGGGATTTTAGGCGAATGACCGGCGCCTGACCCGCCGGCGCCTCGCCCGGGTCCCGGTCCCGCCAGCGGCCGTCATAACGCATGGAGCGGCCCTCGGCCTTGGCCGTCTCGCGCATCTCCGATAATTCCTGGGGCGTGCAGTAACAGTGATAAGCCTTGCCGGCGGCCAGCAGTTCACGGGCAACCTCGCCATGGCGGGCGGCGCGGGCGAATTGCGAGATCGGCTCCCCACGCCAATCCAGGCCCAGCCATTCCAGGCCCTCGTGAATGGCCGTCACCGCCGCTTCGGTGGAGCGCGCCCGGTCCGTATCCTCGATACGCAGCAGCATATGCCCGCCATGGTGTTGGGCAAACAGCCAGTTGAACAGCGCGGTGCGGGCGCCGCCGATATGGAGGAACCCGGTGGGGGAGGGGGCGAAACGGGTAATCACGGACATGCTTTTCGCTTTTCAGTGGGGGGCCTATGGTGCCTAATATGGCGCGTGGCGTTATCTATCACATCACCTTGGCGGAGGCCAACGGCCCAACTGACCCAGGCGTTCCTGGCCGAGCGGGAGCGCTGGCCCCTATGGCTGCCGGTCATGCTGGGCCTTGGCGTCGCGTTGTACTTTACCTTGCCGTTGGAGCCACCCTGGTATGCGGGTCCCGGCGTGGTGTCGGTCCTGCTCGCGGCCGCCTGGTTGGGACGGCGCCATGGATACGTGCTGTTGGTATTGTTGGCGCTTCTGGCCATTGCCGCGGGGTTCTGGGCGGCCCAGGACCGCAGCAACCGGGTTGCCGGCCTGGTATTGGAAAAACGCATCGGTCCGGTTTATTTAACCGGGACCATCGTCAATATTGAAACCCGGCCTCGTGGCTTTCGCCTGTCCTTGCGCGAAGGCGAAATACCGAAACGTCCGCGCTGGCGGGCGCCCACGTTGGTGCGATTGACCCTGCGCCACAGCCCCGAACCGCCCCTCGTGGTTGGCGACCGGATCAGCCTGCGCGCGGTTTTGATGCCCCCCGCCGGACCAGCCGCGCCCGGCGCCTATGATTTCGCCCGCGCCGCCTGGTTCAAGGAGATTGGCGCCGTGGGCTATGCCGTTTCCCGGGCCAAGGTGGTGGCGGCGGCGGACCGCACGGGTCTGAATTTGCGCATAGTGGAATGGCGGCGCAATTTGGCGCAACATATCCGGCGGCAGTTGCCTGGCACCGCCGGTGCCGTGGCGGCCGCCCTGATGACCGGCGACCGGGGCGCCATTCCCGAGGCGGTCTTGCAGGATATGCGGGATGCCGGCTTGGCGCATCTGTTGGCGATTTCGGGGCTGCACGTGGGCCTGATTGCCGGTTGGCTGTTCTTTACCCTGCGTTTCCTGCTGGCCTTGGTGCCCGGCCTGGCCCTGCGCGCGCCCATCAAGAAATGGGCCGCCGCTGCCGCCTTGCTGGGCGCCTTCGCCTATATGGTGCTGACCGGCGCCACGGTGCCGACCCAGCGGGCATTTTTGATGCTGGCCCTGATGATGCTGGCGGTGATGCTGGACCGGGTGGCGATTTCCTTCCGGCTGCTGGCCTGGGCCGCCGTCGCCGTGTTGCTGTGGGCGCCCGAAAGCCTGCTTTCGGTCAGCTTCCAGATGTCCTTCGCCGCCGTGGTGGGATTGACCGCGATCTATGAAAATTATGGACCGGTCATGGTGCGCTGGCGGTCGGACGGCGGCCGGGCCAAACGGTTCAGCCTGTATCTGGGCGCCGTGCTGCTAACCACGTTGGTAGCCAGTCTGGCGACCGCACCCTATGCGCTGTACCATTTCAACCGGGCCGCTATGTACGGCCTGGCGGCCAACCTGATCGCCGTGCCCCTGACCGCCCTGTGGGTGATGCCCTGCGCCCTGGCCGCCTTCGTGCTGTTGCCGTTTGGTTGGGAACAATTGGCATTGGTGCCAATGGGCTACGGTATCGAGGCCATGCTGGTGGTGGCGGACACGGTGGCCGGTTGGCCCGGCGCGGTGGCCCTGGTGCCCGCATTTTCAGTCTGGCCATTGGCGGTCATGACCCTGGGTGGGCTATGGCTGTGTCTGTGGCGGGGCCGTTGGCGTTACGGCGGCGTGGTGGCGATCGTGCTTGGCATTGTCCTGGCGGCCCATGGCGACCCGCCGGATATCCTGATTGATGGCCGGGGCAAGGCCATGGCGGCCCGGCTGGACAGCGGCGCAATCCTGGTTGCCGCGCCCTATCGGCGCAAAAGCATTACCCTGGATACCTGGCTGCGCCGCTGGGGCCGGCAGGACCCCGTCAAGGACGAAAGGGTCATGCGATGCGACCGCTTGGGCTGCGCCCTGGTCAAGCATGGACACAAGGTGGGCTTTGTCCGGGATGCCCGCGCCTTGGAAGACGATTGCCGGGTCGCCGATCTGGTTCTTTCGGCGGTACCTGTGACATTCAACTGTCCCTCCGCCAAGCTGGTGATTGACCGTTTCGACCTATGGCGCCGTGGCGCCATTGCCGTCCGCTGGCGCAATGGCGAAATCAACGTGGTCGGCGCCAACGATGATCGTGGCGATCGGCCGTGGAGCCGGCCTAGGGGAAAGCCATAGCGCTACTCGCGAGACGCTACGGCGCCATGTTTTTCTTGCGCAATTGTTCGATGGCGTTGTCGGTCTTGCTCAGATGCGCCAGGCCCATGCCCTTGAGAACATGGTCGGCCTTGGAGAACTGGATATTGGTATAGGTGGTGATCTCCACCCGGTTGCCCCAGGGGTCGAGGAAATCCAGGAACCGGGTATCAAGAAAAGTGATGCCCATGCCCTCCAACGTCTTCCGCGCCAGGTCCTTGTCGTCCACGGCAATGCCAAAATGCCGTTTTTCGTCGGGGGCCTGGGTACGGCCCAAACTGAAATTGATGAACTGATCGCCGAAATAGACGAAGGCCGCCGTCTGGCTTTTGCTTTCAAGCTCGAAATCGATGAAACCGCCATAAAACGCCAGGGCCTCCTCGATATTGCCGACCTCGAGCGCCACATGGTTGATGCCCACGGCGCGGGCTTTTCTTGCATCGTTGTTGGGCATCACTTCACAATCCTTGGTTCCGTATCGATCAAAAGGGTCTTTAACAAATGAGCATAACCGCGTGCGTCGTCAATGGCCTGGTGCGTGTGTTCGTGGTCGCGGACCAACCAATTTGACCTCTTCCACACTGAGACGTGGCATCGTCATGTCAATTTCCATCCTCGCGCAAGGTGTTATCGACCATCAAGGCGCCGGCCAAGGCTTCCACGGCGTCCCGCAAGCTGTCTTCGCTCAGGGCGGCGGGCACCCGTACCCTGGCGGTGGCCTGAAACAGCATGTCGCCGCCCATGGGTGCGCGAAGCAGACTGGTCTCCATCTCCTCCACCGAAGCGCCATGTTCGGCCAGGCAATGGGTGATGTCGTGGACGATGCCGGGATGATCGGGACCGAGCAGTTCCAGATGCAGTACCGGGCCGTCCGGCGGGGCGGCGGTGGTCGCCGCCTCCACGGTCAATGTGAAGCCCTGGTTTTCCAGTGCCGATAGCGCCGCCTTGAAGGCCGCCTCCCGATCAGCGGGGATCTCCACCCGCGCGATACCGGCAAATTTTTCCGCCAGGCAGGCCATGCGGCTTTCCAGCCAGTTACCGCCGGCATCGGTTACAGCTTCCGACAGGGTATCGACCAGACCGGGACGGTCCGTGGCGATGAAGGTCAGGACGAGAGATTTCATGGGCAATTCCAATCAAGGCACGAGCCTTCTTCCATGGCCGGGCGGCCGCGTCAATTGGCCATTTGCGGTGCCAATTCCAGGGGTACGGCCGAACGGATGTGCAAATCCCGTTGCGGAAATGGCAGTTCAACCCCGTGCTCCCGGAACTTGTCCCAGACGCCAAGCAATATTTCGCTTTTTATGTTGGCCAAGCCATTCATGGGATCGTTGATCCAGACAAGGAGTTCCAGGTCCACGGAACTGTCGCCAAAGCCTTTCATCTGCACCACCGTCGGGCGGTGTTTGATCAACCGCTCGGTTTCCGCCGCCGCCTCCTCCATTAGTGCCATGGCCCGGCGTATATCGGCGTTGTAGGATACGCCGACGGGAATTCGCAGGCGGATTTCACTGCTGGAATGGGTCCAGTTGGCAACTTTCTGGCCGATCAGATCTTCGTTGGGGATCAAATGTTCCACCCCATCACGGGTGATGACGGAGGCATATCGTCCGCCAAGGGATTTTACCTGGCCATAGGTCTCTCCCACCTCGATCACATCGCCAGGCTTGATGGACTTATCCAGCAGGATCATCACGCCCGAGATCAGATTGGCGATGGACTTTTGCAGGCCCAGACCCACGCCGATACCGATGGCGCCGCCAAATACCGCGAAGGCGGTCAGATCGATGCCGACCGCGCTAATGGCGATGGCCACGGCGATTGTCACCAGAACGATTTTTACCAGCTTGGTCAGCAGCACCCGCAGGGACGGCGTCAGACTGCCAATGGCCGAGATGCGCTGTTCCGTAACCCGGGCCAACAACATGGCGGCCCAGACCAGGACGCTCAAGGCGAAGACGCCCTTGATCACGGTCAACACGGAAATGCGCAGCCCGCCCACATTCAGGGCCAGGCTGTCCAACAAGGTGATGGTCGGGTCCAGCAGGCCGAGAATATTCAGGGCGGCGGCGCTCCAGACGGCAATGGTGACCAATTTGGCGATGGCCGGCTCCCGGATCAGCGAAGTCGCCAGGTGAATAACGATCCAGGCGGTCAGCAGGCTGACGGCAATGGTTAGCAAATGGTGCGGCCAGCCCGCCTGTTCCCCCGACAGTGCGGATATCCATAGGATCACCATCCAGGTAAAGGGCAGCGCCAAGGCGGCCAGAATATCCCCTGCCCTTGCCAGCCATGCCTCATTGCCGCGCAGGCCGGAAAGCCAGACTATGCCCCGGCGCGCGGTTGGCGCCAACGCCAGTGCGGCGACGAGGGCTATCCCGACCGCGCCCAATTGCACTGCGTTGTCGAGGTTCAGGGCATAAACCTTGACCCAGTTCAAAACATGCTGCCAGAGCTGTTGCACTTTGGCGGTATCGAATAGCTTGTCCATGAATGATCCTCCCAATTCGCTGTTACCCTATCATTGAAGCCGCTAGACTGTGCCGCCAAACCCCATAAAGTTGGAGCCGACCCGTGAGTAACAAGACATATAAGATTGCCCTGATCCCCGGTGACGGCATCGGCCATGAGGTAGTCCCCGCGGCGGCGCAAGTGCTGGAAAGGGTCGGCGGGCAGCATGGCTTCAGTTTCGAGTGGGCCGAGTTCGATTGGAGCTGCGAGCGCTACACCAAACTGGGCGCCATGATGCCCCAGGACGGCCCGGAACAACTGGCGGCCTTCGACGGCATATTCCTCGGCGCGGTGGGCTATCCCGGCGTAGCGGACCATATCTCGCTTTGGGGTCTGTTGATCCCCATCCGGCGCGCCTTTGACCAATATGCCAACGTGCGGCCGTTAAAACTGTTCGAGGGGGTGAACTCTCCCCTGGCGGGGCGCGGCGCCGGCGATATCGACATGGTTATCGTGCGCGAAAATGCCGAGGGTGAATACTCCCAGATGGGCGGCCGCATTTACGAGGGTACGGAGCGCGAGACGGTGATCCAGGAGGCGGTCTTTACCCGCCATGGGGTCGACCGAATTCTGCGCCATGCTTTCGAAATTGCCTCCAAGCGCGCGGCGGAGCGGGGCCGCCCTGGCAAGGTCACTTCGGCCACGAAATCAAACGGCATCATCCACACCATGCCTTACTGGGACGAACGGTTCGAAAAAATGGCGGCTGAATACCCGGATATCGAGACGGACCAGTTCCATATCGATATCCTATCGGCCCATTTCGTGCAGCATCCGGATTGGTTTGACGTGGTGGTCGGCTCCAACCTGTTCGGCGATATTCTCTCGGACCTGGGCGCCGCCGTGGTTGGCGGCATGGGCCTGGCGCCGGCGGCCAACCTGAACCCCGCCGGCGCGCACCCCTCGATGTTCGAGCCCGTGCATGGTTCCGCTCCCGACATCGCCGGCAAGGCCATCGCCAATCCCATCGCGCAGATCTGGACCGGCGCCATGATGCTGGAGCACCTGGGCGAGGCGGCGGCCGCCCGCGATATTGAGGCGGCGATCGTGGCTGTTCTGGCCGACGGCTCGGTTCGCACCCCCGACCTCGGCGGTCAGGCGGACACCGGCACATTGGCCCAGGCGATCAGCGACGCATTGTAAATGACAACCCTGTTCCTGTTGTTACGGCGATCATGATTTCCCACGCCACGGCATGGCCAATCCCGACACCACGGAACCCAAGGCCATGACGGCAAAACCCCATAGCCATGCTGTCGCCTGGTCCCGGCCACCGCCCTGCTGAATGGCCAGACCGACCGCGAGCGGGCCGAGAAAGCCAAAGGTAAATCCGGCCATGCCCAACAAACTCAACGCGGCCGCCCGGGTTTCCCGTTTGGTGGCCGCCGCGAAGCCGCCCGCGATGGCGCCCACGTCGCCATAGCTTGTGACCCCATGCAACAAAAGCAGTACGAGAACCAGACCGTAGGCGCCCGCCGCCTGCCAGCCCAGGGCGCCGCAGACCAGAACCGATGCCCCCGACACCACGCCTATGACCAGTTTGCGTCCATATAGAATGCCTATTTCAGCGATTAGGATGTTCAAGGGTACGGCGATCAGAACCGACAGGGCGGCCAATGTCGTCGGCTGCATGTCCAGTTCGGCATCACCGTTCGAGGCATGGTTGAAGGCCAGAAAAGGTACAAACCAGACCCGTATGGCAAAGACCTCCCACAGGTTGCCTGCATAGGCGACGATGTATCGCAAGGACTCTCCATCGCGCAGTACGGCGGCGAAATCCGCCAGGCGGCCCCGGCTGGCGGGAAGTTGGCCATCGGGCGGCGGACCGATCAGCAACAATGCCGGTATCGCGCAAAGGGAACCCAAGCAGACGGCGAAAAATACCGCCTCCCATCCCAATGCCGTCGATAGATATCCGGCAAGCAGATACGAACATCCGCTGCCCAACGCGAAGGCGCCGGTGTAAAACGCGCTGGCCCGTGCCTGCCCATCGCCCGCCAGACGGTCGGCCAGCAATTTCATGCCGATGATGTGGATACCGGAAAACCCCATGCCGGCAATGAAGCGAAACACCAAGGCCGACCAGAACCCGTCGGCGAACAGGGCCATGCCAAGGGCGGCGCCGGCGCCGGTCAGGGCGGCGGCGGCATAGACCGATCTATCATCGAAGCGGTTCGTGAATCCGGGCAGGAAAGGCAAGGCCATGGCATAGCCGGCGAAATAGATACCGCCCAACCAGCCGATCTCCGAAGCGTCAAGATGCCAGAGCCCGGACAATTCCATGGCCAGGGCCGGTACGGCCATAATCGCCAGCTGCCCCAGTACAAGGCCAAGGGAAACGGCAGCTGTAATCAATGTCGGAGAACGCAAATTGAAACCTACTCTCGCCGCCGGCCCCGGATTACTGGCTTGATCTCTTGCCCACCATTTTGCCGTGGTCTCCAAGCCTGTCAAGGCCGCCCAATCGACCAACGGCGGCCCGCCCCGTCACCACAATCGAAATTATGCCAAATCGGCCAACCGGCGGACATCCTCCGCCGCCTCCGCCAATAGCCAGTCGCGGAATGTTGTGATCTTGGGCAGGTTGGCGGTCGCCTTGGGACAGACGATCCAATAGGCATAGGGAACGGCCAGGGCCAGATCAAAGGGCCGGATCAGGCGGCCGGCGATCAAATCATGGGCGGCCAGGCCGGTCCGTGCCAGGGCCACGCCCTGTCCGTCCACGGCGGCATCGATGCCCATGCTGGCCTGGTTGAAAACAGGTCCGCGCGACAGATCCATATCCCCGACGCCGGCCGCGACCAGCCATTTCGACCAATCCTGGCGGTGATCCATATGCAACAATGTATGATGCATTAAATCTCGGGGTTGGCGTAGGGGGTGGGGCCCCGCCAACAGTGCCGGGCTGCAGACCGGCAGTAGCTCCTCCGTATAAAGCCGGGTGACATGCAGGCCATGTTCGGTACCGTCGCCATGACGCACGGCGATGTCGATGTCTTCGCGGGCGAAATCCACATGATGCATGTTGGCCGAGACGCGCAGGTCGATGCCGGGATGTGCCTCGGCAAAGCGGCCAAGGCGATGTACCAGCCATTTGGAAGCGAAATTCGGCGATGTGCTGACGGTCAGAACGCCCGCGTTCTGCCGTTGTTGCAGGCTGTCTGTTCCGGCGGCGATACGATCCAGGGCATCGCGCACTACCTCTAGATAGCGGCGTCCGGCCTCGGTAATGATCAGGCGTTTGGGCTCCCGGTTGAAGAATTTCACCCCCAGTTCGGCTTCCAACGCCTTGACCTGGTGGCTGACGGCACCTTGGGTCACGCACAGTTCATCAGCCGCCTTGGTGAAACTCTCGTGCCGGGCGGCCGCCTCGAACGCCCGCAACCCATTCAGGGACGGCAATCTGCGCGCCATGTCCAAACCTCCCTAGACCAAAATTAACTCAGGCAAGGTAGAGATATCATGCTTTGCGGGCAAGCCGATACCCATCCATTTTGTTCGCATGACCGTGCGCTCCCGGCGCGGTTGGATCAAAGGAGACCTAG
>JAPYUH010000366.1 GCA_029936195.1 Alphaproteobacteria bacterium
TCGCCGAACTGGCCCAGAACCAGGTCCAACTCCTTGGTGCCGCGATGCCAGCTGTGATAGCGCAGGCGCTTGCGGCGGATTTCGGTATCTTCCACTCTGTCTTCGGGTATCTCTTCTGGCATGGCACTTCCAACCTCCGGCCACAGCATATAACGTACCCGTCAGCATGAGACCAGAAATCCTGTTCCCCATCTTCAAACCGGTCACCGCGCTGAAGGGCGTGGGCCCGCGACTGGGCCAATTGATCGAGCGTCTGGCGGGCAAAAACCTGGTCGATCTGTGCTGGCACCTGCCCACGGGCCTGATCGACCGGCGCTTCCGCCCCACGGTGGCCGGCGCCCCCGACGGCATGGTGGCAACCCTGACCGTGACCGTGGACGAACACATCCCCGCCCCCAACCGCCGCCAACCCTACAAAGTGCTGTGCAGCGACGAGACAGCCACGGTCAGCCTGGTATTCTTCAATGCCAAGGCGGATTACTTGGAAAAGCTGTTGCCCATCGGCATGGAACGGGTGATCTCCGGCCAGATCGGTCACTACGGCGCCGAGATCCAGATGCCCCATCCCGACCATGTGGTCGCCCCCGACAAAGTGGATGAACTGCCCGCCGTGGAGGCGACCTATCCCCTGACCACGGGCCTGACCGCCAAGCCCTTGCACCGGGCTGTCCAGGGCGCCTTGGCACAGACGCCTGATTTGCCCGAATGGCAGGATGGCGCCTGGCTGGCGAAACAGAAATGGCCTTCCTGGCGGGCGGCCCTGTTCGCGGCCCATGAGCCGGGCGGCCAGGCCGCGCTGGAGCCCGATGACCCGCACCGCCGCCGCCTGGCCTATGACGAATTGCTGGGCAATCAACTTGCATTGGCGATGATCCGCAACGCCGCCCGAAAACGCGCCGGCCGGGCCATCAACGGAGACGGTGGACTGCGGCGCATGCTGGCCGCCGCCCTGCCCTACGAGCTGACCGAGGGTCAGCGCGACGTGCTGCACGAAATTCAGTCCGACATGGCCAAACCGTTGCGCATGCTGCGACTGTTGCAGGGCGACGTGGGCAGCGGCAAGACCGTAGTGGCGCTTACCGCGATGCTGGCGGCGGTGGAGAGTGGCGCACAGGCCGCCTTCATGGTGCCCACGGAAATTCTGGCCCGCCAGCATCTCGATACCCTCTCGGAACTATGCGGGGACCTGCCCATCCGTATCCAGATCCTCACCGGGCGCAACAAGGGGCGGCCGAGACTGGCCATTCTTGACGATCTGGCCGATGGCCAGATCGACATCATGATCGGCACCCATGCTCTGTTTACCGAGGACGTGGTGTTCAAGGACCTGGCCCTGACCGTGATCGACGAACAGCATCGGTTCGGCGTGCATCAACGCCTGAACCTGGGCGACAAGGGGCTGGCCGCCGACATTCTGGTCATGACCGCCACCCCGATCCCCCGCACCTTGAGCCTGACCGTCTATGGCGACATGGATATCTCGCTGCTGCACGGCAAGCCGCCGGGCCGGCAGCCGGTGGATACCCGCTCCATGCCCTTGAGCCGCCTGGACCAGGTGGTCGCCGGCGTGCAACGGGCGACACAAAATGGCGCAAGAGCCTTCTGGGTCTGCCCCCTGGTGGAGGAAAACGAGCAACTGGACCTGGCCGCGGCGGATGAACGCCATGCCACCCTGGCGCGCCTGTTCGGGCCCGGGCAAGTGGGCCTGATCCACGGCCGCATGAAGGCACGGGAGAAAGACGCCGCCATGGCCGCCTTTGTCGCGGGCGAAACAAAGGTCCTGGTCGCGACGACCGTCATTGAGGTCGGCGTGGACGTGCCCGAGGCCACCATCATGGCCATTGAACACGCCGAACGCTTCGGCCTGGCGCAGCTCCACCAGCTGCGCGGCCGGGTCGGCCGGGGCGCCCAGCAAGGTCATTGCCTGTTGTTGTACGCCGAGCCCTTGGGCGAAACGGCGCGGGCCCGCATCGCCATCATGCGCGACACGGAGGACGGCTTCCGCATCGCCGAAGAAGATCTGCGTTTAAGGGGCACCGGCGAGTTGCTCGGCACCCGCCAAAGCGGTTTCCCCACCTTCCGCCTGGCCGACCCCCTGGCGCACCAGGATTTGATGGAAGTCGCCAGAGATGACGCCCGGTTGATATTGGAAATGGACCCGGATCTGGAAGGCCCGCGCGGCCCGGCGTTGCGGGCACTGCTGTATCTGTTTGAGCGGGACACGGCGGTAAAATTGTTGCGGTCGGGGTAGCTGATTTACGGCGCAGTTACGGCGATGGATTCCTTTTCCTAATTCTCATCTCACAGTTTCCAATTTACCCAAGCTCCGCGCCGGCCCTTGCGCTGGCTGCGCAGGATCAAGTCTTCGATGTCGTAGCCGTTGGCTTCGAGCCATTGCAGGGACGGCCCCGGCCACGCAACGGCGGCTAGGTCGACCCGGCCAAGGCGGTCAACCCGCACGCCCTCGGCCGAGAGGCGCCGCTTCTGCTCTGGACTGGGACCGCCTTCGCGCCGGACGCTGATCTTGCCCTGGCTGTTTATCAATCGGTGCCAGGGCACATCGGAGCCCATCGGCAGCATGGCCATGGCGCGTCCCACCCGACGTGCCGAATTGGCCCCGGCGACCAGGGCGACCTGGCCATAGGTCGCCACCTGACCG
>JAPYUH010000097.1 GCA_029936195.1 Alphaproteobacteria bacterium
GGCCTTGTCCGCCACGCCCAGCAGGACCTCGCGGCCAAAAATGGCGTCCCGGCTGTCGGGATCAATGGCGCAATTGCCCAAGGCGCCTTCCAACACGGTGACCTGATCGGCCAGGCCGGCCTCGTCGGCAAAGTGTTGGGCCAGTTCAACCTGGCCTGGGTCGAGCTCCAACCCCGCCACGCTTGCGCCGGTCTCCTGGGCGATGATCCGCGTGGCGGTGCCGATGCCGGCGCCAATATCCACCACGGTCATGTCCTGGTTCAATTGCAGGGGTTCTATCAATTGGGTAATGGCAAACTTGCTGCCGGGAAAGGTGCAACCCTCGCCAAACAGCATCTGCGCGGCGGCCAGGCGCGGGGCGGGCCAACCGGCGCCGTTGGCCATCTCGTCCGTATCGGAATTTGTCCCGCCAATGCCGCCACCGCCGGCATCGTCATCGCCGCCCTCTTCCCCGTCCCACCAGGCTGACATGCGGGACATCAGGGAGGTCATGAAGGTTCCAGTTTGTGCACTACTGTCCGTGGACATTGGTCTACCGTCTTGGATTATCAGAAATTCCCTAAATCTCGCCCCTACTGTCCGTCAATTGCCTTAATCCCAGGTTAATCCTCGTCCGGCGCCAAGTCGTTTTGATTGGCTGCGTTGTAATTGGCATCATACCACCAATGAATATAGTCGTCGTAGGTGATGTCGGGATAAAGCGGCGGCCTGCCTTCGCCGCTGCAACCGGGCAGACAGGAAATCAGGGTATCCATATGGGGTCCAAGGAAATAGGGAATGGCGTATCGAGGTCGGTCCTGGGGCGGAATAACCCGGTGGGCGGTCGACTTAAACCGGCCGTTGGTCCACCGGTGCAGCATGTCGCCGGTATTCACCACAAAGGAGCCCGGTACATAAGGCACGTCTTCCCAGACCCCCGACCGCATCTGGATTTGCAGCCCCGGCACGCCTGATTGGGCCAGAAAGGTCATGAAATTGGCGTCCGTATGGGGTGCAAATCCAAACTGTCCCGGGCCCGAGACTTCCCCTGGGGGGACTTGCGCCGGATAATGGGTCAGACGGAAGGAAAACTGGCTTTCGGTGAAAGCCGCGTCAAAGGTATCGGGCGGCAGTTCCAGGGCCAGGGCGATGGCCGGCAGCAGGCGCCGGCCCAGGGCATCGACGGCCTCCGTATAGGCCAGAAGGTGTTCGCGAAAACCCGGCAGACCGGTGGGCCATTCGTTCGGCCCGCCAAAGCGCCGGGTGGCCAGGGGATCATCGGGCGGCCGCTCCCGTTTGATGAAGAAGGACTCGTTCATATCCGGCAAGGCGTCTTCGCTGACCCGCGAGGTACGGACGCCATAACGGGCCATGGCCATGTAACCGTTGTTATGGGCATTCATCAAAACAGCTTGCTTCGCCGCGATGTCCTGCGCATGAAACCGTTTGGCCTGGGCGAACGTCTGCTCAATCAACGCTTGCGATACCCCGTGATTGACGATGATCAGGAAGCCGATCTCCTCCAAGGCCTGGCGCAGCGCCGGCGCGATTTCCGCCGCGCCGGACCGGCCGCCGGCCGTAAGGGGGGCAAGATCAATGAGCGGGATTGGCGGAATATTGTTCATACAGCCCGCATCCACCTTTAACCCGCAAGTACCTTCACGCCGGCCTTCAGCAGGGTCATGGGGGGCGCCCATTCGCCGATGGGCAGGATATGGGTAACCAGGTCCGCGCCGGCGGGAGCGGCATCCTCCAGCCAAAGATGCACCGCGACCGCGGGGGGTTCATGGGTCACGTTCAACAACCGCTCGGGCCCGGTATCCAGGCCAAAGGGATAGCAGGTGGTGGGTCCGGCAAAGGCGATGGTGCCGCCAAAGGCCGCCGTGATGGGCCGGTGCACATGGCCCGCCAGAACCCGCACCACTTGTGGATGGCGGCGCAAAAGGGCGTCCAATTCCAGACCGCCTTGGCGCAGACCCTTGGCAGAGCTGCCCGTCATGCCGGAACAAAACGGCGGGTGATGCAGGGCCACAATGGTGGGGCGATCGGCTGCCTCGCCCAGGCGGGCATCTAGCCAGGCCAGGCGTTCGGCGCACAGCTCCCCCGGTGTGTCGCCGGCAATGACGCTGTCGCAGCAGATGATCCTCACGGCGTGGTCTTCGATCACATATTGCAGGTACTCACCATCAGTCGGCAGCCACGGCGTGCCGCCGAAAACCTGGCGCAAGGCATCCCGGTCATCGTGGTTGCCGGGGATAAGCACCATCGGCGCCGTCAATTCCCCGGCGATGGCCTTGAACGCCTGATAGCGCGCAACAGAACCGTGGGAGGCGATATCGCCGGTGTGCAACACCAGACCAGGGCCAGGATCCATGGCGTTGATGGCGGCGACGGCATCCTCCAGCGCCCGCGCGGTGTCGAAATGGCCGTAAACCAGGGTGCCGGGTTCATCAATGTGGGTATCGGTTATCTGTACCAGGATCATATGGTCTACGCCTCCGCGGGCACATCATAGGTTGCCAGCAGGTCATCGACAATGCCGTCCAGCTCGCCCCAAGGGGCTTCCCTGAAACTGTGGCCGCGGATGATGAAGGACGCGCCGGCATAGAATTTCTCGTATTGCTGATGCCGTCCGGCGAATTCCGAACCCACCAGATCCCAGGCCAGACGGAACAGCTTCATCCGCGCCAGGGCATCCATTTGCGGTGTCTGCCAAAAGCTTTCGAATTTTTGCCGCAGTTCGTCATCCTGCATGACGGTGACGTCCGCCGGCATCTGAAAGACCCCGCCGCCGCACAGCTCGCGCACGATATCGATGAGTTGTGAATGGTTCTCGGTGCAAAAATTCAAGGCCGCGTACATCATCCGCCGGTTGAAGGTCGCATAACCTTCCGGCCAATCCTCCGCCGCCTCGATCTGTCCCGCCACCATGCCGCCCAGGCCCGCCTCCAACGCCGACAGGCGGCCCAGGGTTTCCGCCACCGCCGGGATCTTGTTGGCGCCGGTGGACTGGGTGATCTTGCTGGCAATGCCCACCAGCAGGCGCATCTTGGTGTGAAAGCGCACGTTGGACTGATGGTTGCCGTAACAATGCGACGGCGTCTGGTTATAGATCGTATAGGACTGGACGGGATCATCCAGCACGAACACCCGCTCCCACGGCACCTTGACCTCATCGCACATGACCATGGCGTCGGTCTCGTCCAGGCGCCAGGTCAGGGGGTTGTCGAACTGGTTGGCGGCGTTCGGCTCCATGGGTTTGCGTGACCACAGCGATAGCCCCGGCGTGTTGCACGGAATGGCGCAGGTGATGGCCTGCTTCGATTGATCGGGGGCCAGGGGGATGACATTGCCGATCCAAATTTCGTCGGCGATCACGGCCGCGGTAGCCAGCATCTTCATGCCGGAAATCACCACGCCGTCATCCTCCTCCCGCATCAATTGCAAGGTGGGAATGGGCAGGTTTTGTTTTTGATAGAAGGCCGGATCACGGGCCGCCTGGGGCGGCAGCACCGCATAGGCGGCGTAGATGTCGTTGCGGCGCATGTGCTCGTAATAGGCATGCAGATTGCCCGAAAATTTGTTTCGCTCCGTATCCAGCACATCCGACTTGGTGCACATGCCCGTCACGAAGGAGGATACGTGATCGGGCGAGCGGCCGAAAAATCCGTGGGTGACCTCGGCAATCTTGCGATGGGTTTGGGACCGTTTCCGCAAGTCATCACGGTCCTTGGCCAAAATGTAGTAGGACGAATAGCGCTCGCCGTCCTCTACGAAAGTCATGCTTTCATGGTTGGCCGGATCGGCTTTCACATCATAGATCTGGGCGGCGGTTTGGGCGGCGTGGCGGAAGGCGGGGTGGGTGGTGACATCGTCGACCCGCTCCCTGCCGATATAAACCACGCGGCCATCGCGCAGACGTTCCAAATGCTCTTTTCCTGTGCGTAACATCAATTGTTTCCAGCTCGATAAACTTGGCGTTGGGGTGCTATTTCCGCAGCTGTATCCGCTGCAGTTGGATTCTCGGCGGATATGGCCTGGCGGGGGATCAGGGGTATCTCCCGTTCTTCGGCAATACCGAAAGGCCGATCACCGCAAATAGTGATGCGTTCCATGCGGCGGCGTTGGGGGTGGTAGTCGTGAATGGCGTAATGCTGCACCGCCCGGTTGTCCCAGATCGCCAGGGTGTGGGTTTGCCAGTGCAGACGGTATTGATATTCCGGCACCTTGGCCAGATCGAACAGCATGGCCAGCAGCGGCCCGCTTTCCGAGGGAGCCATGCCCTTGATGCCAATGGTGAACTGCGGGTTGACGAAGATTACCTTGCGGCCGCTGACCGGGTGGACGCGGACCACGGGATGGTGGCGCGGGGGAAACTCGGCTTCCAGCGCCCGCAGGCGGCGGTGGCCGTCCTCGTCACTGTCCAGCAGGGTGCGGAAGGGTTTGAAGTCGTGGATCCCCTCCAGGCCCGAGAGGAACTGTTGGAGTTGATCGCTCAAGCCGTCATGGGCCGCCGACATGGAGGCGAACATGGTATCGCCGCCAATTCTGGGCGTGATGGTCGATCGTAAAATGGTCGCCAGGGGCGGCTCCGCCCGAAAGGTTTCATCGCTGTGCCAGATATCCGTCAGGCGCGGTGGATTGGCCTGGTGGTTGTCCAGCACGATCAACTCCGGCATCTCCGCCATGTTGGGCGAAAAGGGATGGATCGAGGGCGGCCCGAAACGGCGGCCGAAGGCCAATTGCGCGCCGGGGCTGATATCCTGATCGCGGAACAGCAACAGCTCGTGCTCCGCCAAGGCGTTATGAATGACCGCGAATTCCCCTTCCGACAGAGGTTCGGAAAGATCTACCCCGTGCACCTGGGCGCCGAGGTTCCGGCCCAACCGTTCGATCTCCATGCCTGCCTCCCACCTGCCTCCCGTCTGACTCCCGTCCGTCGTAGCAAAATCATAGCACTGATCCCTACTCATCCGGCAAGGAGACTGATATCGTGCCGCTCAATCTGATCAGTACAGCAAATTTGGAGACGAAGATGTCATTGAACGGACGCATTGCCCTGGTCACCGGGGCGGGCCGGGGGATCGGCCGGGCCATTGCCGTGGCCCTGGCCAAGGATGGTGCCGATATCGCCGTGAATTACCGCCGGGACGATGCCTCGGCGGCGGACGCGGTGGCCGAGATCAAGGCCCTGGGCCGGAACGCTCGGGCCTTCCAGGCCTCTATCGAGGATCTGGAACAGGCCACCAACATGGTCGCCGCGATCAGTCAAGGCATGGGTCCCATAGGCATTCTGGTCAACAATGCGGGCATCGCCAGCCGGGGACAATCGGTTGCCAATACCGAGCCGGCCGAGATGGAGCGGGTGGTCCGCGTGCACGCCTTTGGGCCGCACTATCTTTCCAAACTGGTGATCCCCATGATGCGGCAACAGGATCGCGGCGATATCGTCATGATCTCCTCCGTCGCCACGGACAGCTACGGCGCATATGGCGCCCCCTACAACATGGGCAAGGCGGCCATGGAAGGTCTGGCCTTTACCCTGGCCAAGGAGGAACACAAGAACAACATCCGCACGAATATCGTCGCCCCGCCGCTGGTGGAGACGGACATGGGCCGGCGCCTGGTCAAGGCGCGCTCGGGCATCGAGGATCTGCGCCAGTTGGATGCCCATATGCCGTTCGGCCACGTCTGCCAACCCGACGACATCGCCAACGTGGTGCGTTTTCTGGTCTCCGAGGCCAACAGCTACGTCAATGGCCAGCGCATCGCCGTGGACGGTGGCGGCAGCGCCAGCGCGCCAAAATTTGACGATAAATAGTTCGAGGACAAATGATGCAATTCTCGTTCCGGATCCCCAACGCCGATTACCTGGGCTTCCCCGCCACGCCCGAGGCTATTTTAACGGCGACCCAGCGGGCCGAGGCACTTGGCTATGACGCGGTGCTGCTAAACGACCACCTGATCATGAAGGGCGCGCCGGAGGTGGTCGCCTCCTGGGGCAACGTATATGAACCCCTGACCACCATGGCCTATCTGGCCGGCAAGACCGAGCGGATCAAGCTGGCCACCTCGGTGCTGATCCTGCCCCACCGCAATCCGATCCTGACCGCCAAGACCGTCGCCACCGTGGATCAGTTTTCCAACGGCCGCGTCATCCTTGGCGTCGGCGCCGGCTGGGTGGAAAGCGAGTTTGCCGCCCTGGCGATGAATTTCGCCGACCGGGGCGCCCGCGCGGATGAATACCTGCGCGTCTGCCAGGCCTGTTGGTCCCCCGACCCGGTGTCTTTCACGGGCGCCTATCATCAGTTCGAGGATATGCATTGCTCGCCAAAACCCGTGCAGCAGCCCCATCCCGCCATATGGATCGGCGGTTCCTCCAAGGCCGCCCTGCGCCGGGCCGCCGAATTCGCCACCATCTGGCAGCCGGTACCCACGCCGCTGGAAGCCCTGTTGGAACACAAAGCCAATCTGTTGGCGGCCTGCGAAAAAATCGGCCGGGTGAAGCCGCCCGAGATCCGCATGAGCTTCCGGATCAATTTCTCGGACATCACCGGCAAGGCCCCATCGGGCCCCGACGGCAACCGGTTGACCGGCCACGGCAGCGTCGAGGATGTGGCCGGCGATATCCGCAAATACCGCGACGAGGCTGGCCTGGATCAGTTCCAGCTAAACTTCAACGGCTGCGGCAGCCTGGCGCAGCTCGAAGAGTCCATGACGCTGTTCATGGAGCAGGTCTGGCCGGCGGTGGAGGGTTGATCGTGTATGGAGAGTTGTTCGGGAGGGGCGCGATCCCTGTATCTGCTCGGCGGCCGGAAACCGCTGGGACAACGGACAATTCGAGGTTCTCTACACCGCGACCGCGCGCGAAGGTGCTATCGCCGAAATGTATTTTCATCTGAAGCGCGGGCAGCCGGTCTTCCCCTCAAAGCTTCGCTATACCCTTCATGAACTGGAGGTGCGAATTGACGGCGTTCTGGACCTGTCGAGTTTGGATGATCTCGGCAAACTCGGCCTCGACGTTTCGCGGTTCGGCCAGCTTTCGCATCAGGACCGAAAGGGTGAACACCCGCGCTGCCAGGAAATTGCCGAAGTGGCGAATTTTCTCGGCTCGCCGGAGCCTGGCGATATCGCTGGGGTTCTGGTGCCGAACTCCAGGTGGGACTGTTCAAACCTTGTCGTATTCTGCGGACACGCCAGGCCGGCGGCGGTGGAAGAGGTTCAAAACCACGGCATCGTCGATTGGCGGAAATGGGAACAAACGCAAGCCCGTCCCCCCGCTTGACAGCCACCCCCGTAGCGCCTAAAACCCGCCCCGATCGCGGCTAGCGCATATATTGGGCGTGCGGCCCGGTTGTACTCGTATTAAAGACCTTTTACCCGTGAGCCCAATCACGGCATTTGAAGGGACGATAACGGCTGATGTTCGATAGCCTGACAGACCGTCTGGGAACGGTATTCGACAAGCTTACCCGGCGCGGCGCGCTGAGCGAGAGTGATGTCGATGGGGCCCTGCGCGAAGTGCGCCAGGCCCTGCTGGAAGCCGACGTCGCCCTGTCCGTGGCCCGTGACTTCATCAAAGTGGTTCGCGAACGCGCCGTCGGCGAGGAAGTCGTCAAAAGCGTGACGCCGGGCCAGATGGTGGTCAAGATCGTCAACGACGCCCTGGTCGAGACCCTGGGTTCGGAAGCCGTCGATATCAATCTCAATGCCGTGCCGCCCGCGCCGATCCTGATGGTCGGCCTGCAGGGCTCTGGCAAAACCACGACCACGGCCAAGCTGGCCAAGCGCCTGGTGGAGCGGGACAAGAAAAAGGTCCTGATGGCCTCCCTCGACACCCGCCGCCCGGCGGCCATGGAACAGCTTAAAGTGCTGGGCCAACAAATCAGCGTGCCGACCCTGCCCATTGTCGAGGGCCAGAACCCCGTCGATATCGCCAAGCGGGCCATGCAAGCCGCCAAGCTGCAAGGCTTTGACATCATCCTGCTGGACACCGCCGGGCGCATGCACGTGGACGAGGCCCTGATGGCCGAAGTCCAGGCCGTGCACGGCGTGGCCAAACCGGTGGAAACCCTGCTGGTGGCCGACAGCCTGACCGGCCAGGACGCCGTCAATGTGGCGGAACAATTCAACAAGCGCCTGAACCTGACCGGCATTGTGCTGACCCGGGTGGACGGCGACGGCCGGGGCGGCGCCGCCCTGTCCATGCGCGCCGTGACCGGCTGCCCCATCAAGTTGCTGGGCGTCGGCGAAAAGCTGGACGAGCTGGAAACCTTCCATCCCGATCGCATCGCCTCGCGCATCCTTGGCATGGGCGACGTTGTCTCCCTGGTGGAAAAAGCCACCGAGAACATCGACGAAGCAGAAGCCGAACGGCTGGCCAAAAAGGTCCAGAAAGGCCAGTTCGACCTGAACGACCTGCTGGATCAATTGCGGCAAATCTCCAAAATGGGCGGCTTGGACGGCCTGATGGCCATGCTGCCCGGCGTCGGCAAGATGAAGAAGCAGATGGCCGCCGCCAATATCGACGCCAAGCTGATCAAGCGCCAGGAAGCCATCATATTGTCCATGACGGCGGAAGAACGGCTGAAACCGAAAGTCATCCACGCCTCGCGCAAGAAACGCATCGCGGCGGGCTCGGGCACCTCGGTGCAGGAAGTAAACAAGCTGTTGAAGCAATTCAAACAGATGTCTGGAATGATGAAAAAAGTCTCCAAAATGGGCAAGAAGGGCATGATGCGCGGCGGCCTGCCAGGATTGGGCGGCGGCATGCCGGGAATGCCTGGCATGCCGGGCCAATTGCCACCACGTTAAGACGATAATTTTTTGCAAATAAACGAAATAGCGTAGAAACAGGAACAGACCATGTCATTGAAAATCAGACTGGCCCGCGGCGGGGCAAAAAAGCGGCCGCATTATCGTATTGTCGTGGCGGACAGCCGCATGCCCCGCGACGGCCGCTACATCGAACGGTTGGGTACCTATGATCCACTGTTGGCCAAGGACAACGAAAACCGCGTGGACTTGAAGGAAGAGCGCATCCGCTATTGGCTGAGCAAGGGCGCCAAGCCCACCGATCGCGTGGCCCGGTTCCTCGGCATGGCAGAGATCATCCCCATGCCGGCCCAACGCAGCAACCCGGAAAAGGCCAAGCCGAAGGCCAAGGCCCAGGAACGTCTGTCGGCGGCGGCGGAAGCGGCCGAGGCAGCCAAGGCGGAAGCCGCGGCCCCCGCCGAAACACCGGCGGAGGAAGCGCCCGCAGAGGCGTAGTTCCGCCGCTGGGCCAATTCGGAATTGGGGTGAAGGAGTATGGCGGACGAACGCCTGCTGTTGGGCGAAATTGTCGCCGCCCACGGCATCAAGGGCTTGGTCAAGGTGCGCAGCTTCACCGAGGTGCCGGCGGATATTGTCGCCTATGGGCCATTGCACGATGGCGCCGGACGGGAAGTTAATCTGTCGCTCAAGGTTTCGGCGAAGGGTGGCCCGACAAAGGGTGGTCTGTTGGCTGCGGTGCCGGGAGTCTCCAACCGCAATGAGGCGGAGGCTTTGAAAGGCACGCAGCTATTTGTAGACCGGGCCGTGTTGCCGGACCTGGAGGACGGGGAAGACGAATTCTACCATGCCGATCTGATCGGCCTGGCGGTCGAACTGCCCGACGGCACGGCTTTCGGCAGGGTCAAGGCGATGCATGATTTCGGCGCCGGCGTCTTGCTGGAAATCCAGCCGGCGGCATCAAGCGAAAGCATTATGGTGTCGTTTGACAAGGCCATGATTCCTCGGGTGGATCTGGCCCAGGGGCGGACGGGGGGACGGACGGAGGGGCGGGTTGTGATTGCTGGTCTTGCCATTCAAATGAACGACGGCGATAACGACGGGGACGGTGATGAATGAGGCGAAAATTTGGGCCGCGACGGTCCTGACCCTGTTTCCGGAGATGTTTCCCGGCCCCTTGGGGCAAAGTTTGGCTGGAAATGCCCTAAAAAACGGCATTTGGGGCCTGGAAACGGTAGACATTCGGAGCTTTGCGCGCGATAAACACCGCTCCGTGGATGATGCGCCATTTGGCGGCGGCCCCGGTATGATTATGCGGGCGGACGTTCTGGCGGACGCGGTTGATAAAGTGAGCGGACGCGCGGACCGCGTGATTTATCTAAGCCCAAGGGGGCGGCGGTTGGATCAGGGGTTGGCGCGGGAGTTGGCGGAACAGGACGGACTTGTCCTGATTTGCGGGCGGTTCGAGGGAATCGATCAAAGGGTCCTCGATGGCCGCGAGATAGAGGAAGTCAGCGTCGGCGATTATGTGCTGTCGGGGGGCGAGACGGCGGCGCTGGTATTGCTGGACGCGGTCGTTAGGTTGCTGCCCGGCGTCATTAGCGACGAGGCGGCGCTGGATGAAGAGAGTTTTGCCCACGGGTTATTGGAATACCCCCAATATACCCGGCCCCAGGTTTGGGAAGGGCGGGAGGTGCCGGAGGTTCTAACCTCGGGTCACCACGAGAAGATCAGGGCCTGGCGCTTGGCGCGGGCCGAGGAATTGACCAAGGCACGGCGGCCGGACCTGTGGGACCGGTACCAAAGTGCCGCTAAATCGCGAGGCTAGTGCGATGAATTTGTTGCAGAAGTTTGAAGACGGCCAACTACAGGCCCGGAAATCGGAATATGAAGTGCCCAGCTTTGCCCCAGGCGACAGCGTGCGCGTCAACGTCAAGGTGATCGAGGGCACGCGGGAGCGGGTCCAGGCCTTTGAAGGGGTCTGCATCGCCATCAAGCAGGCGGGGATCAACTCCGCCTTCACGGTGCGGAAGATTTCCTATGGCGAGGGCGTGGAGCGTGTCTTCCCCATGCATTCACCGCGCATCGACAGTATTGATGTGGTGCGCCGGGGCCGGGTACGCCGGGCCAAGCTGTATTACCTGCGCGGTCTGACGGGCAAGCGGGCCAGGATCGCGGAAAAGGTCGATCACCGCCGCCCCGTCAAGGGCAAGGCCAAAAGCCAGTAGAGTTTTGAATAAGGGCGCGACCAACCGTTGCGCCCCCATTCGATTCAGGTCTATTCAGTTCACGTCGGTTGGGCGCGCCGAACGCCGGTTGCGTCCATTTCAACAATTTGGGGGAGGCTGAGCCATGGCCGGCAAGACGCTGTACGACAAAATTTGGGGCGCCCATCTGGTCGATCAACAGGACGACGGCGCCTGCGTGATTTATGTTGACCGCCATCTGGTCCATGAAGTCACCTCGCCGCAGGCCTTTGAAGGGCTGCGGGCCGCGGGCCGCAAGGTGCACCGCCTGGACGCCACCCTGGCCGTGGCCGACCATAATATTCCCACCATCAACCGGGACCAAGGTATCAAGGAGCCCGAGAGCAAGCTTCAAGTGGATACCCTGGAAGCCAATGTCACCGAGTTCAACGTGCCCTATTTCCCCATTGACGATCCCCGCCAGGGCATTGTGCATATCATTGGGCCGGAGCAGGGTTTCACCCAGCCGGGCATGGTCATCGTCTGCGGCGATAGCCATACGGCCACGCACGGCGCATTTGGCGCCTTGGCGTTCGGCATCGGCACCTCGGAAGTGGAGCATGTGCTGGCGACCCAGACCTTGATCCAGCAGCGTTCCAAAAACATGCGTATCGATGTGAATGGTAAACTGCCCGTGGGCTGCACCGGCAAGGACCTGATCCTGGCCATCATTCGCAAGATCGGAACCGCGGGGGGCACCGGGTGCGTGGTGGAATACACCGGCGACGCCATTCGGGCCTTGTCCATGGAGGGGCGCATGACGGTCTGCAACATGTCGATCGAAGGCGGCGCCCGCGGCGGCCTGATTGCCGCCGATGAAACCACTTTTGAATATATGAAGGGTCGCGCCATGGGCCCCAAGACGGGCCAGTACGAGGCGGCGGTCAGCCATTGGAAAACATTCCAAACGGACGCCGACGCGGTCTTTGATATTGATGTCTCGCTGGATGTCTCGGATTTGATCCCGCAGGTGACCTGGGGCACCTCGCCCGAAAACGTTGCCGATATTACCGGCAATGTGCCCCTGCTGGATCAGGCCCGTGATGACGACCAGCGCGCCGCCTGGGAACGTTCCCTGGAATACATGGGGCTGGAAGCCGGCACCGCCATGTCCGACATCACCATCGACAAGGCCTTCATCGGATCCTGCACCAACGGTCGCATCGAAGACATCCGCGCCGCCGCCGCCGTCGCCAAGGGGCGCAAGGTCGCCGACGGTGTCCTGGCCATGGTGGTTCCGGGCTCCGGCCTGGTCAAGCATCAGGCCGAGGAAGAGGGCCTGGACAAAATCCTGCTCGCGGCTGGTTTTGAATGGCGCGACGCGGGCTGTTCCATGTGCCTGGCCATGAACGCGGATCGGTTGGAGCCGGGCGAACGCTGCGCCTCCACTTCGAACCGGAATTTCGAGGGCCGCCAGGGTTACGGCGGGCGCACCCATTTGGTCAGCCCGGCCATGGCCGCCGCCGCCGCCATCACCGGTCATCTGACCGACGTGCGTGACATGGTCTAGGGGGAGGTATTTCAGAATGGATAAATTCAAAACCGTCAGCGGTGTCGCCGCACCCATGCGCGGCATTAATATCGACACGGACAAGATCATCCCCAAGCAGTACCTGAAGACCATTCAGCGGGCCGGCCTGGGTAAGCACCTGTTTGCCGAAATGCGCTTTAACCAGGACGGCAGTGAGAAGGAAGACTTCGTGCTGAACAAGCCGGCTTATCGCGAGGCGAAGATCTTAGTCGCCGGCGACAATTTCGGCTGTGGTTCGTCCCGTGAGCATGCCCCTTGGGCGATCCTGGATTTCGGCATCAAATGCGTGATCTCAACCTCCTTTGCCGACATTTTCTATAACAACTGCTTCAAGAACGGCATCCTGCCCATAAAAGTGACGCCGGAACAGCTGGAGCTGTTGCTCGATGACGCCGACCGCGGCGCCAACGCCACCCTGACCGTGGATCTCGAAAGCCAACGGATCACCGGGCCCGATGGCGGCGTGGTGAATTTCGAGATGGATGCATTTCGCAAGCAATGCCTGCTGGAGGGACTGGACGACATCGGCCAGACCATGCAGCGCAAGGGCAAGATCGACAGCTTCGAGGAGCGGCAAAAGGCCGGGCAGCCCTGGTTGTACGCCGATGCGGCGGAATAAGTACAAAAAATAGAAGAGCGAGCGAACAAGACATGGCCTCCAACAAGACATTGTTGATCCTGCCGGGCGACGGCATCGGACCGGAAGTGATGCGCGAAGTGCGCCACGTGATCGACTGGATGGACAAACGCCGCGCCGTCACCTTTGATGTATCCGAAGGCAAGGTCGGCGGCGCCGCCATCGACGCTTCGGGCACGCCCCTGACCGACGAGACCATGGCGGACGCCATGGCGGCGGACGCCACCCTGTTGGGCGCCGTGGGCGGGCCGAAATGGGATGACCTGCCGTTCGAACAAAAGCCCGAGCGCGGCCTGCTGCGCCTGCGCAAGGAAATGGATCTGTTCGCCAACCTGCGCCCGGCCATGTGCTTCGATGCCCTGGTGGATGCCTCCACCTTGAAGCCCGAAGTGGTCTCGGGCCTGGATATTCTGATCATTCGGGAATTGACGGGCGGGGTTTATTTCGGCGAGCCCCGCGGCATCGAAACCCTGCCTGATGGCCAGCGCCGGGGCTTCAACACGCAAACCTATACCACTTCGGAAATCCGCCGGGTCGCCGTCCTGGCGTTCGAGCTGGCGAAAAAGCGCGGCAACCGGGTTTGCTCGGTGGAAAAGGCCAATGTCATGGAA
Source organism: Alphaproteobacteria bacterium (assembly GCA_029936195.1). Classification (GTDB taxonomy): domain Bacteria; phylum Pseudomonadota; class Alphaproteobacteria. The sequence continues at coordinate 13,777 of JAPYUH010000097.1, forward strand.
TCTGGCGTTCTGTGGCGGGATGAAGTGACCAAGCTGCATGCGGAATCATTCGCGGATACGGAATTGAGCCACATGTACGCCGACAATTGCTCCATGCAATTGGTTCGCGACCCCAAGCAGTTCGACGTTATCGTCACCGACAACCTGTTTGGCGACATGCTGTCGGACACCGCCGCCATGCTGACAGGCTCCTTGGGCATGTTGCCCTCCGCCTCCCTCGGCGCCATGGACCCGACGGGCGGGCGCAAGGCGTTGTACGAGCCGGTACACGGCTCCGCCCCTGATATCGCCGGGCAAGCGCTCGCCAATCCCATCGCCACGTTGTTGAGTTTCGCCATGGGCCTGCGCTATTCGTTTGACTTGGCTGAGGACGCGGATCTGATTGAGAAGGCGGTGGAGAATGTACTGGCCGGCGGCTTGCGCACGGCGGATATCATGCAGCCGGGCAAGGCCAAGGTTTCCACCACCGTGATGGGCGAAAGCCTGCTGCGGGAATTGGACAAATTGGCGGCATAATTGGACTTGTAGTTGTTGACCCACACCCCGCCGGCGCTATTATGCCGGCCGGGCCCCTGTGGCGGAATTGGCAGACGCGACAGATTCAAAATCTGTTGTCC
>JAPYUH010000367.1 GCA_029936195.1 Alphaproteobacteria bacterium
GTTTAGCGCTTTTCAACCGTGCCACAAGATCATTCGGCAACGGCTTCCTAGCCGTCAATTTTTTGCCGCCTTCGCGCAGCGAAACTTGTCCGCCGCAGCCCTCGACTGCCGCAATCAAATCTACGGCGGTCAAAGGTTGGTACTGTAATTAACGGCGCAATAATGGGCCACGGTGACGGCGGGGCTTTTCCTGCTGTGTCGGTTTAAAAGCCGGCCACGTCTAAGTCTCTGGCAGTTTGGATTGCCGGAGGCGGGGGATGTACGGGGTGGAATTATACGGTCGCGTTCGGCTTGCGGTATTGGGCCAGGGGATCAGTCAAAGGGAAGCGGCGCGCCGCTTTGGGATAGATCGAGGGACGGTTTCAAAGATGGTGGCGCATTCGGCGCCGCCTGGGTATCGCCAGAGTTTGGCGCCGCGTCGTCCGAAGCTCGATGCGCATATCGGCTTTATCGACCAGATCCTGCACGACGACATAGGGGCGCCGAAGAAGCAGCGCCATACGATCCAGCGGATTTATGATCGGCTGCGCGAGGAGCGTGGCTTTGATGGCGGCTATACGACGGTGCGGGATTATGTGCATCCACGCCGTCAGAGGATGAAGGAGGCGTTTGTCCCTCTGGCGCACCCGGCGGGTCACGCGCAGGCGGATTTTGGCGAGGCTTGGGCGGTGATCGGCGGCGTGACCCGGAAGGTACACTTTCTTGTCGTCTCTCTGCCGCACAGCGATGCGATCTTCGTGAAGGCCTATCCGGCCGAGACGGCGGAGGCGTTCTGCGACGGCCACGTGGCGGCATTTGCCTTTTTCGGCGGCGTCCCGCAGTCGATCCTCTACGACAACACCCGGCTGGCGGTGGCGAAGATCCTTGGCGACGGCACCCGCAAGCGGAGCACGCTGTTCGGTGCTCTCCAATCCCACTATGTGTTTGAAGATCGCTATGGCCGTCCTGGGAAGGGGAACGATAAAGGCAAGGTCGAAGGGATGGTGGGCTTTGCCCGTCGAACCTTCATGGTTCCCTTTCCACGGGCGCGCGACTTTGCCGATCTCAATGTCATGCTGGAGACCCGCTGTCGGGAACGGCAGGGTAAAACCCTGCGCGGCAAGACGGCATCGATCGGTGCGCGCATGACGGCCGATCAGGCCGTCTTCCAGGATCTGCCGGCGGTCCCCTTTGAGGCCTGTGACAAACGACCGGGCCGGGTCACCAGCCAAGCGCTGGTTCGTTACAAGAACACCGATTACTCGGTTCCCGTTGCCTATGCCCACCGCGATGTGATGGTGAAGGCCTATGTCGAAGAGATGGTGATTGTCGCCGACGGCCAGGAGATTGCCCGCCATCGACGATCTTACGAGGCCGGAGACTTCGTCTTTGATCCCCTCCATTACTTAGCATTGTTGGAACAGAAGGTGGGCGCTCTGGACCAGGCGGCGCCCTTGCAGGGCTGGGATCTTCCCGCCGAGTTCGCCACGTTGCGCCGGTTGCTGGAAGCCCGGCTCAGCCCGAAGAACCGCCGTGCGGCCGGCAAGCGGGAATACGTACAGGTCTTGCGCCTGATCGAGACCTTTCCCTTTGCCACGGTCCATGGCGCGGTACGCGATGCGTTGCACCTCAACGCATTGAGTTATGACGCGATAAAACATCTAGCGCTATGTCGGGTCGAGAAACGGCAACCGAAGCTTGATCTGGCTGCCTATCCCCATCTGCCGGTCGCGCGTGTGACGACGACATCGCCGTCCAGCTATATGAGCCTGTTATCGGGAGAGCCGGCATGACCGCGGCCAACGAAGCGCCCGAACTACTCCTACAGCACCATCTGAAGAAGTTGAGACTGCCGACCGTGCTCAGGGAGTATGAGAAGCTGGCCCGGCAATGCGCGGCGGAGAACGCCGATCATACCCGCTATCTGGCGCGATTGATCGAACTGGAACTGATCGACCGCGAAGCGCGCATGGTTGAGCGGCGCATCAAGGCAGCCAGGTTCCCTTCCATCAAGAGTTTGGAGACGTTTGACTTCGACGCGATCCCCACGCTCAACAAGAAACTTGTTGTCGACCTGGCCCGCTCGGATTTTGTCGATCGCCGCGAGAACGTCATCGCGCTTGGCCCCAGCGGTGTCGGCAAAACCCACCTCGCCATCGCCCTGGGCGTGGCGGCGTGCCAGCGAGGCATAAAAACCCGTTTCGCCACCGCCGCCGCGATTGTGCATGAACTCATCGAGGCGCATGACGAGAAGCGTCTCCTCCGCCTGCAAAGGCAACTCGCCAACCACGAGCTGCTGATCATCGATGAACTTGGCTTCGTTCCTCTGTCGAAGACCGGCGCCGAGCTATTGTTCGAACTTATCAGCCAACGTTACGAACGGGGCGCCACCATCATAACCTCGAACCTGCCGTTCGACGAATGGACCGCCACATTCGGCGAGGAACGTTTGACCGGCGCGCTCCTCGACCGGCTGACCCACCACGTCCACATCCTGGAAATGAACGGCAAGTCCTACCGTCTCGCGCAAAGCCGCTCCAAGCGCAAACGCTGATCCTGGATAAGAACGACTTATGAGAAGGGCCCCGATCGGGGCCCTTCTCATATCAACCGCTACTGGCTGATTATTGCGCCAACATTCTGGCCGGTTTTTAAACCGACATTGACAG
>JAPYUH010000368.1 GCA_029936195.1 Alphaproteobacteria bacterium
GGCTGTCCATCATGGAGACGGCCTCGCGCACCCGGTCGGCGGTGGCCCAGCCGGGGTTGCCAAAGTTGGAATAGGACAGCATGGCAACGCGCGGCTCGTGGCCCAGACGGCGGGCGACCTCGGCCGTTTGCACGGCAATATCGGCCATCTCCACCGAGGAAGGCAATTCGTGCACCGTGGTGTCCGCCACGAACACCGTGCGGCCCCGGGCCAATACCATGGACAGCCCGAACACCCGCTTGCCCGGTTGCGCGTCGATTACCCGGCGCACGTCGTCATAGGCGGCGGTATAGCTGCGGGTGACACCGGTTACCATGGCATCCGCGTCACCCACCGCCAGCATGCAGGCGGCATAGATATTGCGGTCCTGGTTCACCAGGCGCTGGCAATCGCGGTACAGATAGCCCTGCCGTTGCAGGCGTTGGTAGAGGAAATCCGCATAACGGTCGTTGTGTTCCTGGCTCAACCGCGCGTTAAGGACTTCCACCCCGTCCAGTTTGTCCATGCCGAGGCGGCCCATGGTCTCCTTGATGCGTTCCTCGCGGCCGATCAATACCGGGCTGCCGTAACCGGATTCATGAAAACTGACGGCGGCGCGAATGACCCGCTCTTCCTCGCCCTCGGCAAATACCACGCGCTTGTTTTCGGTCCGCACCTGATCAAATATCAGCTGCAAGGTACCCGCCGTGGGGTCCAGCCGGCGGCGCAGTTCGAGGGCATAGGCCTCCTCGTCCTCGATCTCCTTGCGGGCGACGCCGGTGCGGATGGCGGCCTTGGCCACGGCCATGGGGATCTCCACCATCAGGCGGGGATCAAAGGGGGCGGGAATGATATATTCCGGGCCATAGCGCAGGCCGGCCTTGCCATAGGCTTCCGCAACCTCGTCGGGTACATCCTGGCGGGCCAGTTCGGCCAGGGCCTCGGCGGCGGCCACCTTCATCTCGTCATTGATGGAAACCGCGCGCACATCCAGGGCGCCGCGGAAGATATAGGGGAAGCCCAGGACGTTGTTGACCTGGTTGGGATAGTCCGAGCGCCCGGTGGCGACAATGGCATCATTGCGGATGGCGGCGACGTCCTCGGGCGTGACTTCCGGGTCCGGGTTGGCCATGGCGAAAATGATCGGTTGCGGCGCCATGGAAGCGATCATCTCGGAGGTAAAGGCGCCCTTGGCGGACAGGCCGAACACCGCATCCGCGCCGTCCATGGCCTCGGCCAGGGTACGCTTTGGCGTGTGCGCCGCATGGGCCGATTTCCACTGGTTCATGCCGTCTTCCCGGCCCTGATAAATAACCCCCCGTGTATCGCAGGCAATGACGTTTTCATTCGGAATGCCCATGGACTTGACCAGTTCGATGCAGGCGATACCGGCCGCGCCCGCGCCGTTCACCACCAGCTTGACATCGGCCATTCTGCGCCCGGTCAGATCCACGGCGTTGATCAGCCCGGCGGCGGCGATGATGGCGGTGCCGTGCTGATCATCATGGAAGACGGGGATATCCATCAACTCGCGCAGGCGCTGCTCGATGACGAAGCAATCCGGCGCCCAGATATCCTCCAGGTTGATGCCGCCAAAGCCCTTGCCCAGATAGCGCACGCAGTTGACGAATTCGTCCACGTCCTCCGTATCGATCTCGATATCGATGGAATCCACGTCGGCGAAGCGTTTGAACAAGACCGCCTTGCCCTCCATCACCGGCTTGGCGCCCAGGGCACCCAGATTGCCCAGGCCCAGAACGGCGGTGCCGTTGGAGATCACGGCGACCAGATTACCCTTGGAGGTATATTCGTAGGCCAGATCCGGATCTTCGGTAATCGCCAGACAGGGGGCCGCGACGCCCGGTGAATAGGCCATGGAGAGATCGTGCTGTGTCGCCATGGGCTTGGTCGGCGAGATGGACAATTTCCCCGGTCGGCCCTCGGAATGAAAGCGCAAGGCCTCTTCGTTGCGATAGGTATTGTCCATGTTTTTTCCGACCCGCCCTGTGGTTCATCGCCCGGCCTCGCCCGGGCGAGTCAATTGGGGTTATTTGCTAACACAGCCCCAACAAGTGCGCCAACAGCTAATGCGGCTTAGTTGAAAAAACGAGCGACGAATGGCGTGACTGGCATCGGGAAAGCGCAGCTCTTCATACAGTTCCTCAGCCGTTGCCTTCGCTTCAGCCTAGTCCGTCGTTCTCGTGCGGCGTCTCACCAGCTTGCGCTCAGCGCCAAGCCGCAACCTACATTTTCATATGCCATGGCTGTCGTCCGCCCGGGGGCAAAGCACAATGCGTCCACCATGCGGTTCAAACTCTCGCTGTCCAAGATCCATCACGCAGCCGCCTTCTTGCTATGTTAGCTGCGAGTCTATCGAACGTTGCTTTTCTGGAAATGCTATCACCGTTTATTAGTAACAATCACTTTTTTTCCATCCCAATAGCATTTCACTTTTCGTCCCTGATAACGAGACTTGCCTTCAACACGACCTTTACCTGTCCCCAATAGCCGCTTGCCTCGCCAATCGCCTTCGCAACTATCACCATTCCGATACATCATCACACCGCGACCGTACTGAACGTTGTCCTTCCAGCCGCCCTTGTATCTGTTGCCGGTCGCAAATTGATAGATTCCATGTCCGCTCCGCTTGTCGTCGTTCCATTCTCCG
>JAPYUH010000369.1 GCA_029936195.1 Alphaproteobacteria bacterium
CCGTCACCCATGGACACCACGCGGACTTCATCACCGTACTTTTCGCCGAACAAGGCCAAGGCGCCTTGTTCCACCGCTTCATCGGGAGTCATCTGCCCGGTGCTCACATTGGTATTGACGCGGATCTGCCGGTTCACGTCACGCTCGACCAGGGCCAGTTCATCCGCCGAGACGGCCTTTGTATGGCTGATATCAAAGCGCAGACGATCAGGGGCCACGAGCGAGCCCTTTTGGGTCACATGGGCGCCCAGGCGGCTGCGCAGGGCGGCGTGCAGCAAATGGGTGGCCGAATGGTTGGCCCGCAGTTGGCCGCGGCGCGCATCGCCCACCGCCATTTCCACCGCATCGCCCACGGCCAAGGTGCCGGCGGTCACCGTGCCGCGATGCACATGCAGATCGCCCACGCGTTTCTGCGTATCGGCAATCTCCACCGCCAGGCCATCAGCGCCGCGCATTGTGCCCGCATCACCTTGTTGGCCGCCGGATTCTCCATAGAAAGGCGTTTGGTTGACCAGGATCGATACCTCCGTGCCCGGCGATGCCTCTACAGCTTTCTCGCCGTCGACGACCAGGGCTAGAACCTCGCCCTCCGCCTGGTCCTTGTCATAGCCGAGGAATTCCGTGGCGCCGCAGCTCTCCCGCAATTCGAACCAGATCATATCCGTGCTGGCCCCGCCGCTGCCGGCCCAACTGGCCCGCGCCTCGGCCCGCTGGCGTTCCATGGCCGCATCGAAGCCGTCGGTATCCACCCCGCGATCCTGGCCGCGCAGCACATCCTGGGTCAGATCCAGGGGAAAGCCATAGGTATCGTATAGCCGGAAGGCCACCTCGCCCGGCAGCGTCTCGCCCGCGCCCAGCTTGTCCACCTCGCCCATCAATAGATGCAGGCCGCGATCCAGGGTCTGCTTGAAACGGCTTTCTTCGCCCCGCAGGGTCTCCGTGATCAGCGCCTCGGCCCGGACCAGTTCGGGAAAGGCCTGGCCCATCTTGCCCGTCAAGGTGGGCACCAGACGCCACATCAGAGGATCTTTCGCGCCCATCATATGGGCATGACGCATGGCCCGGCGCATGATCCGGCGCAGCACATAGCCGCGCCCTTCGTTGGACGGAAGGACGCCGTCGGCGATCAGAAATGACGCGGCGCGCAGATGGTCGGCGATCACCTTGTGGCCTGATTTGTGCGGTCCTTCCACGGGGATATTGGTGAATTCGGCCGAGGCATCCATGATGGAGCGCAGCAAATCAATCTCGTAATTATCATGGGTGCCCTGCAACAGGGCGGTAAGCCGCTCCAACCCCATACCGGTATCGATGGATGGTTTCGGCAGCGCCACGCGCTCTTGCGGGGTGAGTTGCTCAAACTGCATGAAGACCAGGTTCCAGATCTCGATAAAGCGGTCGCCATCCTCGTCCGGGCTGCCGGGCGGGCCGCCGGCGATGGATGGGCCGTGATCGAAAAAAATCTCGGAACACGGCCCGCAGGGGCCGGTATCGCCCATGGCCCAAAAATTGTCCGAGGTGGCGATGCGGATAATCCGCTCTTCCGGCAGGCCGGCGATCTTGCGCCATAGATCATGGGCCTGGTTGTCGTCGTGATAGACGGTGACCAAAAGGCGGGAGGCATCCAGGCCGTATTCCTTGGTAATCAGGTTCCAGGCCAGCTCGATCGCGCGGTCCTTGAAATAGTCACCAAAGGAGAAATTGCCCAGCATTTCGAAGAACGTGTGGTGGCGGGCGGTATAACCCACATTGTCCAGGTCATTGTGTTTACCCCCCGCGCGCACACATTTCTGCGACGTGGCGGCACGCCGATATGGCCGCGCTTCGGCACCGGTGAAGACGTTCTTGAACTGCACCATGCCCGCATTGGTGAACATCAAGGTGGGATCGTTATGGGGCACCAGGGGGGAGGAGTCGACAACTTCGTGCCCCGCCGCCTGAAAATAATCCAGGAAGGTCTTGCGGATATCGTTTGCGCTTTGCATCTCGTTGGCCCCAGCTGACGTACAAATGCCCAACCACTCACGGGCGGGCGGAAAATAGCCCCCTGGCCAAGGCCTGTCCAGCAATGCAAACCGGACCGGGCGATTACGGCTTGGCGGTGCAGATGCCGAAGTTTTGAAATGTCCGAGGCGGCTCCGACGCCATGTGCACGGAGTGGCTGGCCAGAAGGTCGCCATCTCTGGCGCCGAACTGGCCATGGACCGACGTGGTGTTCAAATCGCCGTTCTCCATGAAGCCGAGAAAATGCCGCACATTCGGCAGGGCTATCATCTCCAAATGCGAGGCCCCGCCCGGCGCGACGGCCTTGGCATTGCCCCTGGCGGCATTTATGGCCTCGATGATGAAGGAAAAACCCTTGTGCGGCCGGGATTGATAACTGCCGGATTCCCAGCTGGTGATAATCGCTGACTTGAACACACAACGCAGCGATTTGGCCGTTGCCAGCACATTCGAAGCATCCGCCGCGATTGCTCCCGGCCCAAAGGCGGGCAGCAATGCAAGCAACGCCAAGAGGGAGAATATTCGCATGGTTGGCCCCTTGTTTCCGGCGGCAAGATTTCGTGGTGGGCGCACCAAGATTCGAACTTGGGACCTCTGCGATGTGAA
>JAPYUH010000370.1 GCA_029936195.1 Alphaproteobacteria bacterium
GGAAGATGCCGGCTATAAGTTGCGCCGCGGGGTTGGTTATGAACTACGGTTTCGGGTCTCCGGCATCAGGCCCCATGGCCGTTCCAGCTCTGCCTTGAAATTAAGCGGCGATGGCGGCAGTGGCGCTTCGAACAATGTGGATCTAAAAATGCGCTGGAAAGCCGATAGGGACCAGGCTGGCGGGCAACGCCGCGGCCGCTATTTGAGCGTGTCGGTAACCGATGGTGATCGAAACGAAGTATGGTGGGCCCGCATTGATATGCAAAGCGGCGGCGGCGATGACTTCGACTTGGCGAATGCCTTCATGCCGGCGCTGATCGCCAATCTTGGCCGCACGGTATTCGCTCTGCGGGTGCCCTAGCCCCTGTTCGATATTGATCGAAGCACCGAGCCACCCGCGCGCCCGTCCGACCAGACTCTCATGACACCCACAGGGTACCATTGATGGGTGCCAATAGAGTCAACGTGGTCGGGGGTGCGCGCGGCTCGGACCAATTGTGAAATGCCTTGAAGCGGCTCATCGGTCCCGTAGCCGGTCGACCGCGCGGCGGTCGCGCTTGGTGGGGCGTCCGGCGCCGGCATCGCGCCGAGCCATGGCGGCGTCGTTGTCCTCGGGCGGGCGGGATGCCTCCGGCGGGGCGAGGTCTTCATACAAGGCCTGTGCCTCGGGCGCCGGGCCGCGGCGCTGGCCCAGGTCCAGAATTTTCACAACCCGGATATGATGCCCGCGGGGAAAAGTCAGCACGTCATCGATCTTGACCGTGGCCGCCGCCTTCGCCGCGATCTGGCCGTTGATGCGCACCTTGGCGCCGTTGCAAGCTTTGCCGGCCAAGGTGCGGCTTTTGAAAAAGCGGGCGAACCATAGCCATTTGTCCAGGCGCTGCAATTCCGCCACGGGATTAGGGCCCGCGGACAATTTCCGCGCCGCCGTGGCGGAAGCGATTTTTCGCCCACGGTAGGAGCGGGCGGCGCCTTGTGGCAGGCCCCACATAAGCCGGTCGCGACGCCGCGTGGGCGAAAAAGCGTCCCGTCCCGAAGGGATCCGGCCAAAATGACCCCTGGCTACGTCGCTCGTCGTTGAATATGCCTGACATGTCCTTCCTCCTCGCTCCTCCCCAGGGGTCGTTTTGACTCGGACCACGGCGGTGCGCTAATTGTCCACGGGCCCTAATCCCGGGGCAGAAGTTTATGCAGCTCGGCGAAAGCGGATCCGGATGCCGCTTTTCCCCCTTTCTGCTGGCTCTGCCGCCTCTGCCCCCGCGATTTCCGGGGCGGGCGAAACGTGTAGCGCCGCGCCGCTATATCCCCCTGGCCACTATAGCCGAGATTGTGCAGCACCTCGTCCAGGCCCTCCCGGCCGCGGCCCAGCAGGGACAGCATGTCGTTGCCGGCCTGAAACGCCCCATCCTTGTGGGCGGCATGGGCCAGCCCGGCCAGGCGGTCGAAGATATCCACCCGGACGGCCAGCGCGCCAACAGGCCTATAGCCCGTCGTGGCGAGACAATCCGCATGCGATGCGATCGACAGGGTAACCTGGCCGGGTTCGGCAATTGGCTGCGCTGCCGCGCCGGGATGATCCAGGCGCCACAGGCGGGCCCGCATGGCCAGCCGCGCCGGCCGCAACAGAGCCGGCATGAAGACATCCCGATAGCCCAGCCGCACACCTAGTTTGTGCAGCTTGGCGCGATCGGCGCCGGTCAACCCCGTGACCATGTCGGCGACCTGTTCACGGGGCAACAGGCCCAACCCCTCGACCAGTTGAAACGCCAGGCCACGGGCCGCGCCATGAAACGCGGCCTCCGACAGCCGGATCAAGGGTGACAAATTCGCCCGGACATGGGCCCGCAGCCAGGTTTGCAGATGATGGCGGGCCCGCTCCCGCAAGGGGCCGTCCAAATGATCAAACGGCAGCAGGGCGACGCGGGGTTCCAGGCCCTGGCTGCCCTGGCTCAACCGGGCCACCGGCGCGCCATCCCACCACAGGCTGTCGTCCTCCTGCCAGATAATATCGTCCCGGCCCGCGGCGGCCAGTTTGGCGGCGCGGCGGGTGATTTCCCGGGTCAGAACCCGGTTGGCGGCGGTGCGCAAGGCCCTGCCCTCGGCCAGATCGGCGGCGGCGGCGGGTTCATACTTCAGGCCCCGCAGGCGGCCCACATACTGCCCTTCCACCAGAACCTCGCCATCGCCGGTAACGGCGGCCAGCAGATCCCGGCGCTCCGCCAGGCCCCGGTACAGCGCTGCCGTGCGCCGGTCGACAAAACGCTGGGTCAGGGCGGCGTGCAAGGCATCCGAGAGGGCGTCTTCCACCGCCCGGGTGCGTTCCTGCCAGTGGCGCGCGTCGTCCAGCCATTCCGCCTGGTGCGAGATATAGGTCCAGGTGCGCACATGGGCGATGCGCCCAGCCAGGGTATCGATGTCCCCGTCCGTGCGGTCCAGGCGGCCCATGTGCCGGCCGATCCAATCGGTGGGCACCTTTCCCTGATCGCGCGAGAGGAAGCGGAAGACCCGGTTCAACAGGCGGTGATGCGCCTCGGGCAAGGTCTTGGCGAAATCGGGAATGCGGCAGATGTCCCACAACAGGCGCACCATGGCC
>JAPYUH010000098.1:0-7663 GCA_029936195.1 Alphaproteobacteria bacterium
CTGTTTTGTTCGCACCACTAGGAACCAGGTTGCGGTTCGGGTTCCAAGCCGCCCGGACCCTCGGGCTTTTTCGGCTTGGACGACGGCGGTACGGAGGTCGCGGCGGAATTATCCTCGTCCGGCTCGACCTCGTCCGGCCGGTCAATCGTCTCACCCCTTAGCAAGGTGGCGACTTCCTCGCCATTCAGGGTCTCATACTCCAGCAACGCCTTGGCGACGGCATGCAGGGCATCGATATTTTCCGTCAGCACCTTGGTGGCCAGGGCCTCGGCATCTTCGGCGAAACGGCGAATTTCCTCGTCGATGATTTTTGCCGTGGCATCCGAGATATTCTTGGTCTGGGTCACGGAATGGCCCAGGAAAATTTCTTGCTCGTTGGCGGAATAGGCCAGTGGTCCCAACCTGTCGCTCATGCCCCATTCGGTGACCATGCGCCGGGCCCAGGATGTCGCCTGCTGGATGTCCTGACCGGCGCCGGTGGTGACGTCTTCGGGCCCATAAATCAGGGTTTCGGCGACGCGGCCGCCGAAAGTCATGGCCAGCTTGGCGCAGATTTCAGATTTCTTGTAACCGTATTTATCGGTCTCCGGCAGGTTCATGGTAACGCCCAAGGCGCGCCCGCGCGGGATAATCGTCACCTTGTGCAGTGGATCATTGCCCTTGACCAAAAGCCCGACCAGGGCATGCCCCCCTTCGTGATAGGCGGTCAGCTCCTTTTCCTCGTCGGACATGACCATGGAACGGCGCTCCGCCCCCATCATGACCTTGTCCTTGGCTTCCTCGAACTCCTGCATGGTGACCACGCGGCGGTTCTTACGGGCGGCCAGCAAGGCGGCCTCGTTGACCAGATTGGCCAGATCGGCGCCGGAGAAACCCGGCGTGCCCCGCGCGATCACCCGGCTGTCCACATCGGGAGCCATGGGCACCTTGCGCATATGCACGTTCAGAATTTTGTCCCGGCCGATGATGTCGGGGTTCGGTACCACCACCTGGCGGTCGAAACGGCCCGGACGCAGCAGGGCCGGGTCCAGAACGTCGGGTCGGTTGGTCGCGGCGATCAGGATGACGCCTTCGTTGGCCTCGAAGCCGTCCATCTCGACCAGTAATTGGTTCAGGGTCTGCTCCCGCTCGTCATTGCCGCCGCCCAGACCGGCGCCGCGATGACGGCCAACGGCGTCAATTTCGTCAATGAAGATAATGCAGGGTGCGTTCTTCTTGGCCTGCTCGAACATATCGCGCACCCGCGAGGCACCGACGCCCACGAACATCTCGACAAAATCAGAGCCCGAGATGGTGAAAAACGGTACATTGGCCTCGCCCGCGATGGCGCGGGCCAACAGGGTCTTACCGGTGCCCGGCGGGCCCACCAGCAGGCAGCCCTTGGGGATACGGCCGCCGAGGCGCTGGAATTTTTGCGGGTCTTTCAGGAACTCGACAATTTCTTCCAGCTCTTCCTTGGCCTCGTCAATGCCGGCCACGTCATCGAAAGTGACCCGGCCCGAACGTTCGGTCAGCAACCGCGCCTTGGACTTGCCGAAACCCATGGCCTTGCCGCCGCCCGACTGCATCTGTCGCATGAAGAAAATCCACACACCGATCAACAGCAGCATGGGGAACCAGTTCAACAGGATGGCGAACAGCGTGGGCGTGCCTTCCTCGTCCGGCGCGGCGGAAATTGTCACACCGTGCTGGTCCAATTTGCGCACCAGATCGGGATCGTTGGGGGCGTACGAATTGAAGGGCGTGCCGCCGGTATAATGGCCGTTGATGGTGTTGCCTTGAATAGTGACGTCGCGGATCTGGCCGCTTTCCACTTCCGAAATAAACTGGGAATAGGCCAGCGTGGTGGTGGAGCCGCGCGTGCCCGGGCCCTGAAAGAGGTTAAACAACGCCAACACCAAAAGGGCGATGATCACCCAAAGGGCAATATTTCGACTAAAATTGCTCACCTTACGTCCTTCTCCGGCGGCTTCACGGATACCCGGTTCATGGTATTTTGCATTCCCTTATCCACAAGGGATGCACTCAATACACTATTCTGCCCCGTTATCATAAAGATAATGCTAAGCGACCGTCAAACAAGCACCAATCCATAAACCGTGACTTTTGGCTGTAGTCGTTGGCTATCCTCATGGACTGTCACAATGAATTGTCACTGGGTTGCAACGGCCGGGCTGGCGTAAACCAGGCGGAGAAGTGAATATTCCCTCCATTGTCCGGGTTATCTTCGGGCGCGGTCCATTTCAGGTGCGGCACCGCCAAAACCCGGTCCCCGCGGCGCAAGGCGGGAAGGGCTATCTGAACAGGGCTGGGAAGGGCATTCGGCACCTGGTCCTTGATCTGCCGCCAGCCCGTTTGACCCAGCGGTCCGACGGACAGATCATCGGGGCCAAGGGCGTACAATGACCAGGAAAAGCGGTCCCATCGGCCCTGTCTGTCGCCGCTGGTTTCGCGGCTGGGTGCGACCCGGCTGATTTCCCGGCAAACCAGCAAGCCGTGTTTTCGCGCCAGCACTCGCGCGCCGCCCAAGGTGCGGCCGCCCGCCAGCCGACCCGCGATGATGGCCTGGCCCAGTCGCTCCAGGCGGTCCCGACGCGGCCGATAAACGCCGCCGCCGATACAGCGCAGCACATCGCCCAACAGCGGCGGCAGCAAATCCCTGTTGCCTTCCAGACAGGGAGCGGGGTCAAACCAGCAATATCCCGCCGGGTGCAGGCGCACGCCGCGCGCCGCCAAATCGGCGAGCCGGTGGCCGTCCCGGCGGCGTGCGGCCGAGGCGCGGCCCGCAAGGGCAAGCAGACGGTCCCGCTGCCCCATATCTTTTTCCAGCGCGCGCCGGGCCCGGATACGGCCATAGCGGAGTTCTTGGTTGGAGGGGTCCTCCAGCCAAGGTTGGCGGCGGGCGTTCAGGGTTGCCGTCAGGTCGGCCCGGTGCCTGGATAGCAAGGGCCGCAGCAGACGTACGCCCGCCATGGCCCGGACCGGCGCCATGCCGCTTAGACCCGTGATGCCGCTGTGCATATTCTGGCGCAGCAAGACGGTCTCTGCCTGATCATCCCCATGATGGGCCGCCAACAGATGCAGGACACCCCTGTGCCGGCACCATTGCGCCAACAAGTCATAGCGCGCCGTCCGCGCCGCCGCCTGGATGCCACTGTGGGGTTTTGGGCCCCGCCAGACCAGCGTTTCGTGGGCAATGCCCCGGTCGGTCAGCCAGACCCCGACCTGGCGCGCCTCGCCCGCCGCCTCTGGCCGAAGGCCATGATCGACGGTCAGCGCGGTCATGGTGCCGCCCCCATGCCGGACCCAGGCATGGGCCAGCAACGCCAGGGCCATGCTGTCGGCGCCCCCCGATACGGCAACGGCAAGATGTGGATTGTGCTCGAACGGGCCGAGGGGGTCCATCAGAGACGCGAACATTGGATCCTCGATCGTCGGCATTGGAGTGCGCTAGCTACAACCCACCGCCTTCATTTCGCGCAGCATGCGTTTGCGCACCTGGCTGCGCAGGTTGGCGAACTTGCGCTGCATCTCCAGGAATGCGGCGCAGGCATCCTCCACATTGCCCAGCTTGCTCAAGGAAATACCCAACTTCAACATGGAATCAGGCGCCTTGCTGCTGTTGGGATAACGTTGAATGCCAATCAAAAAGGTCCGGGCGGCTTCGCCTAGGTTCTGGCGGGCATAGTAGGTTTCGCCCAGCCAATATTGGGCGTTGCCGGCCAGGGGATCGTCGCCATGTTGGGCCAGGAACTCCAGAAAAGCCGCCTCTGCGTCCTGCAGCCGCATTTTCGTCAACAATGAATAAGCATAATTGTACCGTTCAATGGGCGTGCCTTGGGGCAGCACCGTGGTCGCCGGCGCGGCTTCGGTCTGTTGATTTTGTTTTTCGGCATTGGCAATGGGGGGGGAGGCATCTGAACCCGCGGCCCCGGTTGTTGCCGCCGTCTTGGCAGCTTTGCCCGGTGCCTTGGACAGGCGATGTTCAATCTCCGTCAGGCGGAAATCCACGTCCTTTACCAGACCGTCAAGACGTTGCAGCATTGTGGCCATGCCGTGGCGGACCTCTTCCAGCTGTCCGGTCAGGCGCCGCATTTCGGATTCCAGGTTGGACATGCGAATTTCCGCATCGGCCAGGCGTCCGCCATCCCTTGCGCCACGCCCCTCTGCACCACGCCCCTCGGCGCCACGAGTTGAACCGGCCGGCTGTTCGGCGGTGAGCCGCGCGGCGCCGGTTTTCTGGTCCCGGTAATAATCCTTCTGCAGGATGCGAAGATCTTCGCTCATGCGGTCCAGACGCTGGAGCAGGGATTGCAGCTCCGCATTCTGCGCCGCTGCCGGATTCGGCGCGGCCAGTACGCCCACCAAGGCGAGGACTAAGAAAATGAGGTAACTTATGTGGGGCAGACGCAAATGGGGCATGGGTGCTTTCTCCAACCCGTCACGCAATGCCCGGGGTTGGCGCGGCGCGGCAAGGGTAGCGGTGCATTTGATTAGTACCGAAATGTGGCGAAATTATAACCCAAAAAAATGCTCGCACAAAAAGATCGGGCCCGCCCTGGGCGCAAATATCATGCGTTCAGGGCGGGCCCAGGGGTCTTTTGCTTCGCCATCCGTCGCCGTGGCCGCCCGACTGCAGCGGCCGCCTGGGCGGCCCGAGGCAAACGCGAATTGACTTAGTTCACCAGCAGCATGCCGCGCCGGTTCTGGGCATAGCAGCCGTCATTGCTGCTGACACAGACCGGCCGTTCCTTGCCATAAGATATGGTGCCGACGCGATCCGCGTTGATGCCCAGGGCGATCAGGTATTTCCGCGCCGCATCCGCGCGCCGCTCGCCCAGGCCAAGGTTGTATTCCCGGGTGCCACGCTCGTCACAATGACCTTCGATGGTCACGGTCACTGCCGGATATTGCCGCAGCCAATCGGCCCAGCGTTCCACCACCTGGCGGGAATCACTGCGCAGAGTGGATTGGTCATAGTCGTATTGGATTTGGTTGCCCACGTTCAGCACCAGGTCTTCCTGGGACCCGGGCACAACCTTTTGCTCCATGACGGGTTTCATTTCGGCCTTTTTCATCTCGGCCTTTTTTACCATCTTCGTCTCTTGCTTGGCGCCCCCGCTGCCCGAGGCATCGGCCTTTTCCTCGACCGGCGTCTCGCAAGCCGCAACCAGTAGAATGGTCGCCGCCAAACACGCCGCCTTCAGGGCAAATTTCTCAAAGACCATAAAGACCACTCCTCATCCTATTATTTTGGCAATCCTGGCAATGTTTCATAAACCAATGCCGCTAATATTATCATTAACCGCGATACTATTTACAATACTGTTCGCAGCTTCAGGTATTCGCAAACAACTATCGACCCGTAACATTTCAACGGCGCGGCCCGCAGGTGAGACATACATGGGCTGCATTAAATTAACAACTGCCTAATGGCAAACTAATGGCAAAAATGACCTTATCGATAAAACAACCAATCTTATCGTAGTTTGGACAAGGGACTAACATAGAGGACGAATGAGTGTCCGAGGCCCCCAGGACAAAACCATCATCGACATTAACCATGACCCCCTAACGATTCAAGGGGCTTAGAGGTGACCATGCCGGGTCCGAGGCGTCAATGGGCGTAACTATCTCGCGTTCGTTGTAGCCGGTCAGATCAACCGACCACAAGCGCGTGCGCCCGGCGCGTCCGCCCTTTCGGGTGGGTGTTTGGCGGAAGAACATCAAAACCCGCCCATTCGGCGCCCATGTCGGCCCTTCATCAAGGAAACTTTCCGACAAAAGCCGCTCGCCGCTGCCGTCGGGGCGCATGACGCCGATATAAAACTTGCCCTTGCGGAATTTGGTGAAGGCAATCAAATCACCCCTGGGCGACCACACCGGCGTGGCATAGCGTCCCTTGCCGAACGAAATACGTTTGACGTCCGCGCCGCCGGCGCTCATCACGTAAAGTTGTTGGCTGCCGCCGCGGTCGGAATTGAAGACCACCCGGCTGCCATCCGGTGAATAGCAGGGCGAGGTATCGATCGCCGGCCCGTTGGTCATCTGGTTGATCACCCGGGTGCGCAAATCCATGGCGAAGATATTGGACTTGCCATCCCGGGCCATGGACATGATGACCTGATTACCGTCGGGCGAAAAGCGCGGCGCATAGGTCATGCCTGGAAATTCGCCCAGGACCTCCTGGCGCCCCGTGTCAATATTGTAGAGATAGACCCGCGGCGTGTTTCGATAATAGGACAGATAGGTGATTTCCTGGCGCGAGGGAGAGAAGCGCGGCGTTAGGACCAGATAACTGCCGTCGGTCAGAAAGCGGTGGCCGTCGCCGTCCTGGTCCATGATGGCCAGGCGTTTGACGCGACGGTCCTTGGGGCCGCTTTCCGCCACATAGACTACCCGGGTGTCGAAATAGCCCGCTTCACCCGTCAGGCGTTTATATATGGTATCGGAAATAACGTGGGCGATGCGGCGCCAGTTGCCTGGGGTGGAAAAATAAACCAGGCCCGTCATCTGCTCGCCGGCGAGCACATCCCAGAGGCGGAATTCAACCCGCAGGCGGCCATCGCTTTCCACGCCCACCTTGCCCGAGACCAGGGCCTGGGCGTTCAGCACCCGCCAATCGGCGAATCGGGGCCGGGCCTGCAGGGATTCCGGGGTTTGAATGAATGACTTCGGGTTCAGGGCCCGAAACAGTCCGGAGCGATTCAAATTGGCGGTGATGACGCCGGCCATGCGCTTGCCCTGGTCCTCCGCCGCCGGGTCGTCGCCGAAAAAATCCGGGATGGCCACTGGCAGGGGGTCCACGTTGCCCTTGGTGATATCAATTTCCAAGGCCGCCAGGGCGGTGCCTGGAACCAGGCCAGGCACCGCCAGCGCGAAGGCCAGGCCAAGCGCGAAGCTCAATCTGGATAGGGAAGTAGTCCACATGGCAAATTGCTTCCTCAAGTCTTTACAACCTCAACCACCCAGCATATCCCGGGGGTTGAAGGTCAAGGTGATTTCCCGCCAATGGGCATACTTGGCCACCGGCAGATTTTTCAACGGGGAACATTTGAAAATCGCGCGGCGGGCACTTTCCGCCGCCGTGCGATAGAACGGATCCGAGGCACCGTTGCCGCCGACGATTTCCGGCGCCTTTGACAATGATCCATCGGAATTCAGGAACACCTTGATCCGCACCACCAGATTTTCCGCATCCCGGGCACCGGCCGGAATAATCCAGCATTGCTCTATCTGATAACGGATAGCGTCGATTTCCGACATGGTCATGGGCACGGAGCGGACCCGCGCCGGGGCCGGCGGGATCGAAATATCCTTGAAGGATTTCCGGACTTTCGCGGTTTCCCGACGCTTGGGTTGTTCCCGCTTGGGCCGCGGTTTCTTTTCCTGGTCCTTGTCCAACAAGGCCGCGATGCGGTCGGTGCTGAATTTCGGCCGCCGGCGCTTCGGTTTGGCGCGGGGCCGGGGCAGGGTGCGGAATGTCTTGGCCGGTTCGGCGGCGGCGACTTTCCGTGGTGGCTTTGGTTTTTCTTTCGGTTTTTCCGGCAATTTTTTGGGCTCGGGCGGCGGCGGCGGCGGGGCCTTGACGGTCTTGACGGCCTCGATGGCCTTCGGCTCCGGCTTTGGTTCGGCTTTCGGCGGTTCCGGCGGCTGAACGGGC
>JAPYUH010000098.1:7763-13950 GCA_029936195.1 Alphaproteobacteria bacterium
GGTTTTGACGCCGCGACGGGTTTTAACTTCGGCGCCGGCGGTGGGGCTTTTTCCAGCTCCAGCTTTTTCCGTTCCTGCGATACCGTGCGTTCGGCGATGGTCACCAGTTCGACGACGATGGCTTGCTCTACCACATCCATCGGGTCCATCAGTACGGGCAGGCCATGGATCGCCGCCAGCATCACACCGACGTGCAGCATGCCGGATATGGCTATTCCATTGCGCAAGGCCCGGCACCTTTAATTCTTGGTCCGGGGTTTATGTTGTGGCGCTTCGGTCACCAGCGCCACCTTGCTGAAACCGGCTGCATTCAGGCTGCCCATGACTTCCATCACCGTGCCATAGTCCACCAAGCGGTCGCCGCGCACGAAGATGCGCCGGGCGGTCAGGTTTTCAGAAATGGCCAGCAACCGCGCCACCAACTCCTCCCGCTTGACCAAGGTCTCCTGTAGAAAGATCTCGCCCCGCTCGTTGATGGAAACCGTCAACGGTTCCTCGCTGCCCGGCAGGCTGGTGGCCGAGGCTTTGGGCAAATCGACGGGCACGCCCACGGTCAACAGCGGCGCCGTTATCATGAACACCACCAGCAAGACCAACATCACGTCAACAAATGGCGTTACGTTAATATCGGACATGGCGCTGTAGCGGCCGCGCTGCCGGCCGATACGGGAACCGTTCATCATCTGCCCCGCCATCAATCGCGCCTCTCATCCAGTTGACGGGACAAAATGGCCGAGAACTCGCCAACGAAACCTTCCAGCCGAATGGTGTAGCGGCCCAGATCCGTGGAGAACTTGTTGTAGGCAACGACGGCGGGAATGGCAGCGACCAGACCCAGGGCGGTCGCGAACAGTGCCTCGGCAATGCCAGGGGCGACCACGGCCAGGTTGGTATTCTTGGACAGGGCAATGGCCTGGAACGAATTCATAATGCCCCAGACCGTGCCGAACAGGCCGACAAAGGGCGCGGTGGAACCCACGGTCGCCAAAAAGCCCATGTAGCGTTCCAGGCGTTCGATTTCCCGTGTCAGAGTAATGTGCATGACCTGAACGATGCGGTCCTTGATACCGGCGCGGAGCGAATCCTCCCCCGCCAGACCCTTGGAAGTGGAGCGCCGCCATTCCCGCATGGCGGAGACGAACAGCAGCTCCATGGGATGATCGGGCCGGGTGCCGATACGGTCAAAGAGGTCTTCCAAGCTGCCGCCCGACCAGAACGAATCCTCGAAATTATCGGCCTGGGCCCGCAGCCGGCGCAGGCGGATGCCTTTTTCGAAAATGATCGCCCAACACCAGAACGAGGCCAGAACCAACACCACCATGACCGCCTTGACCACCAAGTCGGCCTTGAGGAACAGGGCCCACAGAGAAAAGTCGGTGGCGGCGACGGCACCGGCCAGTGTGACCGCGTCAACGGCTTGGTTTTCCATTTAGTTACCTAATTCTTCCATTGGTTCGATCAATCCGGTTAACGCGTCGCGCACGGTTTCCGGCACCCGTTCCGGCTTGCCGTTCCAACCGACGCAGGCCAGGCGCACCTTGGCCCGCACAAGAATGTCCGCGCGGCGATAAATATCCTGATCCAGGTCCATGGAGGCGCCGCCGATCTTGCGTAAACGGGTATGAACTTCAACCTCGTCATCCAACTGGGCCGGTTTCAGGTAATCGATTTCACAGCGGCGCACGGGTAACATCACGCCCTCGAGATTATACATCGCCGCCTGATCAATGCCGGCGCCACGCACCATTTCACTGCGGCCCCGTTCCAGAAAACGCAGATAGTTGGCATAATAAACAATCCCGCCGGCATCCGTATCCTCCCAGAAAATGCGAAGGGCAAATCGATGCGGCTCAGTCATCACGGTCCTCCCCCTCGATCAGCGGAAGTTCGTTCTGCTCCCGCGCCGGGCGGGGCGGGTTCAGTCCCAGGTGGGCATAGCCGTGGCGGGTCAGAACCCGGCCGCGCGGCGTGCGCTGCAGCAGGGCCTGCTGGATCAGATAGGGTTCGATAATATCTTCGATGGCATCGCGTTGCTCGGACAGCGAGGCGGCCATGGTTTCCACGCCCACGGGGCCGCCATCAAAATCCTGGGCGATACAGGTGAGGTAGCGCCGGTCCATGGCGTCCAGGCCCCGCTGGTCCACCTCCAGGCGGTTCAGGGCGGCATCCGCCTTCACCGCATCGATCCGCGCGGCGCCGGCCACGGTGGCGAAATCCCGCACCCGGCGCAGCAGACGCACCGCCACCCGCGGCGTGCCGCGCGAGCGTTTGGCGATTTCCAGGGCGCCGTCTTCGCTCAAATCCAAATCCAGCAGACCGGCGGCGCGGGTGACGATCTGCTCCAGCTCCGCCACCTCGTAAAACCGCAACCGGATGGGGATGCCGAAACGCTCCCGCAATGGCGTGGTGATCAGCCCGGACCGGGTGGTCGCACCGACCAGGGTAAATGGCGGCAGGTCAATGCGCACGGTGCGCGCCGCCGGCCCCTCGCCGATCACCAGATCCAGCTGGAAATCCTCCATGGCCGGATACAGCACTTCCTCCACCACCGGGCTCAGGCGATGGATTTCGTCAATGAACAGCACGTCGCGCGCTTCCAAATGGGTCAGGATGGCGGCCAGATCGCCCGCCTTGGCGATGACCGGGCCGGAGGTGGCCCGAAACGAGACGCCCAGTTCGCGGGCCACGATCTGGGCCAGGGTGGTCTTGCCCAGTCCGGGCGGGCCATGGAACAACACATGATCCAGGGCCTCGCCGCGCTGGCGGGCGGCCTCGATATAGATGCGCAGATTTTCCTTTTCCGCCCGCTGGCCGACGAATTCCGCCAGACCTTCCGGACGCAAACCGACGGCGCCGCCATCTTCTCCGGCTTCCTGGCTGGCAACCAGACGATCCGTCATGACGCCAAATGCCTCAGGCTATCGCGGATCAAGGCTTGCAGCTCCGCCGCCTCGCCCAGGCCGTTGGCCGCCGACTGCACGGCGCGGTGGGCCTCCGCCGGGCGGTAGCCAAGATTAACCAGGGCGGAAATCGCATCCACGGCCGGGCCTTGCGCCACCGGCGGCGCATCCGCGCTGGTGGCGCCGGGGCCGAGGGCAATATTGCCGATTTTGTCCTTCAATTCGGCAATGATACGGCCGCCCACCTTGGGGCCAACGCCGGGTGCGCGGGTGACCATGGCTTTATCCTGGGCTAGCACGGCCTGGGTCAATTCACCCGGCGCCAGGGTGGACAGGATCGCCAGGGCGACCTTGGCGCCAACGCCCTGCACGCCCATCAAAAGCTTGAACCAATCCCGCTCCGCGGCCTCCAGGAAACCATAGAGGTGAATATGGTCTTCGCGCACATGGGTTTCGATTAACAAGGACACGGCGCCGCCCATCTCACCCAGGTTGGCCAGGGTGCGGCCCGAACAGAACACCAGATAGCCCACCCCGCCCACATCGATAATGCAATCGCCGGCGCCGCTCATGTCGAGGCGTCCGGATAGCTTTGCGATCATGCCCGCATCCCCGACTTCATCCGACTTCGACCCTGTTTTCGTTCCGCCTGGGCTATAATTTCATTGTTGCGCCGCAAATGGGCATGGCAGATGGCCACGGCCAGGGCATCGGCGGCATCGTCCTTAACGGCGCCGGCGGCGGGCAGCAAAGTTGTGACCATCATGGCGACCTGTTTTTTCTGCGCATGACCGGTGCCGACCACGGATTTCTTGATCAGGTTCGGCGTGTACTCGGACACGGGAATGCCGGCCATGGCCGGGGCCAACAGCAGCACACCGCGGGCCTGGCCCAGTTTCAGGGTCGATGTGGGGTTCTTGTTAACGAAGGTTTCCTCCACCGCCGCCTCCACCGGTTGCCATTGCCGCAAGACATCGCCCAGGGCCTCGTACAACTGGCGCAGGCGTTCCGCCAGGGGCCGTTTGGTGTCCGAGACGATGACGCCATGACCGACGTGGCTTAAGCGGCTGCCGTCCACCGCCAATACACCCCAGCCGGTGCGTTGCAGGCCCGGGTCGATACCAATCAGCCGCATCCCAGGTTGTCCTAACCGTTTAACTTTTGCATGACGTCGTCGGACACTTCGAAATTGGCCGAAACTTGCTGCACATCGTCACTGTCGTCCAGGGTCTCCAGCAGTTTGAACAAGGTCGAGGCGCCGCCCTCGTCCAGGGGAATTGTGTTTTGCGGGCGCCAGGTCAGGCGCGCCGAATTCGGTTCGCCGAAGCGTTCCTCCAGGGCCTTGGCCACCCCATGCAGGTCACCCGCCCCGCAATAAATTTCGTGACCGCCTTCGTGGCTGTCCACATCATCGGCGCCGGCCTCCACCGCCGCCTCGAATACAGTGTCGGTATCGGCGACCTCGGCCGGGTACGCGATGGTTCCGACCCGGTCGAATTGATAAGATACGCTGCCCGTTTCGCCCAGGTTGCCGCCGAATTTAGAGAACGCGGCGCGCACCTCCGAGGCCGTGCGGTTGCGGTTGTCGGTCAGGGCCTCGACAATCAGGCAGACACCTCCCGGCCCGTAGCCTTCGTAGCGGATCTCCTCGAAATTATCGCCTTCGCCCGTTGCCGTGGCCCGTTTGACGGCGCGGGCCACATTATCCTTGGGCATGTTGGCGGCGCGGGCGGCTTGAATGGCCGACCGCAGACGCGGGTTCATGTCCGGTTCGGGCAGGCCGCTGCGGGCCGCCACGGTGATCTCGCGGATCAGTTTGGTGAATACCTTCGACCGCTTGGCGTCCTGTGCGCCCTTGCGGTGCATGATGTTCTTGAATTGTGAATGGCCTGCCATTGCTCTTAATCAGCTCTCGATCAACTTTTCTCTCTTGCGCGGCATCCGAATTGCCTCACGAATCGCTTTGCAAGATTCGCCTGGAATTTACCAGATATTGTGGTCAGGCGCAGCACATACCCATAAACGGCCAATATGGCAAGAATGGGGCGGCGCGGCGCTATTTTTCGGGCGCTTTGGACCGCGATTTTGGATAGGCCTTTGTCCACCGAAATTCCGTAGCCATATTGTCGTCGGTGAGGGTGGTGATATCCCTGGTCCGGCGTGCTATCGCGGTCCTCGTTTCCCAGGTGGGCGAGCCGGTCCATGTTGGATTTATCAAAAATTCGAACAGGTTGCGATATTGCAATGCATCTGGCACCACGGGGTTACCGTCAATTTTCCACAGACGAAGCTTAGCCTCGAAACGGGCCCGATTGATGGCGATGGGTTCGTTGCCGACGATGAACATATTCTGATAGCGCAGGGCATGGGGGAAAACCGAAAGCAGTGTCTTATGCACCACGGACGAGCGGGTCGTATTGACGTACAGCCGTCCACCCGGCCGCAATCGTGCCTTGGTCAGGGCAAAGTATTCAGCCGACAACAGGTTTGTGGCATGGGCCCGCCAGTAGACGATGGTATTCTGCACGATCAAATCAAAACGTTGGTCCGTCGCCCGAAGATAGCGCCGCCCGTCATCGACAACGATCTTCACTTTTGGGTTTTTCAGCAGGCTGGCGACGATGGGTTGGCGGCGGACCACGTCGACGAAACCGGGATTGATTTCCACCACCGTGATGGTTTCCACGTCCGGGTCGTGGGCCAGGACCTGGACCCAGGAGCCCGAACCGAGGCCGACGAACAGAATATTTTTTGGGTTTGGATGGAAGGCGGCCGGCAGATAGGTGCGCGTGATCCGATTGGAATTCTTGCCCGGCAGCGGGCTGACATTGAAGCGGCCCTCGTAGGCGCCGCCGCTGTAGAGATTGCCGCCGCGGGATACGGCAACGACACCGCTGTTCGTCTCGATCACCGTCGGCAGTGGACCCCGGCGCCGAAAATCGCCGCATAGTGAAGTTGGCCGTAAACGTCGGCGTATAGTGCTGGCGTCCCATGGGCCAACAGCAAACCGGCCGCGATCATGCCCGCCACCGGCAAGATCAACCTGATCGGGCTGGACCGGCCGGCCGCGAGAACCAGCGTGCCAACAAACATACCGCCCATGGCAAGCAGAAATGCGATTTGCGGCAAGGCGAAGACATCAAACAGCCAAAACCCCGTCACCAGGCCGCCCAGGACCGAGCCGATGATATTGCCGGCATAGATGAAGGAAAAGCCAGTTCCGCGCGGTGATTGGGGGCCAGGGCGGCATGGGCGGTCAGAGGCAGGATCAATCCAATCAGCGTCGT
>JAPYUH010000099.1 GCA_029936195.1 Alphaproteobacteria bacterium
GTGCCACGACCACACCGACGATATTGCCGTTTGCATCGTAGATTGGTCCACCGCTATTCCCAGGTTGTACTGCGGCATCCATTTGAAATTGCCCGGAATCATCTCCGATCCCACGAATTGCACTGACCGTGCCGCCAGTGACCTTGATCGTGTTACTGAAAAGTTCACCGTATGGAAATCCCGCCACAAGAATCCTTTCTCCAAGCTCTACATCCTCTGAACGCAGTAAACCGCTTGATGAAAGGGGAGCCACGCTTAATCCCAATTTGCGTATGAGAGATTTGGTTTCAGCGGACGCCTTGGTGGTGGAAGATATCTTGAGAAGCGCAAGGTCGTTGCGTCTGTCTGTTTCAAGGACGTTGGCCCCTACCTGACGGTTGGCGTCATCGCCCACTGTCACATTCTTGCAATCCCTGACGACATGTTCATTGGTAACGAGATGGCCTGATTTGGAGACAAAAAAGGCGGTGCCCGACGACCCTGACCCGGCGGGCGGAGCGGGACCGGATTTCGGCACTTCCTTTACGGGTAGCGGCGAAGGTTTCTTAACATCATCGCGCCCTCTTTTGGCCAATTGCACTCTATCCGTTTCCGTCGCATATCCCAAATTTCGGAGCATTTCCAGCGGCGTAAACGTCAATGGCGCGCATGCTGCTATGTCGACCAATAGATCAGGATTATCGGACCTGACAATAGACTTTATTTGCTTGCTTAGTCTGATCCAATAACACGAACCCTTCTTGGCTATCAAAGCAACTGATTATCCGAAAGTGTGGCGTTGGATCGCTGATCCAGCCAATTTGTTAATGTAGAATTTTTTCCCCTTTATCGATTTAATGAACTCGTTCGCATGCAAATATCGACCTAACGTAGCTGTGTTATAGATGCTAAACCTGGAGAACTGGGCCCAAGCCATATACGCGCTTCCAACATAATACTTCTCCTGAACCTGGCTCCCATTATTGACTTCCACGGCGACGACGCGTTCAACCATGGGCATCAACATTGGAATGTTGAAACTGAAATCCCGGGTTGCATCCTGTTCAACTTGTTTTGTCGTCCTGCCTGTTGAATCTTTTCCGGCCGCGGCATGCGCATTTCCAAATTGAATAGAGACCGACAGACAAACCGCCGAAAAAATGATCACCTTAATCATGAATATTTCCCTTGGCTCCGTACCTGCCGAGACATGCCGACCTGCTTCGTTCGCCGACGAGCAACGCCCAAATGAAGGCGGCACGGACCCGGCGGATGGCACAATGGCGGCGCCAGTCGCGGGTTTGATTTAGATCTGCCGCGGAATTTGACATGCTGGACCATTTACCTTGACCTCGAAAGTAACCCAGGGCCGCATCCGGTGCCACGGTTTGTCATCGGTCCCGCCCCACATCCTTGAAGCGGGCGCGGATCGCCAGGGCGGCGGCGATGTCGAGAAAGGGGCGGGGTGGGATCCATTGCCCGGGCGCCGAGGCTAGGCAATCGCCGATCAGGGATGATTGTCCCCCCGCCGCATAATCCGCCAGGGCGGTGCCGAAGGCCGTGCCCCTGGTCACGCCGGAGCCGTTGTAACCGCCCGCGAAATAGACGCCGTTGTCCTGCCGGCCAAAATAATTCGTCTCGTTGCGGCTGATGCCCTCGACCCCGGACCAGCCATATTCGAAAGGTACATGCTGTAATGCTGGGAAGCGGGCCTGGAAAGCCGCCCGGTGCCGGACCTGCCGTTGGGCCAACTGCCGACCGGTCAGCAACGCGGCAGCGCGATATTCGGCCGTATTGCGCAAGGACAACCGGCCATCCATGGTTAGACGCACCGTGGCGCCGCCGCCGTGGAGGGAGAGCAGGCCCCATTGATCCAGTTCGCCCAGGTCGGCCCGTTCATCGCCGCTTAGCCGCCGGGTAAAACTGCCTGACAAGGTGCTGCCCAAAATACGGCGGCGCAAATAGCCAAGTTTGCCCGCCTCGTAATTGGTCGCCAGAACAACCTTGTCCGTTGCCACCATGGCATTGTGTAAACGAAGACGGATTGGCCGGCCGGTTTCAAGTGCTAGCACCGGACTCCGCTCGAAAAGCCGGACGTTGGCGGGCAGGCTGTCCGCCAGACCGCGTACCAGGGCGGCCGGTTGCAGCAAGGCACCGTCATGGACATGAATGCCGGCACGATAATGGTGCGTCCCCAGACGCGCCGCCATGGCTTCGCCGTCCAGGAGCGTATGGGCGATCTCCATCGCTTCCAGATAGCGTTTGAAATGGCCGCATTCGTTGGCCGCCCAATGATCGGCGGCGCCGTGATGAAAGCCGGCGGCGGACCATTGGCAGGAAATTCCATGTTCCAAGATTTGATCGTTCAGCAGGTTCAACCCGGCCTTGTTGATACGGTTGACCCGGGCATAATTGTGCCTTTCCTTGGCGCTGTAGCCGCCGGGAAAATGACTGACGGCGACGGCGAACCCTGAATTCCGGCCCGAGGCGCCCTGCCCGACTTCTCTGGCATCCAGCAGCAAGATCTCCCCATCCGGACAAAGTGCCGCCAGACGGCGGGCGCAGGCCAGACCCGTCAGCCCGGCGCCGATCACCGCCCAAGCCGCGCGATGATCAGTCTCCAACGGCGGCCGGGTCTGGCGGGCGGGCAGCAATTCCGCCCAACCGTGGCGATCGGTGGGAAAATCAATGTCGCTTGCTGTCATGCAGTTTCCATTACGGTTTCCATCCTATAGGTTAGCGCCATTCATCCAGGCCATCTCCCTCAAATATTCCCGGCGGTTAGGTTCCCCAATCATGACGACTGAAAACCGGGTTCTTATTGCCATGTGCGGGCTGATCACCATCAACCAGCTTGGTTTTGGTAGTATTATTCCGGTGCTGCCGCTGTATGCGCAATCCTTTGGCGTGGCGGCCTCGGCCATCGGCATGGCGGTGGCGATCTACGGTCTGGCGCGGTTCATTGTCGCCGTGCCGTCGGGGCATCTGTCCGACCGCATGGGCCGCCGGCCGACCTTGGCCATCGGCGGTCTTATCTCGGCCGCGGGCAGCTTCTGGTGCGCGGCGGCGACTGTCTACCCTGAATTTATCGCCGCCAGGTTCGTCTCGGGCGCCGGCGCAGGCATCATCTTGACCACCGGGCAGGTGGTGCTGGCGGATATTTCCACGCCCGAACGGCGCGGCCGGATCATTTCGATCTATCAGGGCTGTTTCCTCTTTGCGGTGGGTATCGGCCCCCTGCCGGGCGGCCTGTTGGCGACCCATTATGGCCTGGAGATGCCGTTTCAGGCCTATGGCTGTGCCTCCCTGCTGGCGACGGCGGTGGCCTGGTTCGCGGTGAAGGAAACCAGAGGCCTGGGCGCGGCCGGCGCGGGCGCTGGTCCGGCGATATCCTATCTGCGCCAGGTGCGCTTATTGATGGGCCAGGTCGGCTATGTTCTGGCTTCCATCGTGTCCCTGACCAACGCGGTGGTGCGGACCGGCGGATTGTTCACCATTATCCCGGTTTACGTCTCCATGCGCCTTGGACTGTCGGTGGCCGAGATTGGTTTCGGCATGGCGCTGGGCAGCGTGGCCGGGGTGATCGCGGCCTACCCCTCGGGCATTCTGGTGGATCGCTATGGGCGAAAAGCAGTTATCGTGCCGGCGACTTTGATCACCGGTGCATCCATGTTGTTGTTCATGGTCTCGCCGGATTATATCTGGTTCGTGATCGGTTGCCTGGTGTGGGGGATCTCGGCCTCCATCGGCGGCACCGCGCCCGCCGCCTATGCCGCCGACAGCGCCCCCCCAGGCATGAATGCCGCCGCCATGAGCACCTTCCGCATGGTCGGTGATCTGGGCTATGTGATTGGGCCCATCGGCGTGGGGCTGGTCATGGATGGGCTGGGCGCGCAAGCCGCACTGATTTCCACCGCCGTGCTCAGCGTCGCCGTCGGCATGCTGTTTCTGAAGTTCGCGCCGGAGACCTATCGCGGCGGCAAATAGGAATTACTGGTAAGCCTCAATGGCCTGGCCGCGCACGGTGGTGCGGATAAAGTGGCGCCGTTGATCGCGCGGGTAGTCCAGCCGCCCGCAATGCATGACCCCGCCGCGGTTCTCCCACATCAAGGTATCGCCGAGGCGCCAAACATGTTCCCAGCGGAATTCCGGCCGGTCCAGCCAATCAAACAATTCGTCCAACAAGGCATCGCTATCCTCCCGACCCATGTCCACCACGCGCGTGGTGACCAAGGGGTTCACATAGAGGGCCGGCAGTTTCGTGACCGGATGCACACAGACCATGGGGTGGGTCACGGTGGTGGAGCCCCGGCCCGCCTGATCTAGGGTGGTGGCGGCCAAATGGGTGGCTTTGTTGCGCTTGTTGTAGCCATAGGAAAATTCCGCGCGCCGGCCGACAATGCGCCGCTTCAAGGCTTCGGGCAGTGCTTCATAGACGTGGTGGGCATTGACGAAGCAGGTGTTGCCGCCGCTGCCGGGGACGGCAATTGCATGCAACAATGTCGCCTTTGCGGGCACGGCGTCATAGGCCAGATCGGAATGCCAGCCGTCACGCAATCGTTCCGTGGCGCCGCGCGAGGCGCCGGCCAGATCAAATTTGCCGTTTTCATCGAAGCTGCGCATTTCCACCACGTTGGCGTCGTCGGGGTGGTGGTATTTACGTTGTACATGGGGCTGCAATGCACCGAACTGGGACGAGAACGCGGCCAGCCGGCGCGCGTCCATGGCCTGATCGCGAAAGCGCAAAACCAGATGATCCAGAAAGGCCTGTTTGATCGCCGCCAAATCATCCCCATTCAGCGCCCTGGTCATGTCCACGCCGGTAATCTCCGCGCCCAAAATATCACACTCACGAGCGCGATGGTGATGGTCATGAGGCCGGCTCCGGCACGATGATGGCGTCCGGTGGCTCCCGGCCCAACACAAGATCGGCGCCCTTTTCTCCGATCATCATGGTCGCCGCGTTCAGGTTAGCGGAGATCATGGCCGGCATGACGGAGGCATCGATGACCCGCAAACCCTCCAGGCCCCGGACGCATAGGCGATCATCGACCACGGCCGTTGGATCCGCCGCCGGTCCCATGCGGCAGGTGCCCATGACGTGAAAGGTCGTGGAGGCGACATCGCGGGCGGCCTCCAGCAATTCGTCGTCGCCTTGCACTTGATCGCCGGGATATTCCTCAAAATCCAGATAAGGTTTCATGGCATCCGTATGCATCAGCCGGCGGGCCAGCTTCATGGCGCTGACGATAACTTTGCGGTCGCCCTCGTCGGCCAGATAATTGGGCTGGATGATTGGTTTCTCGAACGGGTCCGCCGTCCGCGCCCGCACCCAGCCCTTGCTTTGCGGCCGGTGCTGCCAGGCCGCCACCGTGAAACCGGGATGGTCGTCGAGCAGGCCATGCACGCCCTGTTTGTAACTGGCCGGGGTAAAGATGAATTGCAAATCATTGCTGCGCGCCGCCGGGTCTGAATGCCAAAATCCGTAGACCATGGAGGGGCTGAGATTGACGATGCTTTTGCCGCCCAGGAAGTATTTCGCCACCTCGCCGATAAACTTGTAACCGCGCGCCAGTTCGTTGATGGTTTCGATATTCTTCACCCGGGCGCTGAAGCGGGGGGCGTAGTGGTCGCGCAGGTTCTCGCCGACGCCGGCCAGCTCATGCTGGATCGCAATACCCAATGATTGCAGCAGGCCGCCTGGACCGATACCCGAGAGCTGCAGCAGTTGCGGCGAATTGATGGCACCGCCGCTGAGGATCACTTCGCGGTTGGCATGGACCTGCACAATTGCGCCGCCGCGCCCGCCGTTAGCGTACTCAACGCCCGTGGCCCGCTTGCCGTCCAGCAGAATGCGGGTGGCGTGCGCGCCGGTGCGGACCGTCAAGTTGGGCCGCGACTTGGCCGGGTTCAGAAAGGCCCGCGCGGTGCTGACCCGGCGGCGATTGTGGGCCGTGCGCTGGACGTAGGAGATGCCTTCCTGGACGGCGCCGTTGTAATCGGCATTGCGTGGAATGCCCAACTCTCCCGCCCCCTGCATGAAGGCCTCGCAAAGGGGATGGGTGTAGTTTAGATCCGTGACCGTCAGATTGCCATTCCGCCCGCGAAAGGTATCGTCACCGCCGCCGATCCGCCGCTCGCAACGGCGGAAATAGGGCAGCACGTCGGCATAGCCCCAGCCCTGGTTGCCGCGCTGTGCCCAGTTGTCAAAATCCATGCGCTGGCCGCGATTGTAAATATGCCCGTTGATCGAAGAAGATCCGCCCAGGGTCTTGCCCCTGGGCACCCCGATGGCCCGGCCCCCGGTCCAATGGCTTGGTTCCGCCTCGTACATCCAGTTCACGTTGGGGTTGGTCAGGGTCTTGATGAAGCCGGCGGGGATATGCAGATAGGGGTGCCAATCCCGCGGCCCCGCTTCAAGCAGGCAGACGCTATGCTTGCCGTCCGCCGTCAGGCGATTGGCCAGGATACAGCCGGCGGAGCCCGCCCCGATGATCACATAGTCGAAGCTGTCCGCCACCGTGTCTCTCCTTTTTGCTGGCGCACTGTAGCACTGCAATCGGTCAAATGGGCAAATCGCCCATGGCGCGAAGCGGGAAAATCCTCAACAATGGGGCTTTACCGTTTGCAGTATGGTGCGACAAGATCATGGACCCGACCGAGACAGAGCCCGAAGGTTACAAGGTTGATGCCGTCGAGGCGTGGATCGCCGACAACGTGGATGGCCTGACGCCGCCGTTCACCTGGACCCGGTTGCAGGGCGGCCATTCCAACCTGACCTACCGCATTGACGACACCCAGGGCCGCGCCGCCGTCATACGCCGCCCGCCCCAGGGCGTGCTGTTGCCGAAAGCCCACGACATGAGCCGGGAATGGGCCCTGATATCCGCCCTGGGCCCGACGGAGGTGCCCGTCGCCCCGGCCCTTGCCTTTTGCGAGAGCCCGGATGTCACCGGTGCCTGGTTCTATGTCATGGGTCTGATCGACGGCCGGCCCCTCTACAGCGCCGAGGAGACCGAGGCCCGGCACCCGGAAGACAGCCGGCAAACCATTGCCTGGTCCTTCATGGATGTCCTGGCCGATCTCCATAGCCTGGACCCGGATGTCATCGGCCTCGGTGATCTGGGCAAGAAAGAGGATTATGTGGGGCGCCAGCTTCGGACCTGGTATCGCTCCTGGACCTCATCCAAGGATGACGCCGATTATGACGACCCACGGGCCCATGAAATGCGTGATTTTCTGGCGGCGAATATCCCCGACCAGGGCCCGGCTCGTGTCGTCCACGGCGATTACGGCCTGCACAACTGCCTGCTTGGCGCCGATCATAGGATCGCCGCCGTGGTCGATTGGGAAATCTCCACCCTGGGCGACCCCCTTGCCGATCTGGCCTATGCCCTGAATGCCTGGGCCGAACCCAACGAAGGCCGCGAAGGTTCCCCCACCGCCCTGCCGGGCTTCCCCAAGCGCACGGATCTGGCGGCCCGTTACGGCCAGCGCACGGGGCGGGATTTATCCATGCTGGATTACTACATCGGCTTCAACTGGTGGAAAACAGCCTGCATCATTCACGGCGTCTATGCCCGCTACTGCGCCGGCAAAAAATCCGCCGTTGACGTGGATGTGGATAGCCTGCGCGCGCGCATCGGCAAGGCGTTGGACGATGCGGAAGCGGCGTTGGCTTCGTTGCGATAGGCATCTCTTGGGGGCTGGAGCAGCTATTGAACTATGCCCCTTAGCTGTCAATTCAGGGCCACACCCCGACCTTCTAGGCTTGGCGCTACTTGGCCAGATCGCAAAAATGGTGCTGATCTAGAGTGTGATAATTCGCTGTATGGAATATCAGGCTATGATGAACGAAGAATCTCGATGGGCTCATTTGGTTAAGCTTGACGACGAGCTTCTAAAGGGTGGTGTGGCATTCTCCGAATGGTGCACGTTTGTGGTCAAGGACGCTGACATCGCGTTTGCAAACGGCGTATATCTTTCTGCTATTGTTATGGGTTTATCAGCCATGGAAACTTATCTCAGATCAGAGGCCAATGCCGGGAGATCAAGCCTTTACGAACTGATAGAGACATCTGATTTACGATCCGGACTAAAAGATAGGCTTCACGAATTACGCATATTTCGAAACAAGTGGGTTCATGTCAATGATCCAAATAATGACGAAATGCTGCTCGAAAAGCCCGAAGTTCATGAAAATGAAATAGAAAAAATGGCCCTGATCTCCATGAGAGCCGTTCGCGAAGTCTTGTATTCGAATCAATTTGTTTAGTGATAACGGTGAATATGGAAAACAAGACAAGCCTGATATCAAAGGTGGGGTGGAATCATGAGAATATTTGATTGGCTCAAGAGAAAAACCCAAGGGTTGGGGTCAGATCTTGAATTATCAGATTATCCGGTTCTGAAAGAACGAATTTCGGAAACACGATCCGCTCTTTCCCCCTTTGAAGTGGGGGAAAAACGGTCATGTCACCGCAATTCTTGAGCTAGTCCCAACAATTCTTTCTGAAATAGGGCTGCCTACAGACCCAACACCGCCTTGGCGACGATGTTGCGTTGAATTTCCGATGAGCCGCCGGCGATGGTTTTCATGCGGTTGCTCAGGTAGCTGGGCATCAGGGTGATGGCCCCTTCCGGCCCGATGGGGGGTTGGTTGCTGCCCAGCTCCAGGGCCTCCGGTTGCAGGGGATTGGCGTAATAGGCGGCGACTTCCACGCCCAGCATATCCGCTTGTTGCTGCACCTCCGAGCCGCGGGCGTTTTGAATGGAGGAGGCGGCACCTGGCGGTTTGCCGGCGCCCAAATTGGCCAGCACCCGCTGTTCCGAGATTTCCAGGGCCATGGCGTCCATTTGCAATCCCGCCAGTTTTCGCGCAAAGGCCGGGTCGTCGGACAATTTTGCCCCATCGGTTCGGGTCTGCTTGGCCAGGTCCTCGATCTTGCCCAGAACGCGGCGCAGTTCGACGGAGGTCATGGAAAATCGTTCGAACTCCAACAGATATTTCGCCACTGACCAGCCGTCGTTTTCCGCGCCGACGCGATTTTTCTTCGGCACCCGCACGTCGTCAAAAAAGACTTGGTTCAACTCGTGCACGCCTTCGAGATTGATGATCGGCTTGATGGTGATGCCGGGCGAGGTCATGTCGATCAGCAAGAACGATATGCCTTCCTGGCGCTTGCCTTCCGTCGAGGTGCGGACCAGGGCGAACATCATGTCGGCGTGCTGGGCATAGGAGGTCCAGATCTTGGAGCCGTTGACCATATAGTCATCACCATCACCAATGGCGGCCATGCTGAGTGCGGCCAGGTCGGAGCCGGAGCCCGGTTCGGAATAACCCTGGCACCAGACATCCTCGCCGCTGAGGATACGGGGCAGATAGTGGGCTTTTTGTTCTTCCGTGCCATAGCCGATCAACATCGGGCCGCACATCTTCAGGCTCATGGGGATCAGAGACGGCGCCTTGGCGCGGACACATTCCTGGGCAAAGATATAGCGCTGCATCAACGTCCAATCCGTGCCGCCGAATTCTTCCGGCCAGTCCGGTGCGGCCCAGCCCTTGGCATGCAGAATACGCTGCCAGGTCATGGCCGAACCCATATCCTGCCACAGCGAGGTGCGCTTGCGGGCGCCGTCACGCAGGGCCTCTGTCAGGGACCCATCGAGAAACTCGCGGATCTCGGCGCGAAAGGCCTCGTCCGCCGGGGACAGTTCAATATCCATGTCAAAATCCTCAAATAGCGCCGCAATCCCGCAGGGCGGTAATCTCCGCCGCACCATAGCCGAACTCCGACAAGATTTCTTCCGTGTGCTGGCCCAGCAGAGGCGGCGGCCGTTCCATTGTAGGCGTACCTTCCGAGGCCATGAAGCCCAATCCGGGAATGGTGATTTCGCCCTCCATGCCCTTCGGTGCCGGCAGGGTCATGAGGATATTGCGATGGCCGACCTGTTCTTGTTCAATGGCTTCCGGCACGGTCAGCACGGGCGCCATGGGGACGCCCTCGGCGCGCAATGTCTCCTGCCAATGGGCGGTTGGCTTGGTGATGATCAGCGCCTTTAGTTCATCAAAAATTTCCAGCCGATTGTCGATGCGGGCCTGCTCCGTCTTAAAGCGTTCCTCTTCCGCCCATTCCGGGTGGCCGAGGCCGCGGCACAATGCGGGGATCATATAATCCGCAAACACCGAAATATTGATGAAGCCGTCGGCGGTTTCATAGACGTCCGTGGTGGTCTGCATGGTCGCGGAACGGTTGCCCAACAGCTCCGGCACCGAACCGTTGAGCAGATAGCGATTGATGGCGAAACTGATCAGGGACATGACGGAATCGGTCATGGCCACGTCCAGATGCTGGCCCTTGCCGGTCGCCAAACGGCGGTAGAGGGCGGTGGCGATGGCGAACGAGGCGGTCAGTCCCGTCGTCATGTCGGCAACTGGAAAGGCGATCCTGATTGGCCCGGCCTCCGGCGTGCCGGTCAGCGACATCAGGCCCGAGACCGCCTGGATCGCCCCGTCATAGGCCCCCGCGCTGGAGGCGGGACCGTTCTGGCCGAACCCGGAGATGGAGCAATAGACGATGTCCGGTTTGATCGCCTTGACATCTTCATAGCCAAAACCAAGCCGTTCCATGACGCCGGGTTTGAAGTTTTCGGCGACAACGTCGGCGCTTTCGATCATGCGGCGGACGACTTTCTTGGCTTCGTCGTTTTTCAGGTCCAAGGCGATAGAGCGTTTGCCGCAATTGAAGCCCATGAAAACCGGCCCCAATCCCGCCAGGGCCCATTCCCCCTCCGCCATCAGGTTTCGGGTCTGATCACCGGTGCCTTGAAGTTCGATTTTTATGATATCCGCACCCAATTGCGCCAGGTTGCCCGTGGCCACGGGTCCGGACAGAACTTGGGTGAAATCGACAACGCGGACGCCGTCAAATGCTCTGGTCATTGTTGCGCTCCCCTAGGCGGCCTGGCCGGTCGGATTGACCAGTCCGGCCAGACGGTGCGCGATGATCCGTTCCGCTTCCCTGACGATGCGGCTGATCAGGTCGGCGCAGGAGGGGATGTCGTTGATCAGACCGACAACCATGCCGGCGGACCAGATGCCGTGATCGATATTTCCGTCCTCGAAGACAATCTTGCCCCGCTGGCCGGAGACATATTGCGCCAGATCCTCGATCTTGATGTCGTCGCCCTTTTCGCGCTCAATTTCCAGCACCTTGCCGGCGACCTGGTTCTTGAAGACCCTGGCGGTGTTGCGCAAGGTCCGGTACATCAGTTCCGTGTTGCGCTCGTCGGCGGCGACCATTGCCTCCTTGACGTTGTCGTGGATCGGCGCCTCCAAAGTGGCCATGAACCGGCTGCCCATGTTGATGCCGTCGGCCCCGAGCGCCAGGGCGGCAACCAGGCCGCGGGCATCGCCAAACCCGCCCGAGGCCACGAAGGGAATGGTCACCTTGTCGGCGGTGGCGGGCAGGAGGATCAGGCCGGGAATGTCGTCCTCGCCCGGATGCCCGGCGCATTCAAAGCCATCGACGCTGACCGCATCGCAGCCAACCGCCTCGGCCTTAACGGAATGGCGCACGGAGGTGCATTTGTGGATCACCTTGATCCCGACCGTCTTGAACGTGGGCATGAAGGGTTCGGGGCTGCGTCCCGCCGTCTCGACGATCTTGACGCCGCTGTCGGCAATGGCCTGGGCATATTCCTGATATGGCACCGGCTTCAAGGTCGGCAATATAGTCAGGTTGACACCGAAGGGCTTGTCCGTCATTTCGCGGGTGCGGGCGATCTCCTTGGTCAGGTCTTCGGGGCTGGGCTGGGTCAGGGCGGTGATGAAGCCCAGGCCGCCACCATTGGCGACGGCGCTGACCAGTTCGGCGCGGCCAACCCACTGCATGCCGCCTTGGACGATGGGATGCTCGATCCCGAATAGTTCCGTAATTCTTGTTTTCATGGTGGACCTTCGGTATGTGAACGTTGCGATGGCGTTTTCGTAGGTATCGCAAGTCTGGCGTCAGGAAGCGAGGAAATTGTCCCCCATGGCCACCACAATGCCCACTGCCATGCCCGCTTCGATGCGCTATGCCGATGGCGAATTTGACCGCGCGGCAGAGTGGCGCGAGGACGCCGGCTGGCTGGCCGCGCGGCTCAATTCGGCAAGCAGTCGGGTCTATCCCGTCTGGCGGCACCGCTTTCAATTCGTGGACGAGTTGACACCATTGTATCTGGCGCCGGATGCCGCCGCTGCCCTGGCGAACCTGGATCAGGTGGTCCTGCTGGGATTGATCGATGATGTGGCGCATTTCACCCTGGATATCTCGAAACTGCCCGAGGATACACTGACGGCCACGTCCCATGATCTGCGCGATGTGGCCACGAACCTGTCCGACCAGATGGCGGCGTTGTTGGCATTTGGCCGCGGCATGTCCGTCTGGCATGGCGACCATTTGCATTGCGGCCGTTGCGGCGGGCTAACGGTGATGGAACGGGCCGGTCATGCCCGCCGGTGCCTGGATGAAAAATGCGGCCGCCTGCATTTTCCCCGCACCGATCCGGCCGTCATTACCCTGGTCATCGATGGCGAACGCTGCTTGTTGGCCCGGCGCGCGACAATTGATATTCCCCGCTTTTCCACGGTCGCGGGTTTTGTCGAGCCGGGCGAGACCCTGGAAGACGCCGTGCGCCGCGAGGTCGCGGAAGAGGTCGGCGTGGCCACGGGCGCGGTGATGTACCGGGCCTCGCAACCCTGGCCGTTCCCATCGTCATTGATGATGGGATTTTGGGCCCGGGCCGTGGATACGGAAATCAAGGTTGATGGCGAGGAGATTGGCGAGGCGGCCTGGTTCACGCGCCGGGACATCGACCGGGCCTTGGAACGGGCGGAAATCATTCTGCCGCCGGAAGATTCCATCTCCCGCCGCCTGGTGGAAGAATGGCGACGCTTGCCGGATGGCGCAAAAATCGAAGGTTTGGAGTGACGTAGCGCACATATGCGTTCTATACTTGATGGTAGCATTGCTAAGTTCCAAAAAGAAATGTTCGCTGGCGCCCGCTCGGCCGTGAAAACACATCCAAAAAAGAAAAGGGGATGGCCGTGAATATGATTAAAACAACAACAGTTTCGTTAATTGCCGCCGTGGCGCTGGCGGGTTGCACGGGTATGCAACTCGAAGAAGCGAAAATGGCGGAGACCGCCAAAACGCCCTTCAACTATAACCTCTATGACGGCTATATCGGCCTGTCGAAGGTGGAGTTTGGGGAAGGCGATTACGTGGATTCAGATCGCTTCGCCAATCGCGCCATCAAGGCATCCATGGCCACGAAGGATACGGCCGTGAAACCGGAAGGTATCAAGAACCGCAAACTGCCCATGGACAAAGAGGGTGATTTGCGTAAAGCCCGTGGGCGCCTGATGATTGCACTGCACCAGGGCGGCCGGGAAAACTATCCCCGCTACGCCGCCGATGCCCAGATCAAGTTTGATTGCTGGATGCAGGAGCAGGAAGAAAACTTCCAGCTCGAGGATATTGCCGCCTGTAAAAAGGGCTTCATGAAGGCCATCGCCAAGTTGGAAAAGGCTATCGCGCCCAAGGCCATGAAGAAAAAAGCGGCCAAGAAAATGGCGCCGAAACCGAAAATGGCGGCCAAGCCCCGGGCGCCGGAACCGGTCGACGTGGACGGCATATATATCGTCTTTTTCGATCTGGACAGCGTCAAGCTTACAGCCGCGACACAACGGGTTTTGAGCAAGGCAGCCAAGGAATTCACCATGATCGAATCGCCAGGCATGAACATCACGGGGCATTCGGACCGCTCGGGTCGTGCCGACTACAATTATGCCCTGTCCCAGCGGCGCCTGGACGCGGTTACCGACTTCCTGATGTCAAGGGGTACCGCCGCGCCGGATAAGCAGGCCTCTGCCTAAGGCGAGGAAAAGCCCTTGGTTCCGACCAAGAACGGTGT
>JAPYUH010000100.1 GCA_029936195.1 Alphaproteobacteria bacterium
AAACGGTTTTGCCTTCGTGCCGTCGTAAATTTGCCCATCGTAAAGGCGGACGCAGCTCAGCGGGAAAATTCTGACCGGGCCCGTTCGAACAGGGCGCGCCGGTCAATTTTGTTTGTGCCGGCAAGGGGCAATTCATCCAACAGGCCGATAAAACGAGGGTGCTGATAGGCCGGGCCGTTGGCAAGGGTGAATTGTTTGATGTCCGTCACATCGGCGCTGCTGTTTGGCTTGGCAACCACGAAAGCCACGGGAATATGCTGTTTGATGTCGTCGGGAAAGGCGATCACGGTGGCCTGGGCGACATCCATGTGTTGTTCCAGCAAACGTTCGACTTCCGCCGGATAGACGTTCTCGCCGCCGCAGACGAACATATCGTCGGCCCGGCCGACAAAGAAGAAAAAGCCGCCCTCATCCCGCCGCATGATATCGCCGGTGTCGTACCAGCCGTCATGGAGGCATTTTTCGGTTTCCTCCGGCCGGTTCAAATACCCCGGCATCACCGCCATGTTGCGGACCCACAGCACGCCCTGGTTCCCGTCCGGGCCATCGCGTAGTTCCAATTCCGTGTGGCCGCCTGGATAGCCAATGGATAATTTCGGTATCGCCAGGCCGTTGGGATGGGGTCCGAACGCCACCGGGCTGGATTCCGTCGTGCCCCAGCTATTGGAAATCGCCGCGCCCGGGAAGATTTCAACCGCCCTGTCGAACAAAGCCTCGCTCAACGGGGCGGAACCCATGATCACCCGTTCCACGGAAGACAAATCCAGCCGCTGAATGGTTTCCGCCTCGCGCACCGCCATGGCGATCATGGTTGGGACCGAGGTCAGGACATGGCAGCGATGGGCGGCCGCAGTCTCCAGATAGCCGATGGGCGAGAACTGCTGCATCAGCACGATCGCGCCGCCGGTCATGGCGGTCATGGCGCTGAGGATCAGGCCGTTCATATGGTACAGCGGCGCGGCCACCAGAACCCGCTTTCTGCCCATGGGCGGCAATGAATCACGCATCAGCTCGCAAGCCCAGACGTAACCGCCGTGGGTCAGCGGCACGCCCTTTGGCAGACCGGTGGAGCCGGATGTGTAGAGAATGGTCGCATGCTCTTCCACTTTCATTTCCAGCGGTGTGAATGCGCCTGGATCAGCCAGGTCCCGCCATTCTTCCGCCAGATCAATTTGGATGATGGGTCGATCTTGTATCAGATGCCGCCAGTCACCATCGGCCAATACTAATTGGACGTTGGCATCCTTGATGATGTGATCAACCGTTGCCTTCGGCAGCTTGTAGTTGATGGGCACGGCCACCAGACCGGCCCGCATGATTCCGAAATAGGCCAGTAGATATTCGGCGCTGTTGCCCGCCAGAATTCCCACCGCCTGGCCCCGTACCAACCCCCGCGCGGCAAGACCCCGGGCGACGGCATCCGCGGCCGCATGAAATTCGCCCAGGGGAATGTCCCGGGCGCTGTCGTCCGCCGCGACTTCGGTCAGCCAGATGGCGTCCGGCGCGGCGTCGCGGGGTATTATCTCGCCAAGATTGTGAACCATGATGGGACCAGGATACCGTGAATTTTGGCCTTGTCACATCCATTTTGGTATCTTCGAGGTCTTGACACTAGGTTGTGGTGAAAATTTAGCTATCTAAGCCAGAAGGCGATTGCGGCAATTTTGACGAAGCCGAGGAAGTTCTGCAACAGCTTGGCGGAATATCCACTTTTTGAGCGACTCAGGCCAATGTAGCCGGACCACATTTCTAATTCTATTAACTATTGGTTGGTCAAAATAAGGCCAACTTCAACTGTTTTGAGGTATAAGTGGAAAGGCTTCGACAACCCCAATATCGCGAAGATCTAATTTTCGACTAGTGGCCAGATCAAATTTCATCCTTGCCACTGTTTCGGTTTCATGGCTGATCAAAATTTCGTCTGGCTGGCAGAACGATACCAGTCGGCTCGCGAAGTTTATTGTGTCGCCCCATATGTCGTAGGCAAACCTGGATTTACCGATGACGCCTGATACGACCGGACCATTGTGAACGGCGATGCGAAATTTCAAATCCGGCCAAACGTCCTTCATCCGCGACCCCAGACGGTTGAGATCCAAGGCGAAATGCATCATGCGATCGATTGGGTCGATATCATTCGATCTTAATCCGGCAACGGCAAAATAGGCGTCTCCGATGGTTTGATCTTTTCAATACCATGAAGATCTGCCAGGGCATCGCATGCAGAAAATATCCTATCCAGTTTGTCGACCAGGTCTTCCGCCGCCAAACTTTTTGCGCGTGCCGTAAACCCAACAATATCTGCAAATATAACAACGGCATTTTCATGCTGCTCTGCGATAATTTGGTCCCGGGACACCTTGAGGCGTTTGGCGATACTTCGCGGAAATATCGACTACAATAGGTTTTCAGTCAATTCATTGGCCCTATTTAGCTCCAACTCCGAACGTCGCATGACACGATGAAAATAGTAACCGAAGCCGAACGTCATTAAGAATGCCGCCAAAGCGTTGGCGGTCTGAAATGCTTGTTGCAGAGCCGACGGGAGATGTTCGATCAATCCCGATATGTTGGCGTTGTTCAGGATCGCAAAGGATACCAACGCCGCAAATCCTGTGACCAAGATCGTTCTGTAATCGTCATCAGCTACAAGGGCAATGCCTAGGGGAACCGCAAGGAAAAAGAATTGATTACCTGCTGCGGTTCCCAAGATAACACTGATGCTACCGATTTGCAGGAACCCCAGGATAATTGCAATCCAAAGAGCTCTCGACGTTGTTGTCCAACGATTGATTATGGGAAGCAGAAAATAACAGGCCGCGTAAAACGCCATGAGAACACAGACATTCTGAAAAATATCGGCATCGACAGCGAAGTAAAATACTGTGAACATTAGCGACGAGATGCCAGCCGCAGTGCACCCAATCCCGAAAAATCGGGCCTGCCGGATTTCAGAAGCCGGCTTATTCCTTAAACTGTAATCGAGAAGCATTGATAGAATTTGCATGGCGTACCTACTTTGTGCATTCAGTTCTGGCTATTGCCGACTTGCGGTCGTCTGCTCGGGTGACTGCGCGATGGCCGAACTATGACGTTGTTCTAAAAAACTGAAAGCGGCAAGCCGGCCCTGTTGGCAACTCGGGCGGCCGTTGGCGCCCTCGATACTCATGGCGCCCGCCAAGTCGCATTGGCGGCACCTTTGTTCCCGAGGCACTTGCGAAAAATAGAATGTATAGATGGATAAGATCGCCGCCGGTCTTCGCTGCGTTAATACCACCATGATGAAAGTCTAGCTGCAGAGGATTATGGAATCCATGCGCATCTGAAAGAGTTCAAATGTCTGCAATCGGCACAAACCGCTGGTATTGGCTCCAGACAGCAGTTTCCGCCATGCATCCCATATCGGGCTTAGCCACGCGATTAAGCGAACGTCGTCGATGGTCCATGGCATTCTTCGGCATCCCGGCCTTATGACTTTAGGGCAGGCGCTGCCGGGCTATGGCACGCAATCAATCGACTTCTGCAAATTCTAAAAAAACTCTGGGACAAATATTAGGTGGGCCTTAGAAACTGCCGTTCAGGCGCCAATCATAAGCCGCGCGGTCCAGTCGGCCGTGTTTGGTCAATGTGTACCGCAGGGCGGGCGCGGCGTATTGCAAAAGGTGGGCGGTGACGCCGGCCTCGTCGCCGCCGAAATCGGCGGTGAACCAATCGTAGATGGAAGAAACCACCATCTCGCCATTCTCCAGCCGGGCGCCTCTGGGATGGTTGATAAATGCCCGCGCGGCGGCGTCAAGCCTGGCTTCCATGTCGTCGGCCTGAAAGGCCCTTGCATCCAGGTTGGGACAACCGATGGAGGCGCAATTCAGTGCATAGTGGACCCGGGCATCGCCCCACAGGGGGCGCAGGATACGGTGCTCGATATCGTTCAGGCTGATCGCTTCGCCTTCGATCCGCAGCAGCTTTTTGCCCCACGGCCCGGAGGAGAAAAAGCCGGGGGAAATGTCTATATCCTGAATGGTGGTGACCGGGCCATGGTCCAAAACCACCTTGACGGTCAGGGCATTGTAAAGATTTATCCAATAAGCCTTCTGTTGCGCCCGATTGTAGCCGCTGATTGGCAAGGCGGCCCACTGGGCGACCTGCCTGTCCAATGCCGCGCGGTCCTCCCGGCTCACCGCGCCGTAGGCGAATAAATTGATGCCCCGCGGCGAGGTTGAAAGATAGCGGCGCAAAATCCTGTCCCATGGGGAAAATTCGACTTCAACTTTGCTGCCTTCATCCGATGCCTTCCATCGGGGCCAGGGATCGGCGCTGGGGGCGGCCAGGGCTTCCAAGGAACGAAAATCCGCCCAGGCGGCAGCCGGTCCAAGCGTGAGCAGCAAAAAAAGGCCAAGAATATAGGCATGAGTTTTCATGTCGGTTTCTCTTCCTGTGCCAGGCGGCGGGCGCGGGCCTCTCTATGGGCAATATATGTGGCCGAAACGACGATGATGCCACCGCCAATCCAGGTCCAGATATCCGGTTCCTCGGCGAAAATGAAGAAACCCAACAAGCTGGCCCAGACCAATTGCAGGAACGTAATAGGCTGCAGGGCGGTCACCTCGGCGCAGCGAAAGGCCTGGGTCATGGCCAAATGGCCCAGGGTGGCCAGGCCGGCGACCCCGAACAGCCAGAGCATTTCCTCGCCACTTGGCGTTCGCCACACGTAGAGTGCGGGGGGGAACAGGGCGATGGTGACGACGAGGCCCAGGGCGGCGACAATGGTGCCGTTGGATTCGGTTTCCGTCAGGCGTTTGCCGATCAACAGGGTAGCGGCGAACAGTGGCGCGGCCGCCAACTGGGCAATGGCGCCCCATTCAATGGCCCTGAACCCCGGTTGCAGAATGACCATGGCGCCGGCGAAACCGAACAGCACGGCCGAGATGCGCCGCATATAGAGTTTTTCGCCCAGAAACAGCGCCGCGCCGATGGTGGCGAAGATCGGCGCGGTAAAGCCCAGCGCGGTGACTTCCGCCACGGGGATATTGGCCATGGCATAAAACCACAACATCACGCCAAAAGCTTGCAAAAGTCCACGCGCGATATGCAGGCCGTAACGATGAGGGCGATTACGGTAGCC
Organism: Alphaproteobacteria bacterium; assembly: GCA_029936195.1. Taxonomy (GTDB): domain Bacteria; phylum Pseudomonadota; class Alphaproteobacteria. Next base: position 5,123 of record JAPYUH010000100.1, read on the forward strand.
GCGAATTCCCCGCCAAAAAACAGGCGCTAAAAAAATCAATGCGATGGCATAGCGCAAGAAGCCCAACTGTATGGGATGGATGGTGGAGGAAAGATGACGTACCGAGCCGGTGACAATGACGAAAATCAGCCCCGCCAAAAACATCCAGGCAATCCCCCTGGCATTGCCACTGCTGGCTGCAAATATCGCCCGCGGCGAAATCATGCACTCTCCCGTTCAAATTATTCGCCGCCATAATGCCATCGATCACCCGGCCTTGCGCCCCCGAAGATGGCAACTCGGCCATGCCGTGGGTGTGTACCTATTTGGATAAAGGTGTATCATTCCGGTGTATCGGAAAAAAACGCGATGGTGACCATCGCGAAATAGAAAATCTGGGGAGATATCATGAAACAGTTCGAATTCAATCGACGTATGTTGCTTAAGAGTGCGACCGCGATGGCAGCCGTGGGCGCGGCGGGCAGCTTCGGTTTGTCGGGTGCTCAAGCTGCCGGTCCGTTGAAACTGTGGACCATCGGTATTGCCAAGGTGGGCGCCAAGGATTGGAGCGCGATGTCGGCCCAGGCCGGCATCGAAATCCACTACAACGCCAAAAGTGCGCGGGCGGACGAGGCGATCCAGAAAATGGTCGTCGGCGACGGCTCGAAATTATATGACGCCATGTCCGACAACGGCGGCGGCATGGAAGATGCCCTGGCCTCTCAAGGCGCGGTGGTGGAGCTGGATACTTCAAAAATTCCGAACTGGAAGAATATCCTGCCGATCTATAATCCCGGCGGGGCGGCGGCGGACACCATCCGCCACAAAGGCAAGATTGTCGCCGTGCCCTATATCTCCAACGCCGACAGCCTGGCCTATAATTACGACAAGATCGGTGCCGAACTGACCTCCTGGGAAGCGTTGTTCGATAGCCAGTTCAAGGGCCGGGCAGCCATGCAGAACGATTTCGGGCCGACCTTGACCAATACCGCGATCTATCTGAAGCAATCCGGCAAGCAGGACATCGACAATCCCTCCGACATGAACCCAGGCGAAGTTAAGGGCGTTTGCCAATTCCTGATTGCGCAAAAGAAGAAGGGCCAGTTCCGTACTTTCTGGGACGGCTTCGGCAATGGCCTCAACTTACTGGCCTCGGAAGAGGTTCTGGTCTCCTCCTGCTGGGAGCCGATCCAGATCGTTGCCGCCAAGAAATCCAAGATGGACATCCGTTACGGTACCATGAAGGAAGGTCATCAGACCTGGAACAACTGCTTCATGCTGACCAAGGGCGGGTTGGCGCGGGGTCAGGCGGATGCCTTCTACAAATTGATGAACGTCTATCTCTCCACATGGTTCGGCGCCCGCACCCTGGCGACCTTTGGCTTTGGGCCGCAGATGCAGGGCGTAAATGAATATGTGGCGGCCAATCCCAAGGACTTCGACGCCTCGCTTATTGCGGCGCGTCTGGCGGGCAAGGCGGATCGCTACAAGGTGAAGGGCAATTCCTGGCAGAATGTATTCCCAACCCATATCCGGGACTATCAGGATTGGTGGGCCCGGGTCCAGGCGGCCTAGGGTCAAGCCGCCCGTATATGGTTGATGGAGACTTAGGGACGGGAGGGTACCGGAGTAAACCGGGGTCTCCCGTCCCGCTGACCCGATTGCGTTGGCGGCGGGGCTTGGGAAAAGCACTGTTCCTGGCGCCCATTGTCTTCATGACGCTGTTTTTCGCCCTGCCCCTGGCCTTGACCGTTGTGTGGAGCGTGTTCGAGCGGACCATGTTCTGGATGGAGCCGGGCTTTACCCTGTTCGCCTACGAGAATTTTTTCTTTTCGGCCCGGCTGGAAAATTTTCTCTCCTCCATGTGGCATTCATCGATCTCGGTGGTCGTTGCCTTTATCTTCGGTTTCCCGGTTGCCGTGTTCGTGCGCCGGCGCATACCGCAAGTGGCCCAGCACCGGGTGATCTTGTTGTTCATTCTGCCGTTCATGGTGTCCGAAATCATCCGCATATTCGCCCTGCGCCCGGTTTTGCAAAGGACCGGCCTGGTCAACAACGTGTTGTTGGAATTGGGCGTGATCACGGAACCGATTACGGTCATTCTATATACCCCCCTGGGGGTCATCATCGGCGAGGTGCTGTCGTTCCTGCCGTTCATCGTGTTCGCCGGTTTCCTGGCCATGGAGGCGGTACCGAAGTACATCTTTGAAATCTGCGATGACCTGGGCGCACCGCGGCACCGGGTTTTCATCGATGTCATTTTGCCCCTGGCCGCGCCAGGCATATTCGCCGGCGCCGTGTTTATCTTCGTCAATGGCCTGGGCGTGGCTTTGCTGCCAAATATTCTGGGTGGTCCTGGCGCGGTCAATGCCGGGTTGATCGCCACGCAGGCCATAGCGGCTCTGGACTTTCCCCTGGCCATGGCGGTCAGCGCCATCATGATGACGACGTTGCTTGGCTTGCTCTATATCGGCCACCGCCTGTTCGATCTGACCCGCATTCTGTCACCGATTAATTAGAGCCATGGGCGATGATTACAGCAGTGTTTGGAGCTACCGCCTGAAGTGGCTGTATACCTTGCTGGTGGTTTTCACATTGATGCTGCCGGTGTTCTACGTGATCTATGTGTCGTTCAACCAGAACGGCTTTGGTGCCGCCGAGTATGTTTTTACCTTCGAATGGTATGGCGAGATTTTTTCCGATCTGCTGTTGCTGGGCGCCCTGGGCAACACCTTTATCCTGGCGGGGATCACATTGGCGGTGGCGGTGCCCATGGGTTTGATCGCGGCCAAGTTCTACAAGGCGACCGAGGCCAAGCTGCTCACGGTTTCATTGCTGCTGTCGCCCTTGTTCGTGCCGGCGGATATTCTGGGTTCCGCCCTGTTGGTTTTCTTCAAGAACCTGAATATCGCCTGCGCCACCATTGGCGAATGGCTTGGCGTCAGCTGGTTCGATACCTGGTTCGAGCTGGGCTATTTCTCGGCCCTGGTCGGCTTGATCATCTATACGCTGCCCTACATCTTCGTGGTCATACTGATCACCATGGGCCGCTACAACGAACAACAAACGGAGGCCGCGCGCAGTTGTGGGGCGACCGCCTGGCAGGCCTTTGTCCAGGTTGAATTCCCGCAAATTCGGGCCGGCGTGTTCTCTGCCTGCGCCTTCGCGGTGATCCTGACCTTCAACGAATACACCCGCACATCTTTGTTGAAGGGCGGCTACGACACCATTACGTCCGTGCTGATTTCACAAATGCTGAACGAGGGCATGTCGGAACAATCCTATGCCATGAGCAGCCTGATCAGTTTCATCGCCATCGCCCTGATCGGCTCCATCATCCTATATACCCTTGTCCAATCGGAACGCCTGGAGCGGGAGGCCCGCGCCAAGGCGGAACCCGTCATGTCGGGATAGAGTAACAATATGAGCCAAGATATAGCGGTCCAGGTGACGGATCTTTCAAAGAATTATGGCCCCGTGCAGGCCCTGCGCGGAGTTGATCTATCGATCGCCGCCGGCGAGTATTTTGTCCTGCTCGGCCCCTCGGGCGGTGGCAAAACCACCTTGCTGCGCCTGCTGGGCGGCTTCATCCGGCCCAGCGCGGGCCGTATCCTGCTGCACGGGATTGATGTCTCCGAACAGCCGCCGAACCATCGGCCCACGTCCATGGTTTTTCAAAGTTTTGCCCTGTTCCCCCATATGAACGTGGCCCAGAATATTGGCTATGGCCTGCGCCTGCGCAAACTGCCGAAAGTTGAGATCGACGAGCGTGTCGCCGCCATGCTGGACCTGGTGGGCCTGGGTGACTTGGCCGACCGCATGCCCCATGCCCTTTCGGGCGGACAGCAACAGCGTGTGCAATTGGGCCGGTCCCTGGTGCTGGAGACCGATATCCTATTGCTGGATGAGCCGTTGGCGGCCCTGGATGCCAAGCTGCGCAAGGATATGTGCCTGGAATTGAAACATCTGCAGGAACAGGTGGGCATTACCTTCGTGCACGTGACCCATAACCAGGAGGAGGCCATGACCGTGGCCGACAACATGGCCATCATCGCCGACGGCGAATTGGTGGAGACCGGCACGGCCCGCGATCTGTACGAAAATCCCCGCCGTCGTTTCACGGCCGATTTTATTGGCGAGACAAATATTTTCGACGGCACGGTGACGGGGGTCAATAACGGCGAGGTGGCGGTGGATCTGGGTTTTGCCGCCCTGACCGTTGACGACAATGGACAATGCCCCAATGTGGGTACCGAAGTTTCGGTCTCGATCCGCTCCGAACTGGTGCAAATATTGCGCTCCGGGATAGCCGTCGCCGCCGATCAGCAAACCCTGACGGCGAATTATGGCGAGGCGGTCTATCTTGGCCTGGCAACATCCCACGTGGCGGCCTTGCCCAATGGTCAGGCCGTCGTGGCCCGCCATGTTTCCACCGGCTTGGCGCTCGATGTGATTGCGCCGGGTTCCAGCGTGGAATTGGCCTGGCCACGATCCATGATGCGCCTGCACCTATCCTGATAATGTAGCAACGAGGAGAAAACAAATGTCGGAAAGCGAGCTTTACCAAAAAGGCCGGGAAATCCGCCGCCAGTTGATGGGCGACGCCATGGTCGAGGACATGGCGAAGAATACCTATACCAACCCAACCATGGAGAAGTTCAGCCAATTCACTTCTGAAGCCGTGTTCGGCATGCTCTGGGGCCGGCCGAGCCTGGATTTGAAACTACGGACCCTGATCTGCGTTATTTCCGATACCTGCACCGGCCGCTGGCCGGAACTGGCCATCCACGTGCGCATGGCCCTGCGCCAGGGCTGGACAGAGGACGAGCTGGGCGAGGTGCTGCTGCATCTCTCGGGCTATATCGGCGTGCCCTCCGTGCGCGAGGCCATGATCATCGCCAACGAAGTGTTCGAGGACATGGCGGCCGAAGGCGCCGGGGACTGATCCCCCGGCGACCGCTGCGGCAAATTTCAGCGGCTTCTAAACCGGCTCGGCGATGAACACCGGGATCTTTCGGTCGGTTTTTTCCTGATATTCGTTGTAGGGCGGGAAGGCGGCCGCGCTGGCCTCCCACAAGGGACCACGCTCGGCATCGTCCATGACTTCGCGGACACGCATTTTATGAACTTCGGTCTTATCGCGGATTTCCACATCCGGGTTGGCGCGCAGATTATAGACCCAGACCGGGTTCGCCGGGCGCCCGCCGTAGGAGCCGATCAGCACGTAGTTGCCGTCCACTTCAACCCGCATCAAGGGAATCTTGCGGGTGCCGCCCGTCTTGTTGCCCTTGTGGGTGACGATGATGCAGGGTAGGCCGGTTTCCCGCAGCGTCGTGCCTTCGGTGCCGCCGCTGCCCTCGTACAGCTCAACCTGCTCGCGGACCCAATCCAGTGTGGGGGGAATGTAATCGGTCATGGGGAGTTTCCTATCTCGGTTGTAATTTTGGGATAATGTCTGGCGCAGACGATAGCACTTTTCATAATTTGGTGCGGATTATTGCTTCCCGCCATCCCGGCCGCCACCCTGCCCACTACTCCGCGAGGATAGGAACGCCTCGATGACCGCCTGGGCCTCTCCCTTGGCGTAGGATTCCTGTTGGCCCAAGACGCCGGCGCGGAAGGCTTCGTCGAAGCCGGACAGGGCGATCTCGCGGAAGCGGGCCTTGGTGCGGGCCCAGGCCACGGCCGGTTTGGCGGCCAGGGTCTCGGCAACTTCGCAGGCCTTTGCAATGACCTGATCCGGTTCAACCAAGTGATTGATCAGGCCCAGGTCGTGTGCTTCCCCGGCGTCCATCAGGCGGCCGGTCATGGACAATTCCTGGTTCTTGGACCAGCCCAGATGCAGGGACATCCAATAAGAACCCATGATGGAGGGGATGGCGGCATTTATCTCGGGCTGCCCCATGCGGACGCCGGGATGGGCCACCCGCTGGTCGGAGACCAGGGCGATCTGGAAGCCACCGCCCGCGGCAATACCGTTCAGGGCGGCAATCACCGGCTTGTTGGTCAACAGGATTTGTTTGTAGACATTGCAGGCGGTGCCGAACCAGCTTTCAATATCCGACACCTGCATGCCGCGCGCCTCGTGCAAGTCGACCCCGGCGCAAAAGGCACGCTCCCCGGCGCCGGTCAGGACAATGCCGTCGACCCCGCCGTCGTTGTCCAGCTCGATCAGGCTTGCGGCAACGCCACGGGCCAGCGCGATTGAAATAGCATTCAGGTTCCCGGGCCGGTTCAACCGCAGAATTGCGATGCCGCCCCTGCGCTCGATTGTAACGACGTCGGACATCACGGTCTCATCCATCGTCCGAGCGGACCTTCACATAGCTGCCCGGCGCATCTTCCAACACTGGTGCATCCTTGCTGCCCGGCGTCCGGGCCTTGACCTTGCTGCCTGATTGCCTGGCGATCCATTTACCCCATTGCGGCCACCACGAACCCTCCGACTGGGTGGCGCCGGCAAACCAATCGTCGGGGTCGGCGGGATTTTCGGGATTGCTCCAATAGCCGTATTTTTGGGCCGTCGGCGGGTTGACGATGCCGGCGATATGGCCCGAACCGGCCAGGGTAAACGTGGTCTCGCCGCTGTAAAGCTGGGTCGCCACGTAGGTGCCCTTCCAGGGCGCGATATGGTCTTCATTTGTGGAGATGATGTGGACGGGGATTTTCACGTCGCGCAGATCAATCGGGGTGCCGCACATTTCGATGCCGCCTGGTTGGGATAGCAGGTTCTTTTGGTACATGTTGCGCAGATAAAAACTGTGCATTACCCCGGGCATGCGGGTGGAATCCGAATTCCAGTACAGCAGATCAAAGGGGAAGGGATCCTTGCCCATCAGATAGTTGTTGATCACGAAGGACCAGATCAGATCATTGCTGCGCAGCAAGTTGAATGTCGTGGCCATGGAGGCGCCGTCCAGGATGCCCCCCTGTTCTTGCATCTTCTCCTCCAACTGGCCAAGCTGTTCGTCATCGATGAATATCGCCAGTTCGCCCGGCACGGTGAAATCCACCAACGACGTAAAAAATGTCGCCGATTTGATGCGATCGTCATCGTGGGCCGCCATATGGGCCAGGGTGGCCCCGGTCAGGGTGCCGCCCAGGCAATAGCCGATAATGTTCACCTCGTCCTCGCCACAGGCCGCCTTGATGCCGTCCATGGCGGCATAAATGCCCTCGGTCATGTAGTCGTCGAAGGATTTATCGGCCAGACGCTGATCGGGGTTGACCCAGGAAATCACGAACACGGTCAGGCCCTGTTCCACGGCCCACTTGATGAACGAATTTTGGGGCTTCAGGTCCAGAATATAAAATTTGTTGATCCACGGCGGCACGATCAGCAGCGGGCGTTTGTGCACCTGAGCGGTGCTGGGTTCGTATTGGATCAACTGGATCAGTTCGCTTTGCCAGACTACCTTGCCGGGGCTGACGGCGATATTCTCGCCAACCGTGAAGGCATCGGGATCGGTCATCTTGATGGCCAGCTTGCCCTTGCCCCGTTCCATGTCGTCGAGCATGTTTTGCAGGCCGCGCACCAGGTTTTCGCCCTTGCTTTCGATTGTCTCGCGCAGCACTTCCGGATTGGTGGCGACAAAGTTGGTTGGCGCCATGGCATCGGTGAATTGACGGGTATAGAAATCCACCTTCTGGGCGTCTTCCGCGCTCAGTCCGTCCACGTCGTGCACCGTGTTATGCACCCAGCGGGAAGTGAGCAGGTAGGATTGCTTGATGAAATCAAATATCTGGTTGCTTTGCCAATCCTCGGCGCGAAAACGTTTGTCGCCCTTCTCTGGCGCAATGACCGGTTCGCTGGCCTGTCCCAGCATGCCCTGGGCCGCATTTTGCCAAAGCTGCATGTAGTCTTGCCACAGCGTCATCTGCGCCTCGGCCAGCTTTTCCGGATCCGCCAACATCTTGGCGGTCAGCTCCATGAAGGCGGAGCCGATATTCAGGGGATCGGTATCGATCTTGCCGCTATCCTTGGCTTGTTGCTGCAGAAAATCGTTCACCAGACGCTGGCTTTGTTCGGCCACCTTGATCATATTTTCGGAGAATTCGTCCGATTGCTGTTTGGCTTGCTGTTCGGCCGAGGTGGATTGTCCGCTTCCCGTGTTGTTGCTCATGGTCTGTCTGATCCCTGAAAATGGATTATGCTCATTTCACGAATAATGCCTTCGCCTTAATATGGGCAAGTGATTCGTTGAACATAGCAGCGGTTGTTCGCAAGTTACCCGAAGTCTATAATAATGGCTGTTCAAGCGCCAACCGAGACTCCCCCAGGGGGTGGCTTCCGGTCGCCGCGAATAAAAAGGAGCATGGCCGGGATGAGCGAACATCAAATGGGCAACCAGGCGCGTCGGATGGGACGTTTGCCATCGACCCTGACCGCCTTGGCCTTGGTTTTGGCGTTGTCCGGCTGTTCCATGATGCCGGATATGCCGGACCTACCTGACATTCCGGACATGCCCGATGCGCCAAGCTGGGTCAATCCGTTCAACTGGTTTGACGATGATGACGATATGGGGTCGCTGCCAAAGGCGCCGGGCCAATCGACACAGGCCTCCAGCGGCGACAAGCCATTCCCGAAACTGACTGCCGCCCCGGCGGCGAAGACCCCATCGTCCGCCAATTCGCGGGAAAAACTGGCCAATAGTCTGGTCGCCGACCGGGATAACGCCCGCTACACGGATCAGAACCTGCGGGCCGGTAATGAGCGCATGGCCGCCGCC
>JAPYUH010000101.1 GCA_029936195.1 Alphaproteobacteria bacterium
TGATCCCGCCGTCGATCATGCTGATCATCATGGCGGATCTGCTGTCCATTTCGGTGGGTACCTTGTTCATGTCGGCGATTATTCCCGGCCTGGTGCTGGCGACGATGTATCTGACATTCGTTACCAGCTGGGCCCGGGTATATCCGTCCATCGCCCCGCCCCTGCCGCCCGAGTTGCTGCACGTGCCGTCCAATGAACTTGGCCCGCTTTTGGTTCGGGGCTTTTTCCCGCCGGTGGTGCTGATCGCCTTCATCAAGGGTTCGATCCTGCTGGGCTGGGCGACCCCGTCGGAAGCCGGCGCCGTGGGAGCCTTTGGCGCCATGGTCATCGCCGCGTTCAAGGGCACCTTGAAATGGGATGTGGTGAAGGGCGTCTGCCAGACGTCTGGTCTAACCATTGCGATGATCTTCTTCATCGTCATGTCCGCCACCTGCTTCGCCTACGTCTTCCGCTCCTTGGGCGGCGACGACGTGGTCGAAGATTTGATCCTGAAAGCCGGCCTGGGTTCCTGGGGACTGTTGTTCCTGATCATGGCGATCGTGTTCTTCCTGGGCTTCTTCCTGGATTGGGTTGAGATCACCTTGATCGTGCTGCCGGTGTTCGCCCCCCTGGTGGCGGAACTGGATTTCTCCGGCCACGTGGCGGATGAAAATGTGGTGTATTGGTTCACCGTTTTGGTGGCGATTAACCTGCAGACCTCGTTCCTGACCCCGCCATTCGGCTTTGCCCTTTTCTATATGAAGGGCATAGCACCGAAGGAGGTTCATATTAAGAATATCTATCTGGGCATCATACCGTTCGTGCTTATCCAGGTTGTTGGTGTGATATTGGTGCTGGCCTTTCCGAAGATCGCACTGTGGCTGCCAAACCTTGTTTACACGTAGACGGGAGATCGAATAATGACTGAATCGACAATCGCAGGCCGCGAATCGAGCTCTCATCCCATTGTGCTGCTTTCCTACAAGTTGCGCACTTTCGTTGAATTTTTTGGCAAGAACGGAGCTTATTTCATCCTGCCCCTGGTGGGCTTCACCATGTTGGATGTATTTGGTCGCAAGATGACCAACCAATCCATATTCGGCTTCTCCATTGATGCGCAGCTTTGGTTGGTGGAAAATGTCAGCCCCATGTTCCAATCCACCATGCTGCAGGAACTGGAATGGCATGTACATACGGCGCTGTTCTCGTTGGTTCTGGGTTATGGCTTTACCCGCAACCGCCACGTGCGCGTCGACTTGGTCCGCATGCATTTGCAGACCAAGATGCAGGCGGTGATCGAGTTAATCGGCACCACGTTCTTCATGATCCCCTACACCGTGGTGGTACTCTATTTCTGTTACGTCTTCACGTATGACAGCTTTATCACCAACGAGATATCTCCGTCCCTGGTGGGCATGAGCCATCGTTGGATCATCAAAACGGTTTTGGGCGTTGGCCTGATCGTCGCTTTGGTGTCCGGGATTGCCGTCTGGCTGCAATCGGCAATGGTCCTGTTCGGGCCAAAAGACATCCGGTTCGAGCTGATGACACTGGAGTGGGCCGAGGACATGGGCGAAGGCGTCGAAGGCTACAAGCGCATGGTTCTGGAGGGTCAGGAAACCGACATGAAAAAGATCGGAAAATCGGGCAGGGGTTAGACCATTACCGGTTTCACCGGCTTCCATAAGCGGCAAAATCCGTAACGAGAAAAGCCCCCGGACGTTAGTGTCGCGGGGGCTTTTTTTGTTTCCAGGTTGGTTTGTGTCGAGAAATCTAGCTCAGTCTTTCTTGCCGTGAAACCGCACCTTTTCGGCCAACTGCAGCTCCAATTGTTTGACCGATATGTCGAAATAGGAAATTGGCACATGGATTGACGGCCAGCCTTTCATCTGGCCCTCGAATTTCGCCGCCTGGGGCGAAAATGCGGCGAACATGCCAACGCGGCGGCGCATGTGGCGGGCCGCCTGTTCTTCCAGTTCATCGTCATCCACCGCAACCATCAGGACCCGGCGCAGCAGCGTCGCCTTGGACGTGCCCAGGCCGACCACGGCATGCCAGGGGATCAGACCCACATCGGGCCGGCGGCAACGGATGCCCTCATCATCGATGATTAGAACCGGCTTCTGGTCGAACGCCATTTGCAACAAGGTGAAAGCCGTCAGGCCGCCAATACCCGCGCCGGCCAAATGCAGCATGGTGCCTCCGCCCAACATATCAATCCCCATGACGGCCGCCGAGAGGGACGAGATTGCAACCACCACACAGGGCGCGGCCAAGACGCCCAACTTAATCTTCGAGTTATAGGCGACAATCGGTTCCGCCCTGCCCTTGTCCCGTTTCTTTTGCCGTCTGGAAGGTGTCTTGCCCCCCGAGCCGGGCTGCTGTCCTTGCTGCATTCAAGCTCCAAATATCTTCTCGTTCGCGGCACTCGGATCATCGGACCCCAGGCGCAAATCCGTCTCAAGTTCCCGGCGGCACCGCGCCCAGATGGTCTATTACCCCCTGCACTCCGGCAAATTCTTGTGCCGCCACCAACATCGCCCTACGCTCGGCCTCCGTCTCGACCCAGCCCCACAGCTCTACGACACCATCGGAGACAATAACATTGGTCGACCCATGGCTGGTCCACCCCTTGTCTCGCAATACCGCCAGAACGTCGTGACGCACGGTTCGGTCGGTGGTGCTTGCTGCTTCGGACACATCATTGCGATGGCCGGCCAGGGCTTGTAGCAGATTACCCCTTGAAACGATACCGATCAGTTCGCCGTAGCGCAGCACGGGCACGCGCTTTATGTGATGCTCCTCCAACAGCCGGGCGATGGTCATGGTTGGCGTATGTTCGGTGACGCTGACAATATCCGGCGACATGATATCCGCCGCCGTGCGGCCGTGCTGTTTGACGAAATCCTTGGCATCCTGTTCCGGGCTGGACATCAGACGCAGCCACCATGACCGTTGCGTCTCGCCGCGCAGCCCGGCCAGTTGCAGCAGATCCCCCTGTGAGACGATACCCACGGGACGGCCGTCTGGGTCCACCACCGGGACGCCGGATATATGATTATCGATCAGAACCTGGGCAATATCCGCCACCGTCATGTCCAGTGGAATGGTAACGACGCTGGTTGTCATGATATCCCTTGCGAGCATAACTTTATCCTTTCAGCTATCACAATCCGGATTTGGGCGGTGGCGGGAAAATGCCGGCCGCCCTCTGTTCTAATATGGCGCCTTTGGCGGGATTAACCATGCCCCGCGATATTTTGGCCCGTCGAACTCACACGATATTGATGCAGTAATGAACACAACGCCGGGCGGTCAGCGTTAGAATGCGACGATGATGACAACCCTGCAGCGTTCCCTCACGCCCTTGCTATTGGCTGTTCTACTGATCTTTGCCCCCGCCGCCCTGTCGCAGACGGTCGTGTCCCCTGACCAGGCCCCGCAGTTGGCCCGCGGCGGCCAGGTCACCATTATCGATATCCGGCGGCCCGATGAATGGCGTCAATCAGGCTTGCCCGCGGGCGCCGAACGAGCCACGGTCCGGCTTAGCCGCGGGCCGAATGAATTTCTGTACAAGATCGCCAAACTGACCCAGGGCGACAAATCCAAGCCCATCGCCCTGATCTGTGCCGCCGGGGTGCGATCCGGGTATGCCGCCAAGCTGCTGGCCAGCCGCGGCTACACACAGGTCATGGACATCAGCGAAGGCATGCTGGGCAATGGTCATGGGGCTGGGTGGCTGGCGCGGGATTTACCCATAAGCATCTTTAAAGATTGCCGATAAGCGACAACCGTATTCTGCCACAATACGGTATGGGCGCGGCATGAGGCGCGACGATCCGCCGCTACCAAGTTCGCCAAGCTTGTGCTAGGAAAGGCCGGCGTGGCTGCGGCCACTAGTGTTTTTCACGCCGTTCATGCCGTAAGGAGATCCAAATGCGGAAGTTTCGTTTGCCGGTGGCCGTCGCCGCCCTCGCCTTGGCCTTTACCTTCAACGTGGCCGATGCCGCCGACCTGAAGAAAGGCAAGAAAGTATTCAAAAAATGCAAAGCCTGCCATACCCTCAAGGCTGGCGGCAAAAACAAGGTTGGACCGAACCTGAACGGCCTGTTCGGTCGCAAGGCGGGTTCCACGTCCGGTTTCAAGTATTCCTCCGCCATGAAAGCCTCGGGCATCGTCTGGGATACGGCCATGCTGGACAAATTTCTGACCAAGCCAAAAAAGCTTGTGCCGAAGACCAAAATGGCTTTCGCCGGGCTTAAAAAACAGTCCCAACGGGACAATCTGATCGCCTATTTGAAGGACGCCACGAAGTAGATACCTTTTGGCGGTTTTTCGGTATTTAAGGCCGGCGTCCCAGGGGGCGCCGGCTTTTTACCGGTCGGTTAACCAAACGTTATTCGTTACCCCATAGATTTTCCATCAGGCAGACGCGTAAGGCGCGGCCCAGACCTGCCTTCGCCGAGGAAATTTTCGATCCGGGGTCCCAATATGGCACAGCCTGCCCTACAGGCAGCAGAAAGCGATGACGCCAGGCAGGCCGAACCGGCCAGCGCAGACCTGGACTTGTCATCCTTGATGCGTTCGTGCCGGTGGGCGGTTGAGGAAGAGCGTCTGCATGAACCACGCATTCCCCTGGCAACCGGCGTACCGGCCCGCAATGGTACCATCGACAAATACATGGGTGACTGCATCATGGCGTTTTGGAACGCCCCCCTGGATGACGAAGACCACCCAGAACATGCCTGCAAATCGGCTCTGGTGATGTTCGAGGAGCTCGAGGTATTAAACCAGGCACTGAAGGCCGAGGCGGAGGAAAGCGGCGAAAGGCATATCCCCCTGAAAGTTGGCGTCGGCATCAACACCGGCGATTGCGTGGTTGGCAACATGGGCTCGGAACAACGCTTCGACTATTCAGTACTGGGCGATGCGGTCAACCTGGCCGCGCGATTGGAAGGGCAATCCAAGAACTACGGCGTCGGTATCGTCATCGGCGAAGAGACCAAGGCCGTCATCAGCGATAAGTTCGCCACCATGGAATTGGACTTGATCGCCGTGAAGGGCAAGGCGGAGGCGGTCCGCATTCACACCATTCTCGGCCGCGAAGACATGTTGCACCAACAGGGTTTTCGGGCGCTGAGAACCCAGCATGACGAAATGTTGGACGCTTACCGCTGGCAGGATTGGGCCGGGGCGCGCAAGCTGATTGACCGTTGCCGCGGCGGCGACGGCAGCTTTAACGATTTGTATGACCTATACGAAGAACGCATTGTCTTTTACCTGCACCCCCCCGGAACCTGAATGGGGCGGTGTCTTTGTCGCCGAAACCAAATAATCGTGCAAAATTTTGCCGCTGGTCTAGCCTAGGCATTTCCGAATTGGAAATGCTCTGATTCTTAAGTATAGAGCAGTTTTTCCAATCACTTAGAGTCGCCCAGGGCATTTGGGCGATTCACATTTAATCGCAATTGCTCTAAGAGTTTGAACGAGGGCAATTGGTTGGGACGTCGAACGGTGAAAATTACATGAGCGATTCAGAAAAGGTCGGTTTGGATAAGGTCAACGGGCACCACGCCAAGGAGCTCTTGTCCCTGCCGTTCGCAGCCGCCTTGAGCGGAGGGGAGAATGCGGCGAAGCTTCCCTTTGACGTGGATGTGGCCGTGGGCGCGGTGGTGCGTCTGCATGCGGAAGTACCGGCGGACGGCTATACCGCGCCCTTTCTCGGCACGGTACGGGACGGCAACGGCATTGTCATCGATGACAAGGGTCTGATCCTGACCATCGGCTATTTGATCGTCGAGGCCATGGCGATCAGCATCGGCACCAATGACGGCCGCGTCATTCCGGCGGAGATGGTCGCCTATGACTACAACAGCGGCTTCGGCCTGGTGCGGGCGCCGGAAAAACTGGATATCACACCTATATCCCTTGGCCGATCGGCGGATTTGACGGTGGGGAATGGTGTCCTGGTGGCTGGCCACGGCGGCCGCGGCGGGGCCATTGGCGCGCGGGTGGTCGGCAAACGTGAATTTGCCGGATATTGGGAATACATGCTGGATGAAGCCATCTTCACATCGCCGGCCCACCCCAACTGGGGCGGCACGGCGCTGATCGGCCAGGACGGCACGCTGATGGGCGTCGGCTCGCTTTATGTGGAGGATGCAGTCAACGATCATGAAGGTCACACTGGAAGCCAGGCGGCAAACCGGGTGGGCAATATGTTCGTGCCCATTGATTTGTTGACACCGATCATGGCGGAAATGCTGCGTGACGGCCGTACGGCGGCATCCCGCCGGCCGTGGTTGGGGCTGTTCACGGCGGAGGTCGAGGGACGGATCGAAGTGATCGGTCTGGCCAATGACGGCCCGGCGGAGCGCGCCGGCCTGCAGGTGGGCGATGTTATCGTCAAGGTCAATGGACATACCATCGCCTCCATGATCGAGCTGTATCGCACGGCCTGGTCGGTCGGTGATGCGGGGGTGGATATTTCCATGACCCTGCTGCGCGAGACCTATGCCTTCGAGCTGGCCTTGAAATCGGAAGACCGCTACAGCCGGCTGAAATTTCAGCGGGGTTAGACTTCAACATGATTAAGTTCTAATCTGGCCATTTAGTGTTGTTCCAAATGTGGAAATGTAAAGTGCAATCACGGCGAACAATCATCCGGGGCTGTTTCGTGGCGGGCGCCAGCGTGGCGGTGCCGGGCGTGCTTTTTGCCGCCGCCACGCCCCAGGCCATCGACGGTGCAGCCGCCTTCATCCGAAAGCTGGCCGGCCAGTCCATCGGCATCCTGCAATCCAGCGCCGTAGAGCTTGAGGCCCGCGAAGCCCAATTTCGGGTTCTGATGTCCAACAGCTTTGACATGCCCTTCATTGCCCGCTTTGTCCTAGGCAGGCATTGGCGCAAAGCGACACCGCAGCAGCGGTCGGACTATGTAGCCCTGTTTACGGAGTTTATCCTGCAAACCTACAGCCGGCGCATAGGGGGATATTCAGGCGAGAGCTTTGATGTCGCGGGGGCCCGGGCGGCGGGCAAAAGGGATGTCCTGGTCCGCACCGAGATTGTCCGGCCGGGCGGGCCGCCGATCAAGGCCGACTGGCGCGTGCGGTCCAACGGCGGTGAATACCGTATTATCGATATTATGGTGGAGGGGGTTTCCATGGCCGTGACCCAACGATCGGAATTCAATGCCGTTGTGCGGCAACGGGGCATGCCGGGCCTGTTGCAGGCGTTGCGGGCGCGCACCCAGAAATTCGGCGTGGCATCATAGAGGACCGGGAGGAATGGCAATGAACATGACCGCAACCTTTCGCCAATGGCGCGCCGCACTATTGACGTTTTCGATCACCGCGCTGTTTCTGGCCGCGACAGCCCTGCCCTTCGCAACGGCTCCGGCGGCGGCAGCGGATTTCAAGGCCGGCTACATGGCCTATCAACAGTGTGATTTCGTCGGCGCCGCCAAGCAGTGGCTTGCCCTGGCCAAGGCCGGGCACACCAAGGCGCAATACAATATCGGTATCCTGTACGACCAGGGCAAGGGGGTGGCACTGGACCGGGCCGAAGCCGTGCGCTGGTGGCGGAAAGCGGCGGAAAGCGGCTTTCGCATGGCCCAGCACAATCTGGCCAACGCCTATATATCCGGCGACGGCGTGGGGCAAAGCTATGACGATGCCCTTGTCTGGCTGGAACGGTCAGCGGCGGCGGGCCTGAACCGCAGCCGCTATACCCTGGGCAAGATGTACCATTTCGGCCTGGGCGTGGCGGCGGACGCCAGGCGGGCCACCGTATTCTACCAAGCAGCGGCGGAAGCCGGCCTGGACAAGGCGCAATACAACCTGGCCAAGGCCTACCGCGACGGCGACGGGGTGGGGCAAGACCATGGGCTGTCCGTGAAATGGTTCCGCCGCGCCGCCGAACAGGGCTATGCCAAGGCGCAAAGCCATCTGGCGACCCGCTACGTGCGCGGCCAGGGCATCGGCACGGATCTGGTGGAGGCTTTCAAATGGGCCACCCTGGCGGCCCGCCAGGGCCATGAACGGGCGCGGGAAAATGTTTCGGCACTGATCAACCGGCTGACGCCCGCCGAACGGGCCGAGGCCAGACAACGGATCGACGCCTTTCGGGCCAAGCCCAAGGGGCCATAGATCAAACAGCCAAGAATTGGAATCAATTCTCGGCTGATAATTTGATCTATTTCAATGAGTTAGCGCAACTTACCTGCGTTCAAAAGAACGCAGGTTGCGCAAGCTGGCTGAGCCCTGGCAACAGTTCCCAATCCACACTATTCTAACGCCCGGCTTGGAGGTTGGGAGGCAATATGTAATGGGGCGTTTACTGGCGGTGGTCGTTTTACTGACCTCTGTTCTGGGACCCGGCTGGGTAGCAGCCCAAGGTCAAAACAGCCTGGCCGACGGTTTTCAGAATTATTTTGCCGCCACGGCCCGCAATGCCGCCCTCGGCGCCCGTACGGAGGCCGTGCGCCGGACCCGTGTCGCAGCGGCGCTGTCGCCCCTGGTGACACAGTTTCTGGTACAGCGGCCGGGACAGATCGATGCCGTGATCCGAGGCCTGCGCGCCGCCGCGCCGGACGTAGCGCCGGACCTTGTGCGGGACGCCATGACCGCCTTTCCGGGCTTCGCCGGTCAAATTGCCCAGGCCGCCGGTCAGACGGCGTTCCAAAGTTTATCGGGACCATCCATCGCGCCCGACCGCCCCGCCCGGCAACGGCTGATCCATGCCCACGCGGCCCGCGTGGCGGCCTGGACGGTTTCGGCCATTGCGGGGAATTCAGGCGCCCTGGAACAGATCATGGCCCAGGCCGTGGCCGCCGCCCCTGGAGACGAGGCCTCCGTGGTGCAGGCGGTCGCGGCGGCCTATCCCGGCTTTGCCTCCCGGATCGCCGCGGCCACCGGTATCACGGCGCCCGCGGCGCCGGCTCGCGTAGCGCCGAGACCGGCTTATGCCGCCGAGGCAATGGTTGGGACGCCGGTGATCATGAAGCCTTCAACGCCGAGTGTCTTGGAGCAGCTAGCCGCCGATCAACCCACCGTCCAACGGGACGGCCAGCCTGACGGAGCCGCCGCGGCGGCTCAACCCCTGCCCGCCGGACTGCGCCTGGCCGACGGCGACACATATGATGGCGAGATCAATGATCCCGTGGAGCCCATGAACAGGATTATCTTTGCCTTCAATGAAACCGTCGATCTGGTACTGCTGCGGCCCATTGCCATTGGCTATAATTTCATCATGCCGGAGCCGGTGATCCACGCGGTGCGGCGGTTCTTTTTAAACCTGGATAGCCCCGTCATATTCGCCAATGATTTGTTGCAGGGTGATTTTGCCGATTCCGGCGTGACCATTGGCCGCTTTGGCCTGAACAGCACCATCGGCGTCCTGGGCCTGTTTGACCCGGCCGCCAGCTTTGGCTGGGAACGACACCACGCGGATTTCGGCCAGACCCTGTATTCATATGGCGTCGGCGCCGGCCCCTATTTGGTTCTGCCCCTGTTGGGGCCCGCAAGCAGCCGTGGCGGCGCCGGCAAGGTGGTGGATATCCTGTTCCAGCCCATGACCTATCTGTTGAGCACGGGCCAGAACCTGGCGGTGGCCACTACCCGCGCCGTGGTCAGGCGGGAGGAGTTGATGGCGCCGCTGGATCAGCTGCGGGAATATTCCGTGGACTACTATACCGGCCTGAAAGCCGCCTACTGGCAGTCCCGGCAGGTTGAACTGAACAAGGGCACATTGGAGGGACTGGGCGACGGCGGCGCCGACAAATTGTTCGACGCAACAAATTAATTGCCCGGACCGCGCCGCGGATTATACAACGTCAGGATCGTTGCCCATTTAAAGAGAGTACCCGCATGCAAACGTTTGGCCCCCTGGTGGCCTTGGACAACCCCGCCTTCATTCATGACAGCGTGGAGATATTCGGCAAGGTCCATATTGGCGAGGGCGTATCCATCTGGCCGCGCGTGGTGATACGCGCCGAAAACGATGAAAATATCATCGGGCCTTATTCGAACCTGCAGGATTTCGTCTTGGTCCATATCGGTTACAGCGGCGGCACGATCATTGGCGCCCATTGCTCCATTACCCATCATGCCACGGTGCATGGCTGTACCATCGGCGACAATTGCCTGATCGGCATTAACGCCACGGTGATGGACAACGCCGTGATCGGCGACAACTCCATCGTTGCCGGCCATACCATTGTTCCCGAAGGGGCCCGGATCCCGGCCAATTCCATCGTCGCCGGGGTGCCGGGAAAGGTGGTGAAAACCCGCAACAATTTTGTTGCCAACCGTATCAATGCCTTCGCCTATCATTACAATGGCCTGGCCTATGCCAGGGGCGAGCACCGGGCCTGGGACACGGATCAATTCCACCAGGCCAGGGACGCAGAACAGGTCAGCCTGGAGGCGGAACTGGCGGCGCTGGAAGCGTTGTAAAAAGAGGAGACTGGGCACATGGAACTGGAAAAACCATATCTGCTGTTTCTGGGCGATGCCCCGGACCAATTGGCGGCCAAGACCGCCACCGGTATCGCCGATTGGCGCCCTGAATGGTGCGTTGGACAATTCCGCCTGCCCGGCTGCAAGGCGGATATCGGCCTCAACGATGTGAGCATCGACGAGGCAATTGCCCTGGGCGCCAAGACACTGGTCATTGGCGTGGTAAATTCAGGCGGCTTTCTGCCCGATAGCTGGACCGATGCCATCTGCGACGGCCTGGCCAAGGGGCTGGATGTGGCATCCGGCCTGCATGGCCGGCTGCAGAATTTTCCCGCCATCAGCCAGGCGGCGGAAAAACATGGCCGCGCCTTGCATAACGTCCGCCACAGCGAACACGTGTTTACCACCGGCAAGGGCCATAAACGCCCGGGCATGCGGCTGTTGACCGTGGGCACGGACTGCTCCTGCGGTAAGAAGTACACCGCGCTGGCCATCGAGAAGGCCATGCGCGCGCGCGGCATGAAGGCCGATTTCCGGGCTACCGGGCAGACCGGCGTGCTGATCGCCGAACGGGGCGCGGCGATCGACGCGGTGATCGCCGATTTCATCTCCGGCGCGGTGGAATGGTTGAGCCCGGACAACGAGCCCGACCATTGGGACCTTATCGAGGGCCAAGGCTCGTTGTTCCATGCCTCTTATGCCGGGGTCTCCCTGGGCCTGATGCACGGCGCCCAGCCCGATCGCCTGGTGCTGTGCCACGAGCCGACGCGAACCCATATGCGCGGGCTGCCCCATTATCCCATTCCGGAATTGGAAGACTGCATCGCCCTGAACCTGGCCAACGCCATGCTGACCAATCCCGAATGCCGCATGTTGGGGGTTTCGGTCAATACATCCGCGCTTTCACCAGAGGAGGCGGATCGTTACCTATCCGAAACGTCCGCGCGGCTGTCCCTGCCCTGCCTGGATGTCATGCGCGGCGGCGCCGACGGTTTCCTGGATTATTTGGCCGGATAAGCCATGACCCATTCTCCACGCACACTACAGGTATACACGGAAACCTTCCCCATCGCGGGCAGCTTCACCATTTCGCGGGGCAGCCGCACGGAAATCCACGTGGTGATGGCCGAGATCATCGACGGCGATCACCGCGGACGGGGCGAATGCGTGCCCTATGCCCATTATGGCGAAAGCCTGGCCTCGGTGCGCCAACAGATCGAAGGCATGACGGCGCTGATCGCCCAGGGCGGCGGCCGGGCCGAATTGAACGGCGCAATGCCGCCCGGCGCGGCCCGCAATGCCCTGGATTGCGCCCTGTTCGATCTGGAGGCCAAGCAAGCCGGCCGCAGGGCCTGGGAGCTGATCGACATGGCCCCGCCACCCGATCTGACCACGGCCTATACCCTCAGCCTGGGTAGCCCGAAGGCCATGGGCAAGGCGGCCCATGGTGCCAGGCAACACGCCTTGCTGAAACTGAAACTGGGCGGCGCGGGAGATCTGGACCGGGTCCGGGCGGTGCGCCAGGGCGCGCCCGAGGCCCGGCTGATCGTCGATGCCAACGAGGCCTGGACAGCGGACATGGTGCAGCCCTATTCAGAAGTCCTGGCCGGACTGGGCGTGGAACTGATCGAACAACCCCTGCCCAGCGGGGCCGACAGCATGTTGGCCGGGATGTTTCATTCGGTACCTATTTGTGCCGATGAATCCTGCCACACCGGCGCCGATCTCGCCGCCCTGGCGGACCGATATGACATGGTCAATATCAAGCTGGACAAAAGCGGCGGTCTGACCGAGGGGCTGGCAATGGCGGCAGAAGCCCGGCAACGGGACCTTGGCATCATGGTGGGCTGCATGCTGGGAACCTCCCTGGCCATGGCCCCGGCCGTTTTGCTGGCCGTCCAGGCGGACGTCGTGGATCTGGACGGACCGCTGTTGCTGGCCGCGGACCGGCCATCGGCACTGGTCTATACCGACAGCCGGGTTTCCGCCCCAGAAGCGGAACTTTGGGGCTGATAATAAATTTTCAAATAAAGATTCCTTTTTTTACGCAAATTGCGACTTATCATTAACAAAAAATAAACCAAGAACGCAGATCGTAGGTCTTGTTAAAGATAAACTGCGATATTTCATCGATTTTCTTTTGCCCCTTGGGTGGAAAATCGCTTAAGCTTTGATGATTCGATGATCTGTAATTTGTCAATGCTTGATGTGATCGGGGTCACTTGCGATCATTGGAGGCCATTCGTATATGTCTGTTACGCCTCCAGCATGGGGGTTGCCTTAACCGGCAGCAATTTTCCAGGTTGGCGACGGCCACGCCGCAGCTCCCGTGCCAAGGCATTTCGCCACGACCGCAGCACGCCACTGCTGCGAACCGGAATTTTAAACAGGAGGACCTCACTATGTTGGGTCTCATTACTAAAGCACACAACCGCATCACCGACCTGAAGTCTTTCGGCAAGGACGAGCAAGGCGCCACCGCCATTGAATACGGCCTGATCGCCGCCGGCATCGCCGTCGCCATCATTGCCGCGGTGTTCGCCCTGGGTGACGAGGTCAAGGGCTTCTTCGAAGATATCCAGACCCAGTTGGGTTCCGCGAACTAACGTCCGCGATCTTTGGAACATCTCAAGACATGCCGGGGTATCTGCTGCCACAGTGCCCCGGCATTGTCTGTTACATCGCCAAGACGCGGGGCGGTGGCAGTTGGGATGATGCCGGGATGTTGCTGGGATGATAAAGGCTAGCAATGCTGTTGACGGCACTGTCATTGATCTTTCCCGTGGTCATGGTTTTGGCCATGGTGTCGGATTTTCGCCACTTCGAAATTCCCAACGGCCTGTCACTGGTCCTTCTGTCCGCCTATCCATTGGCAGCGATCATCGGCGGCTTGCCCTGGCAAACCATTTTATGGGCGTTCGCGCTGGGCGCCTTGGTGCTGATCGTGATGATGATTGCCTTCGTCTTCGGCGTGATGGGTGGCGGCGACTGCAAACTTCTCGCCGCCGCCGTTCTCTGGACCGGGACGGAACAGCTGTTGGAATTCTTGCTCATCACTTCTATCGCGGGCGGCATTCTGTCGCTGAGCCTGCTTTTATTTCTGCGGTATCCGTTGCCGGCCGTGTTATCCGGCATGCCGACAATGCAGCGGATGCACGCAGGCGAAAAGAACGTACCCTATGCCGTGGCCATCGCCGCGGCGGGCCTGATGGTTTATCCCCATCTGCCAATGTTGGACAGTTAACGAAGCTGAAACCATTTCACCGACTAAATAATGGTTAACGGGTGATCATCAGAATTCTAGAGGAATATGGACCTGGTTGTAGGCTTCCGTGGATCTCAATGGTTTCATTAAGAATTGTTTGTAACTTATTGATCTTATTGACTAGGGT
>JAPYUH010000371.1 GCA_029936195.1 Alphaproteobacteria bacterium
TAGGTATGCCACAGGACTTTGCGCCGATGCAATCAAAGGCATGGTTGGCCACGAACAATATTTCCGACCGCTCCAATCCGAGGATTTCCACCGCCTTGCGATAGGTACTTTTGTGCGGTTTGAAATGGCCGGCGGACTGAACCGAAATGACATGATCAAACGGGAAATCGATATGGACCTTGGCCGCTTCCAGCATATCCACGTCGCCGTTCGACAGAATGGCCAGCTGGTATTGCCCCGACAGCCGGCCCAGGGCCTCGATCACGTCGGGAAATGGCTTCAAGCGTTCAATCTCGCCCACCAGCCAGCTGACCTCTGCCTCGGAATAAGAGAAACCGCAGCGGTCCATGACATGGCTGACCGCCCGCTGGCCAATGATCCGGTAGGGGGTGTGTTCGCCGGGGCAAAGGGCATCGATCATGGAAATCTCGAAATGGGTCCGCCGCCACCAGGTAACGAACCGGTGGGGCTCTCCCGTCCACCCCTTGTCCGCCAGAAAATCCGTGACCGCGGCCGTCAGGCCGGCTTGCATGTCGACCACGGTACCGTATTGATCGAACACGAGAGCTTTAATTTTTGATCTTAACACTAACCGACAAGCCTTTGAATTTCATTGAACATATCTATCTTATTTTCCATCCCAATGCCGATGTGTTCGCCGGGTTCGGCCAGGCCGTCAACGATTACCGTGTCATCGGCGAACCCGCCAAAGGGCTGAAATACACCGGGATAGGATTCCGAGCCACCCAATTGCAGGCCCGCCGCCAATGCCAAGGCCAGTTGATGGCCGCCGTGGGGGATCAGGCGGCGGCGGGACCAGCCCAGGCCCTCGACCATTTTTATGATGTCGAGATATTCGGTCAGTCCGTAACTCAGGGCCGGATCAACTTGTATCCAATCCTGGTCCGGACGCATGCCCCCATGGCGGATCAGATTGCGGGCGTCCTGGATCGAAAAGAGGTTCTCCCCCGTTGCCAGGGCGCCGGGATATTGCGCCGCCAGTTCCGCGTTAAGCTGAAAATCCAGGGGATCGCCCGGTTCTTCGAACCAAAACAAGTTGTACGGCGCCATGGCCTCGCCATAGACCAGCGCCTCGGCCAAATCAAAACGGCCGTTCGCATCCACCGCCAGATCGTTGCCGCCGACCAATTGCATGACCGCTTCCATGCGGGCCAGGTCATCGGCCAGGGGCACGGCGCCGATTTTCATCTTTACGACCGTGTAACCCTGGTCCCGGTAGCCGCGCATTTCGTCCTGCAAGCGGTCCAGGCCTTTTCCGGGATAATAGTAGCCGCCGCCGGGATAGACCATAACGCGCTCATCGTGACGGCCGCTGTTATAGCGTTCGGACAGCAGTCGCCACAGGGGCAGCTGATCGATCTTGGCAACCAAGTCCCAGACCGCCATGTCCAGAGCCCCCGCCGCCACAGCCCGGTCCCCATGGCCGCCGGGCTTTTCGTTTGCCAGCATGACATCGCGGATCTTGTGGGGATCAAAATTGTCGCCGAATTCGCAGAGCAGATCAGCTTCTCCGGCCGCCCGCAAACGGGGGATCAAACGCTCCCGCAAGATTCCCCCCTGGGCATAGCGGCCGTTGGAACAGAAGCCATAGCCCGTGACCGGCTTGCCGCCCCGTATGACATCGCTTTCCACGGCAATGACCGAAACGGTCATTTGGGAAAAGTTTACATAGGCGTTTTGAATTTCAGAACTGATCGAGGCCGTGGCCTCGCGAATATCCGTGATGCGCATTTACTAATCCAGTCTACCAACCGAGGGCATAGCAGGCCCGCCGGGGGTCCGCCCCGGATTCCAACAGGCCCGTTTCGAAGTCCCGGCGGATGGCACACATGGCGCCCGCCATCCATTCCCAATTGCCCCACCATTCCACCTTGTGGCCCATGGCGCTCAACTGCGCGCCCACCGCATCATCGATGCGGCCCTCTAATTTCAACAGCCCGGGGTGGTAGGCATGGGGAGCAAAGGATTGCGGGAAGGAATAAGAGGCGAACCGGGGCGCCTCCACCGCCTGTTGCGGGTTCATGGCGAAGGCGTCGATGTTAAGCAGCGTTTGCGCCATGGCCTGGCACTGCACGTCCGCGCCCGGCGTGCCCAACGGCATGGCCCATTCACCGGGACGGATGGCGATGGCGGGGTTCGGCGTCAGGCGGGGCCGTTTTCCGGGCGCAATGGATGCCGGATGATCCGGATCGGGGCGCGATTGCGAGCCGCGCGAGGACGGTACGAAACCCAGGCCCGGAATAACCGGGCCGTCCGACGATGTATCCGACGGCGTGGCCGAGAATATGTTGCCCTTGGCGTCAATGACGCAGGCGTAGGACGTATCCAAGGCGTCCAGGGCCGCCAAATTAGCCTCCGGTTGGACGGCATCCGGGTCGCCCGACGGCGGCATGCCCGGCCAGGCCTTGCGAGGGTCGATCATGGCGCGGCGCTGGGCGGCGTAATCGTCGGAGAGCAGCCAGTCCATGGGGACATCGACGAAACGGGGGTCGCCGTACCAGCGCTCCCGATCGGCAACGGCCAGCTTCACCGCTTC
>JAPYUH010000372.1 GCA_029936195.1 Alphaproteobacteria bacterium
AAACCCGCCAGCGCGCCGATGGCACATGGGATGTGGTGACCGACAAGGACACGATCCACGCCGAACATGTGGTCAACGCAGGCGGGCTTTGGGCGCGCGAGGTGGGCGCGATGGCGGGCGTTTATTTCCCGCTGCACCCGATGGAGCATCAGTATCTGGTCACCGACGATATTGCCGAGGTCCATGAACGAGGGAGCGAGCTGCCCCACGTCATGGACCCCGCCGGCGAGACCTATTTTCGCCAGGAAGGCCGGGGCCCGGTGATCGGCATTTACGAGCAGGCCTGCGAGCCCTGGGCCGTGGACGGCACAGCCTGGGATTTCGGCGCCGAATTGCTGCCCGACAAGCTGGACCGTATCGCCGAACCCCTGGCCGCCGCCTTTCGCCGTTACCCCTGCCTGGGCACTGCCGGCATCAAGCGGGTGATCAACGGCCCCTTCACCTTTGCCCCCGACGGCAACCCGCTGGTGGGCCCTGTACCGGGCAAGCCCGGTTATTGGTGCGCCTGCGCGGTCATGGCCGGCTTCAGCCAAGGCGGCGGCGTCGGGCGCACAATGGCCGAATGGATGGTGGTGGGGGAGCCCTCTTCGGACGTCTTTGCCATGGATGTGGCCCGGTTCGGCGACTACACCAACAAGGATTACACCCGCAACAAAGTGATGGAAAACTACCAGCGCCGTTTCGCCATCACCTATCCCAACGAGGAACTGCCCGCCGCCCGGCCCCTGCATACCACGCCGGCCCATGCCCTCTGGAAAGACCGGAACGCCGTCTTTGGCGCCGCATACGGCATGGAAGTGGTGAACTATTTCGCGCCCAGGGGCGAGGAACTTTACGAAACCCCCTCCTTCCGCCGCTCCAACGCGTTTGGTGTGGTGGGAGAGGAATGCCGCGCCGTGCGCGAGGCAGTGGGCCTGAACGAAATTCACAATTTCTCGAAGTTCGAGGTCACGGGCCCGGGCGCCGAGGCGTGGCTGAACCGTGTGCTGGCCAACCGCATGCCGAAGGTGGGCCGCATTACCTTGAGCCCCATGCTGAACCCCAACGGCAAGCTGATCGGCGATCTGACCGTCGCCCACATCAGCCCGGCGCGCTTTCAGGTGGTGGGCTCCTACGCCGCCCAGGCCTATCATATGCGCTGGTTTCAGAGCCAGTTGCCCAGCCCCGGTGTAAAAGTCCGCAATCTGTCCGATGGACGCATCGGCTTTCAGATCGCCGGGCCCAGGGCGCGGGATCTTTTGAGCCGGATCACCAACCAGGATTTGTCGACGGCAAGCTTCCCCTTCCTTGGCGTGCGGGAGATGGCGGTGGGGGATGTGCCGGCCATCGTCAACCGCATCTCCTATACCGGCGATCTGGGCTATGAAATCTATGTGGCCAGGGATGATCAGGCAGCACTTTACCATCTGTTGAACAACGCCGGGGGGGAATTTGGCCTCCGCCCGTTCGGCATGCGGGCCATGATGTCCCTGCGCTTGGAAAAAAGTTTCGGCTCGTGGCTGCGGGACTACAAACCCGACTACACCCCGGCGGAAACCGGGCTGGACCGTTTCGTGAATTTCGACAAAGGTGATTTCATCGGCCAGGAAGCTGCCCTGGCGGCGCGGGACAGCCCCCCCGCCCGGCGGCCTGGTCACAATGGTCGTGGCGGCGGAGGACGCCGATGTCTGGGCCGACGAGCCGATCTGGAAGGACGGCGCGGTGGTCGGTTTCGTCACCTCCGGCGGCTATGCCCATTACGTGTATAAAAGCGTCGCCATCGGCTTCGTACCCGTGGACATGATCGCTCCTGGCGCGGCCTTCGAGATTGAAATCCTGGGCGAAATGCGGCCGGCAACGTTGATCACCGAGCCGCTGTTTGATCCCAAGGGCGAACGCCTGCGCGGCTAGATCTCTGCGTTGATGTCCGTATTGTGGGCCCGCAGGCTGGCGTCGGTGCCGAAAAAGGCGTGCTTGGACATATCGGGCGAGTAGCGGGAGGCGGGCGGTGTGCGGCCCAATGCCTCGGCGATGGCCCGCACATGATGGGGCGCCCCGCCGCAGCAAACACCGAAATAGTTGACGCCGAGGTCCCGTGCCTTCTGGGTGAAATCGGCGATTTCAAACCGGTTGCAGGTAAAGGGATCGAGAGCGGTGGGAAAGGGCATTTCGCTCGGCAGGCAACTACAGCCCGGATCGCGGAGGGACTGGAATGTGGGTTCATCCGCATGGGTGCGGTAGGGCACCGGCAGGGCGGCCACATGAGCTTCCACCCTGGCGCAGACGTCTTCAAGCAGGGGCAGCATGGTCCACGGGCCCCGGCAGCAGTTCAGGCCCACCACGTCGGCGGCGCCATCGGCGATCAGCTGACAGCTCTCGCCGGGGGTATGGCCCTCCCGCGTGGTATCGGCGCGGTGAAAGGCCATGGTGATCACGGCCGGCAACTTGGTCTGTTTGATGACGTCGAGAGCGATCAGCGCCTCCGCCGTATAGGAAAACGTTTCGCCAATGATAAAATCGGCACCTTCCTCCACCGCCCAGCACACCTGTTCCTCAAACATGGCGCGGAC
>JAPYUH010000102.1:0-5040 GCA_029936195.1 Alphaproteobacteria bacterium
AAGGTGCGCGGTGCGGTCTGCACCATGGCTAGGCTGGTTCGTTGCGCCATTGAATATATTCCCTGCCCATTCTCTTGTTTTTTGTTGGCGGACAGTGTAGCGCAAATTTTTCTAACAAGCGTTCGTTTTTTGTTGTGTGCGCGGTCGGAACCCTGCACCTTACATGAGAATTAGGCTGTTTGAGGAGTATGTCATGACGGAACCAAGAGTACCCATGTTGGACGAGGACGAGGCGCGTGCCGTCGGCAAGGAAGCCGGCGTGCCCTCCACCATGGCGGGATTGAACGTTTTCCGCATCATGTCCCAGCACCCCGCATTGGCGGGTGTGGTGGCCAAACAGCTGGCCATGCTGCTGTACCGGGGCAACAAGCTGGATGACCGTCTGCGGGAATTGATCATCATGCGCATCGGCTGGCGCACGGGGGCGATGTATGAATGGACCCAGCATTGGCCGGTCGCCCTGCGCATCGGCCTGAGCGAAGAAGAAATCCTGGCCGTCCGCGACCCCGCCAACGCCACATGTCTGGGCGCCGCCGAACTGGCGGTAATCGCCGCCGCGGATGATGTGCTGGACAATGGCGCGGTGGGCGAAGCTGCCTGGCAAGCCTGCGCGCCGCATCTGGCCAGCAACGAGGAACGTTTGGAACTGGTCGCCGCGATTTGCAATTGGAATACGTTCTCGATCATGCTGAAAAGCCTGCATATCCCGCTGGAAGACGGCATCGAAGCCTGGCCGCCAGACGGCATGCGGCCGGCGGCGGCTGATTAGGCGGCGCATTCACGGTTGATCCGCGGCTGCCATGCCATTGACGGGGCGGGGGCAATGGGGATTGGTTCCGCGAATGAAATTTAAACTGAGTCACGAGCAGTGCCGGTTGGCAGGAGTGGAAAATGAACGGAATAGATTACATCACGCAGATCTTGAAACAGGAAGGCGTCGAATGGCTATCCTGTTTTCCCTCCAATCCCTTGATCTCGGCCGCCGCGCGGGAAGGTATCCGGCCCATCGCCTTTCGTCACGAGCGCGGCGCGGTGATGGCGGCGGACGGCTATAGCCGTATCAGCGACCGCCAGCGTTTCGGCGTGGTCGCGGTGCAATCCCAGGCGGGGGCGGAAAACGCCATGGGCGGGTTGTCCCAGGCTTATGCGGATAATATTCCAATCTTGGTCATGCTGGGCGGCAACAACCTCAACCAGATATCCGTGCGGCCAAATTTCTCCGCCGTGCAGAAATATCAAGGCTGGGCCAAGCAGGTGGAGGCGATCTATACCCCCGGCCAGGTCGGCGATGTCATGCGGCGGGCTTTTAATGCCCTGCGCAACGGTACGCCGGGCCCCGTGGTTGTGGAGTTGACGGGGGATGTCTGCGCCCAAGAAGTGCCGGAGGAGGCGCGGAATTACCAATCCCCAAAGCTGACCCGCC
This sequence comes from Alphaproteobacteria bacterium, assembly GCA_029936195.1. Classification (GTDB taxonomy): domain Bacteria; phylum Pseudomonadota; class Alphaproteobacteria. The sequence goes on from JAPYUH010000102.1 coordinate 1,424, forward strand.
AAGCGCCCGAAAGCGGCGATATTGCCGCCGCTGCATCCGCCCTGATCGCCGCCAGGAAGCCGGTGATTTGGGCCGGTGCCGGGGTGTTGTTTTCGGGCGCCACGGCCGCCCTGCAAGAATTGGCCGAGCTGACCGCGACGCCGGTATATTGTACCATGCCGGGCAAGTCCGCCTTTGATGAACGTCATCCCCTCGCACTCGGCGCGGGCAGTGGGACAACGACCCTGCCGGCCCATCGCTGGCTGTCGGAGGGCGATGTTCTGCTGGCCCTGGGCACGTCCCTGACGCGATCGCCCTATGGCCAGCCCATTCGCGCCGGCAAGGTGATCATTCACAACACCATCAATCCCGGCGATATCAACAAGGACGAAGCCGCCGATATAGGTTTGATCGGTGATACCTGCCTGACCATCGAGGCCTTGATTGCAGAGATAAAAGCGCAAACCGGCGGCAAGGGCACGAGCGATCACGGCACGGGCGATCGCGGCACTATCGAACGGGAGATCGCCGCCATTAAATCTGAATGGATGGCCGACTGGAAAGAAATCCTGACCTCCGATGAAGAGCCATTGAGCTATTACCGCGTGATCCACGAGATCAACCGGAACCTGGATCTTGAGAACAGCATTGTCACCCATGATGCGGGCGCGCCGCGCGACTCCATCGTGCCGTTCTTCAACGCGACCACGCCGCACAGCTATATCGGTTGGGGCAAGACCACCCATCTGGGCTTTGGCATTCCCTTGATGATCGGCGCGAAAATGGCGCAGCCGGACAAATTCTGCCTGAATTTGATGGGTGACGGCGCCTTCGGCATGTCGGGGACCGATATTGAAACGGCGGCGCGGTCGGGTGCCGCCATCACCACTGTGTTGTTGAACAACAGCGCCATGGCGACCTATTCCGGCCCCACGCAAGGCACCATCGGGGCGGAGGCGCGGGAACGTTTCGGTGTTTCTTCCATGCAAGGCGATTACGCCAAGATCGCCGAAGGCATGGGCGCGGTCGGCATCAGGGTCACCAAGGCCGGGGAAATCGCGCCCGCACTACAGGAGGCCCAGCGCCTTAATAGCGAGGGCACGACAGTGCTGATCGATGTGCGGGCGAACGTGGAAGAGCGCCGCTCCAGGTTTTGAGAGTTGGGACCCTCGGGTCAAGCTTGAAAAGCTTTATAGCGCCAAGGCCGCGATGATGACATAGCGCGCTGTCTTGCCGATGGCGACCAGGGCCAGGAAAAGGGGGAAGGGGACGCGCAGGGCGCCCGCGACAACGGTCAAGGGATCGCCGACGATGGGCAGCCAGGCAAACAGCAAGGACCAGGTACCGAACCGCTTGAACCAGGCGACGGCGCGGGCCTGTCGTTCCGCCGACAGCGGATACCATTTTCGCCCCGCATAGCCTGACAAGTGCCGCCCCAACAGCCAGTTGACCACGGCGCCCAGGGTGTTGCCCAGGCTGGCCACGGCGATGGCCGGCCACAGAATGGCGGGGTCGTCGGCCACCAGGGCCCACAGCACAATTTCCGAGGCCGCCGGCAGGATGGTCGAGGCGATGAAGGCGTTCAGAAATAGCGCAAATAGAGACGCCGACATACGCGTTGGTTAGCCGGTTTCCATGGGCAGGCTGTCGTCAGCCGCCCATTCCGAGAGGGAGGCGTCATACACCGCGACTTGTTCGTGGCCCAACAGATCCAACACCAAGGCATCCATTGTCGCCGCGATACCGCCGCCGCAATAACAGATAACCTCTCCCCCGATCTCGCCCAGCTTGCCCGCCACCGAACGACGCAGCTGCTCCTCGGCCAGATAGGCGCCCGTGTTCTGATCGATCAGAGCCAGGGCCGATAGGTTGACACTGCCGGCGATGCGGCCGGGCCGGCCATAACCCAGATCGCTCTCGCCCCGATGCAGTTGCGGCGACAGCGCGTTGATGACGGTACCCCCGGCCGCCGCCAGGGCAGCCTGCACCCGCGCCTTGTCGGCGATCATTTCCGGCCGTTGCTTCGGCGTGAAGGCGGCGGCGGCGAAATTTGGCGTATCCGAGGTGATGACGCGGCCCTCGTCGCGCCACTTCTTCAGGCCGCCGTCCAGCACCGCGACCTTGTCATGGCCGTTGGCCTTCAGCATCCACCACAGGCGGCTGGCCCACCAGGGCACGGCGGAGGCATAGACCACGACCATGTGCCCGTCACCGATCCCCTTGGCGGATATCTCGGCGGCGAAATTCTCGGGCGTGGGCAGCATGAGAGACAGGGCGGCCTCGCGATCCTGCAATTCCGTCCGCAAATCGATAAACTGGGCGCCGGGGACGTGCCCGGCGTCATAGTCGTCCCGCCCGGACGTGGGCACCCAGGCTCCGCTGTCCCGACGTGTCATGATGACGGAGGCATCGACAATGCGCAGTTCCGGATCATCCATGTTATCCGCCAGCCATTGGCTCTCCACCAGGGCACGGCCATTCCAGTCCACCATCGTCCGCCTCCTTTGCTTTGTTGCAAACACCGCCACTCTATAGCGGTGCCGCGCCGTTGGCGACATGGCGGCGCCGCGCCGCGGCTCCAGGCCGCGGAACAAATTGTTCAGGGTCTGAATGGGATATGATATGCCTAGCAAACCCGAGAGGCCGACAGAGGATTGAAGGACTTGAGCATGCAAATTAACCCCATCAACGATGCTATTGGCGCCCGCGTGGACGGGATCGATTTGGCCGCCGGTTTTGATGACGCCGCCTTTGCCGCCATGCACCGGGCCTGGCTGGATCATTGCGTCCTGCTGTTTCGCGGCCAGACCCTGACGCCGAAACAACTGACGGCCTTCGCCGCCCGCTTCGGGCCGTTGGAGCCGCCGCCCGCCAGTGAAAAGGATCTGCGCGACGATGCCGGCTCCGATGATGCCAAGGATATGTGGATCATTTCGAATGTCATCGAAAACGGAAAGGCCATCGGCGCCCTGGGCGATGGCGAGGCGGAATGGCATTCAGACATGACCTATCTGGATATCCCGCCGACGGCGTCCGTTCTATACGGCCATGAAGTGCCGCCCCATGGCGCCAACACCTGGTTCGCCAATATGTACCAGGCGTGCGAAAAAATGCCAGCCGACCTGCGCGGGGCCATCGGCGATCGCCGCGCCTTGCACAATTCCTCCTACACCTCCGCCGGCGAACTGCGCAAGGGCATGGATGCGGTCATGGATGTGCGCGAGGCGCCCGGTGCCGTTCACCCCATGGTGATCCAGCATCCCGAAAATGGCCGCGACGCGTTGTTCCTGGGCCGGCGCACCAATGCCTATGTCAAGGAGATGGAGGTGGCGGACAGTGAAACCCTGTTGGACCGGTTGTGGGATTATTGCGTGGGGTCCGATTTTACCTATGCCCACGAATGGCAGCGGGGCGATGTGCTGATCTGGGACAACCGGGCCACGTTGCATCGCCGGGACGCCTTCGACCCCAGCCACCGGCGCATCCTGTGGCGCTGCCAGATTTCCGGGACCGCACTGCCATCCGCTCATGCAGACTGAAGTCCAGCCTGAATTCACAACGGAAAGGTTGCGCCTGCGGGCCTGGAGCCTGGATGATCTGGACTTTATCGTTGCCATGGATATGGACCCGGACGTGGG
>JAPYUH010000102.1:5140-13634 GCA_029936195.1 Alphaproteobacteria bacterium
GGAGCCTGGATGATCTGGACTTTATCGTTGCCATGGATATGGACCCGGACGTGGGGCGATACCTTTACCCCCACGGTCGCCCAACGATCCCGGAACGAACCGTCATCTCCCGGCGGCGGATCAACAGCGGCTGGCCGAAACAGGGCGGCATGTGGTTCGTAGAATGGGCCGAAAGCGGCGATCCGCTCGGCTGGTGCGGCATGTTCCCGTTGGAAGACTCCGGCCTGGTCGAAATCGGCTACCGCTTCATCACCGCCGCCTGGGGCAAGGGCGTGGCGACGGAGGCCGCGACGCGGGTTCTCGATCACGGCTTTCAGGCGCTTGACCTGGACCCCATCGTCGCCGTCACCCATCCCGGGAATGCCGGCTCGCAAAACGTCCTGGGCAAAATAGGCCTAGAGGCCAAGGGCCTGCAATTCCACTATGGTCTGAAATTATGTTTCTTTTCCCTCAGCCGCGCGTCTTATCTCGACGTACAACCGGCATAGCTGTATGCCTGCGCAGCCGGAAATTATTACCGAGCGCCTGCGGTTGCGACCATGGACGCTGAATGATCTCGAATTCTGCGTGGCACTGAATATGGACCCGGACGTGGGCCGTTATTTATTCGTTCATGAGCCGCCAATTGAATCTGAACAACGTGACCTTTTGCGCCGGAATATTGCAGACGTTTGGCCGGAGCTGGGCACCGTGTGGGCGGTGGAACGGCGTGATGATGGCGCGCTGATTGGTAGGTGTGGGCTAAAACCCTTGGAAAATTCAGGTTTGGTTGAAATCAGTTACTGCTTCGACACCGCCGCTTGGGGCAAGGGCATCGCAACGGAAGCGGCCCGCAAGGTTCTTGATCTTGGGTTTGGGACCTTTGAATTTGATCCCATTGTGGCCGTTACGCATCCGAAAAATGTCGGTTCCTAAAAGGTTCTGAAAAATATTGGTCTCAAACCGGACGGTACAAAGTTCCAATATGGCCTGGAACAGAATTTTTTTCCCTTCGCCGCGCGGATTACCTCATTTCTCGATAAACGACCGGCCGATAAGTTGCCGGTGTATCTGGTTCGTACCCTCATATATCTGCGTGATCTTGGCATCCCGCATGTAGCGCTCGACCGGATAATCCTTGCAATAGCCATAGCCGCCGTGCAGTTGCACCGCGTCCGTGGTGATCCGCATGGCCAGGTCGGATGCGCGCATTTTTAGCATGGAAGATTCGATGCCGATGTCATCTTCGCCCCGGTCGATCATGGCGCCGACCCGCCACAGCCAGCTTTCGCATAACGCCAGATCCGTGGCCATGTCGGCCAGCATGAACTGAATGCCTTGAAACTCGATGATATTGCGCCCCGATTGACGGCGTTGGTTGATGTAGGCGACGGCGTCCTCGAACGCCACGCGGGCGATGCCGAGGGCGTGGGCGGCAATGGAGGGCCGGGATTTGTTCAAGGCCGCAAACAGGATCTTCAAACCATCCCCCGGCTCGCACAGCAGGTTCGCGCGGGGGACGCGGACCGCATCGAAAGACAAGGATACGGTGGAGGAAGCACGCAGCCCCATCTTGTCTTCCTTGCCCGTGACGGCCAGGCCGGCGGCGTCCTTCTCAACCAGGACCACGGAAATTGCGGCCTTGTCATTCTCAATCCCAAACCATTTGCCGAACACCACATGCAGATCCGCCTCCTCGCCGTTGGTGATGAAGGTCTTGCCGCCCTGAATTACGATATGGTCGCCATCGGGCGTAAACCGGGTCTTCATGCCCGTGGCATCCGAGCCTGCGGTGGGTTCGGTGATACAGAGGGAGACCAGCCCGCCCGCCGCGATCCTGGGCAATAGGCGGGCTTTTTGTTCAACACTGGCGAAATCGACAACGGGTTTGACCGCATGAAAGGTGGCCCCCCAGGTCAGACCGGTGGCGGCGCAGGCCTTGGCGATTTCCCGCACCGTGGCCAAGTAGGAGACATAGGACATACCCGCGCCGCCATATTCCTCGGGAATGAACATGGCGTTCAGACCCAAATCGTTGATGGCTTTCACGTTGTCCCAGGGAAATTCGCCGCTCTGATCATATGCGGCGGACCGAGGCGCGATCCGGTCGCGGCATAGGGCGCGCACCGCATCCAGCAGCAGGCGTTCCTCCTCCACCAGATCCAGACTGTCGTCGAGGCGTTTCAGTACGTCCATGATGTAATCTCTATTGATTAATGTTCTGGCCGCCATCCATGAAGATGGTTTCGCCGGTCAGGCTGGGCAGGTCTTCGGCCACCAGCATGGCGACCAGCCGGGCCACTTCGTCGATGCTGGCAGTATGGCCCACGGGGATACGGCGGCGGACGAATTCCTTGAAGCTGTCCTTGGCCATATGTTCGGCGTTCAGATCCGTGGCCACGAAGCCCGGCGCCAGGTCGAGCACGCGGATTTTATCCCGGGCCCATTCCACGGCCAGGGTGCGGGTCATGGAGCCCAGGGCGGTTTTGCTGCAGTTATAGGCCAGGTTCCGCTTGGCGCCCAGGCGGTCGAAAAATGACCCGATATTGATGATCAGGCCGCCGCCATTGGCCACCATGTGGGGATAGGCGGCGCGGCAGGCCAGGAACGGCCCGGTGATGTTGGTGGACAGAACCCGTTCGAAATCCGCCTTGGAAAATTGGGCGCTGGGGCCTTCCAGGTGCAGGCCGGCATTGTTGATCAGTGCATCGACCCGGCCGGCGTGATCGGCCAGGGCATCAATGGCGGCGGCGATCTGCCCCTCGTCCTCCATATCGCAGGTCAGGTTGATCAGATTGCCCGTGATCTCGCGATCCTCCGCCCCCTGTCCCTTGCGTGACAGGCAACCGACCGTGTGCCCGCGTTTGGCGAGTTCTTCGACAATGCCCGAACCGATACCCCGGCTGGCCCCGGTAACGGCGATGACCTTGACGGCGACAACTTGGGGATCGCTCATGCTCACTTGTCCTGAAATACCGGCGCCCGTTTTTCCAGAAACGCCGTCGCACCCTCGGTCGCATCCTCGCCCTGAAAGGCCAGGGTGTTCAGATCCCGTTCGATCAACAACCCCTCTGACAGGGCAGTCTGATCGGCCCGCATCACCGCCTCCCGTCCATAGCGCAGGACCGGCAGGGAAAAGCCGGCGAAATCCTTGGCATAGGCAATTGCGCCATCAACGGCGGGCGGCTCGACGATACGGTTGATCAGGCCCATGGCCAGGGCTTCCTCCGCTCCCACCATGCGGCCGGTCATGACCATGTCCAGGGCCCGACCCTGGCCCACCAGGCGAGGCAGGCGCTGGGTGCCGCCATAGCCGGGGATCAGCCCCAGTTTGATTTCCGGCACCCCCAGCCGGGCATTGGCCGTGGCCACGCGCAGGGTGCAGGCGGTGGCCAATTCCAACCCGCCGCCCAGGGCATATCCGTTGATCACCGCCACCGAGGGGATGGCCAGGCTGTCCAGTTTGGCGAAGGTGTTCTGGCCCATTTCCGTTGCCGCCATGGCCTCGACGATATTGCGGCCCATGAACTCCGAGATATCGGCGCCGGCGCAAAAGGCCTTCTCCCCGGCCCCAGTGATCAGCAGGGTCCGGGCATCCGAGGCGGCGGCCTGGTCGATGGCGGCGCCAATATCCTTCACCACCTGGACGCTTAAGGCATTCAGGGCTTCCGGCCGGTTCAGGGTGATCAGGGCATATTCATCGATGCGGCTGTACTCAACAGACGTGGCGGGCATGGGGTGGCCTCCCTTTGGTCGCTTAAGGCTTGTTTGGTTGTTGGAGCATTTATAACGCGGCGATTTCTTCGCGCAACTCGTCCAGCAGCCGTTGGCTCTTGCCCAGATGAAGGGCCTCGGCCTCCAGGATCGCGGTGAAGGCGCGGCGCTTCATGGCTGGTACGTCGATGCCGCCGGCGGCCCCCTCCAACGCGGCGCTGCTGATGACAATATCGATTAGCCGTTCGGCGCCGTGCAAACGGCCCCACAGATAGTCATTTTCTCGATGCTTGCGGGAGAAAAAGGCGGCGAAATGGCCCAGACCGACGCCTTTCAAGATATCCTCCGCGCCGCCGTGGTGCAGACTGTTGGCGTCATCGGGCGAGATGCGATCCACCCGGATCTCGTCGAATTCCCCGATATCCCGCCACGATGTCACGGTAAAGGCCAGTACATCCCAAAAGGCAAAGCCTAGGAAACTGTTCAGCAAGGCCCGTTGCGCGCCGCCCGGCAGGTCGGCGGCGGCCATATTGTGGAGCACCCCGTCAACCCGCCGGCCCATGACGTTGAGGCTGAAATCATCCGCCAACAACCCGATCAGGCCGCCGATGTTGCTCTCCTGCCCCCCCGCAATGGCCACCGCCATGCGCCGGCAGCGCGGCGTCAGAATGGCGACATCCCGGCAACGGCGCAAATCCTCCAACAGACCATAGATTTGTCCCTTGATGTCATCCAGGGGCGCGGCCGCCTCCGCCGTCGGATAGGTCGCGTACTGCTGGTTCAGGCCGCGCACCACGAAGCGCAGGCGGCGGGCCCTGTAATCGGCGTCCAGGCCATTCAGGAAGGCGGCCTGGGCAGCGGCGTTTTCGGCCCCCTCGCGGGGCGCAACGCCGTTCTCTTCGGCCCAGGTCCGCAACCTCTCCGCCCAGGCGTCAATGGCCGTCCGGTCGGGCCGGGGCGCGGCGGCCTGGGCCAGGATCGTCGCCAGCTGCTCCACCACCGCATCGATGCGCAGGCGCAGATAACCGTCATAGGCGTAGCCCGACCGCGACGCCGACAGGCGGCCGGCGGCGGCCCGCCATTCGCCCAAATTGGCCATGTCCGGCACCATGTCAGCCACCGTGTCCGACGCCGTGCCGGCTTCCCCTCCGATCACTTCGGCGACCATTTTGTCGATCCGCGGCATGGCGCTGTCCAGCACCGTCTTCAGCCGCCGCACCCGCACGTTGAAGCCGTTGATCCAGTCCAGTTCATCCCTAATCGGCTGGTTTCGGGGAATATCCGACAGCGCGCCCTTTAATGTCCGCAACATGGACGGCGCGCGCCGGGGCCCGCCGGCTTCGGCTTTTTCCGGATCGGGATCGATGTAAACCAGGCGGCGGTCCACCTGCCGATAGGCGGGGCGTTGTTTGATGGACTCGATGGCCTGGGCAAAAGGTTTGTTGTTCAACACGCTGCCGTCGATGAACGCCGTGGCCATGGGGTCCTGGCCGGCGGCTTGATAGGCCGTGAAATTGCTCCCCATGAATTTGTCCCGGCCCGCCCAGCCCGTTCCGCGCCGGGCGACCATGTTGTCGATCTCGGCAATGCGGGCGGGGGGGAAGGCACCCGGAAAGGATGCGGTAGCGCGGGCCGCGAAGACCAGGCCGGGCAGGTCGTCGGTGTCGAAATCCGTGGTCATGTTGGCGCCGGAGAAATGGCGGTGGCGGAATTGCAGGGTATGGCGATGCTCGCGCTCGGTAATCAATTCCGGGTCGTGCAGGGGGATGGACTGGCTGTAGCCAAAGAAGTCCGTCAAGGTGACGAACAGATCCAGCCATTGACCCGCCGGCGTCAGCGAGCCCGCGCCGTGCTTGCCGCTGCCCATGGCGGCCATGGCGTCGTACAAGGTATCGCACAGCGCCGGGCCGCCGAAGGGGGGGCGGAACCAGCGGGAGCGGATGAACAGCGACAGTTTCTCGCGCATTTCCGTATCGGGGGCCAGATGGGCCATCTTTCGTTGGCTGAGGCCCCATTGCACCACGGGGCGGAGAATCCATTTGCTCCAAACGGAGGCCTTGCGCTCCGATGCCAACAGCTCGGTCACGTCCGCCTTGTCCAGCCACATGGTCCGAAGGGGGTCGAATGCCAGGTCCAGGGCCAGGGCCCGGGCCAGCAGCACGCCATTGATGCCGCCGGCCGAGGCGCCCGCAATGACATCGACCACCACGCGCAGATCCAATCGCCCGCCGATCTGGCGCAGCAGGTCCAGATAGACCGCTTCCGTATCCGTATAATCGCTGTTGGCGCCCCGCCCGCCGGCTTCCGTGCCGGCCTGATAGTCGGCCGAGGCGCGGGCCAGCTTCAGGATCTCCTTGCTGACCCCATGCATATAGACGGCCAGGGAGACCCCGCCGTAACAGACCAGGGCCAGGCGAAGCTCCTTTTGCCGCATTAGGCGTCGTTCCGCATCAAGGCCGAATGCCGAAGTGGCGCGGGCCCAGCAATTGCGGCAACAGGGGCTGCACCAGCTTGATCCAATCGCACAGCATGGGCCGGGTTTCGCGCGGGTCGATCAGCTCGTGAAAGGCATAGGATTCCGATCGCGGGAAGGGCGACAGGCGCGCCGCCAATTCGTCCTCCAGCTCCTTGCGCCGGGCTTCGGGGTCCTCGGCGGCGGCAATCTCGCGGCCGAAGGCCACCGCCACCCCGCCTTCCAGCGGCAGGGCCCCCATCTCGGCCGAGGGCCAGGCCAGCACATAGCCGTCGGGGCCGTAGTGGGCCGCCGCCGCGACGCCGTAATTCTTGCGCACCAGGACCGAGGCCCAGGGCGCCGAATAGGTCGCCGCCGCCAGCACGGCCGAGGTACCATAACGAATGGCCCCGCCGCTTTCCGCCTCCGGCCCGATCATGAAGCCCGGTTCGTCGATCAACGAGATCATGGGCAGGTGAAAGGTGTCGCAGATCTCGATAAAGCGGCGGACCTTTTGCGCCCCTTCCGAGGTCATGGCCCCGGCATAGAAGCGGCCGTCGTTGGACAGGATGCCGACGCTCTGCCCATTCATGCGGGCCAGGCCGGTGATCTGCCCAGGGCCGAATTTACGCCCCATCTCGAAGAACGAGCCGCCGTCCACCACATGGCCGATCAGCTTGCGCATATCGAACGCCTTGCGCCGGTTTCGGGGCACGATGGTGGCCAGTTTTTCCTCCGCCCGCCCGGCCGGGTCACCGTTGTCGACGATGGGTGACAATTCCCAGACGTTCTGCGGCATGTAGCTCAGAAATTCGCGGATCTGGGTCAGCGCCTCCCCTTCGTTGGCGGCGACGGCATCAACCACGCCGTTGGCGGCGTGCACATCGGCCCCGCCCAGCTCTTCCTTGGTCAGATCATGGCCCAGGGCACGCTTGACCACCGCAGGCCCGGCGATCAGGATTTGCGCCGTGTCCCGGCTCATGGTGACAAAGTGCGAGGCCACCAATCGCGCCGCCGGCAGCCCCGCCACGGGCCCCATGGCGGCGGAGGCCACGGGCACCATGGCCATGGCCTCGCCCACGGATTTGAAGCGGGGTTGTTCGGTTACACTGGACCCAACCGGCCCGCCACCGCCGCGTCCCGATTTACCGGCCGCCCCCAGCACGGAACCACCCCCACCCTCGTGCAGGCGCACCAGGGGCACCTTGTAGCGGCAGGCGAGTTCTTCGGTATAAACGGACTTGCGCAGCCCCGCGACGGTAGGAGAGCCGCCGCCGATAGTAAAATCCTCGCCCCCGACAATGATCGGCCGTTGGTCCACTTCGGCGAAGCCCAGGATGAAATTGCTGGGCGTGAATCCGGTCAGATTACCTTGTTCGTCCCGCTCCGCCCCGCCGGCGCCCATGCCGCTTTCCTTGAACGAGCCGGGATCTATCAAGCCATCTATCCGCTCCCGCAAGGTCATCCGCCCCTTGGCATGATGCCGCGCCACCGCCTCCGTGCCCCCATGCCCCTTGGCCAGGGCCCGGCGTTGATGGATTTCCGCGATTTCCTTGTCCCAGTTCAACTCATCCGAACTCATGGATCGGCAACTCCTCTGCAAATCAGTTGCCGGCAATGTACAGCGGGGATGGCCGGGGGCGCTACCATCGTCTTTGGCGGGCGCCTAGGACAGATGGCGCATGGGATCTTGCCGGGAATGGAGGACGCGCAAAATGAAAATGAACGCTGGCTGGATTTTATAATAGACGACATGGGACTAATGGCCGAAAGAGCGCGTGCCCGTATCAATTTCGGTCCGCGCCCTGCCGATTTCCGGATTATCCCCAAGACGTATGAACAGGGCTTCCAAACTACTGTGGTAGGCGACCGCTTGGTCCGAACCAAATTGTGACTGGGTATAACGGTAGATGCCCTTGATATCGGCGATGCTCTGCTCAGAGAGCCTATACTTCATTGCTGATATCGGCCTGAACCTCCCGCAAGATATCACTCATGGATGAATTCGAGGCGCCGCTTTGCCGGCCCATGTCAATGGCCACGCGCAAGGCGGCCAGTTTTTCTTGTTTTTCCTGATCGTGGCGGATCAGATCACGGAAATACTCACTGTCATTGCCATATCGGCCCGTGCCGATCTGCTGCTTCACCCAGTCATCCATGGAGGCCGGAATGGTGATGGTCTTGCGAGTCATGGGCATGGCGCTATCTCCAGATATCGGAATAGCCTACCATGTGATTAAAGTATGATCAAAGTATGATAGCAATGCCGCCTTTACGCTGTATTATGGGGACACGTAACGAGTACATGTCCCCCCAATACTCCGCCTGGGCATTTGATTGGGGTGAATA
>JAPYUH010000103.1:0-2267 GCA_029936195.1 Alphaproteobacteria bacterium
TCGTATCATGGAGCTGGAGCCCAATTCGGGCATGGTTGTTTCAAATGCCGGCACACTGAAACAAGCCAGCGGTCAAGTCGAGGAAGGCCTGGCCCTGATCCTGCGTTCCATGCGGTTGGAACCCTATTACCCGGATTGGGTCGCGAACGTTCTGTCATTTTGCCACCTCAAACTTGGGCAACATAACCAGGCAAAGGCGATTTTCACGACGCATGCGATCGCCCAGACGGATAACCCCTACACGCGCATAGCCGCTTTGGCTGGCCTCGCCTTCGTCGCCATGACCCAAGGCGAAACGTTGGAAGCTGAAAGTTGCATTCGCAAGATATTGGCCCAAGAACCGGGTTTGGATGCCAACTATATTTTGGCTCGTTTGGCCTGGGAAAGCGACAAGGCCTTCGTATCTCACTATATCGACACAATCCGAAAGGCCGGTTTACCGGGATAGAGTGTTTACGCCACCCATTCGCTGACCGGCGCGTTGGCCTCTTGCAGGGGCTGGCAGACTACGTCGACCAATGACGGGCCGGGACAGTTCAGGGCAGCTTCCAGCTTGGGGCGCAACTCATTGGGATCTTCCACGCGCCAGGTCTGCAAACCGAACGCCTCGGCCACCCGTGCATGGTCGGTGGTGGAAAAATCCACCGAGAAATAACGTTCATCGAAGCCGGATTTTTGCCCCGCCTTGATCCAGCCAAAGACGCCGTTGGAAACCACCACGAAAGTAATCGGCAGGCCCAGGCGCGCCACGGTTTCCAGTTCGCCGGCGTTGAAGCCGAAGCTGCCGTCGCCCATCACGGCGACCACCTTGGCGCCGGGTCGGCCGTAATGGGCCCCGACCGCCGCCGGCAGGGAATAGCCCAGGGCACCGTGGGCCCGGTTGGAGAAAAACTGCCGCCCGGCCCTGAGGACGGGATAGTAGGCGGACAGATAGGGACAGGGCGTGCCGGGATCGGCAATCAACACGGCGCTGTCGTCCAGCAGTTCGGAAAGGGCGGCGACCAGGCGTTCGGGCCGGATGGGCCGTTCATCACTTTGCGCCAGGGTGTGAAAGGCCTGGAATTTGGCGGTCTTGGCGGCGGCAACTGCGGCCTCGTTCAGATCGCGGGCGGGAGGTTTTGGTGCGCCAATCTCGGCATTCAGGGCGGCCAGGGACAATTTCGCATCACCCACCAAGGCCGCCGCGGTGGGGTAATTGGCGCCGATAACGCATGGGTCGCTATCGATATGGGCAACCTTGCAGCCACCGGGGCGGGGATATTGCCAACGCTCCGTGGTGACCGAACCGGCCCGGCAGCCGATGAACAGGATCAGATCGGCGGCAGTCATGAAGGCCCGGGTTTCCGGCACGCCGCCGTTGCTGCCCACCACGCCCAGCGCCATGGGGTGATCCTCGGGTATTGAACCCTTGCCGGATATGGTCGTGGCAACGGGGATCTCCAGCTGTTCGATCAGACGGATCAGGCCGCCTTCGGCGCCCGCAAGCACCACGCCGCCGCCGCAGACCACCAGGGGGTTTTTCGCCGCCAACAGGACCTGGGCCAGTTTCGCCACCGCCGCCGGGTCCGGGGCCGTGGGCCAGGCGGGATGGCGGCCCAGGTCTTCGTCGTGCCAGATCTCGTCCGGGTCGACCGGCCCCCCTTGGACATCAAAGGGCAGTGCCAGATGCGCCGAACCCGGGCGGCCCGTGGTCATCGCGCGAAAGGCGGCGCGCAGCATCTTCGGCACGTCCTCGGCCCGTTCGATGACGCCATTCCATTTGGTCAGGGGGCGGAACAGCGCCGATTGATCCAATTCGGTCAAGGCATAGCGGCCGCGGGAGCCGACCCCGATATCCGTCGTGATGGCCAGAATGGGGATGGAGCTTTCGTTGGCCTCCACCAGGCCGGGCGCGATGTAAGTAGCCCCGCCCCCCGACGGCCCCTCGCACACCCCCACCTTGCCCGAGACACGGGCGTAACCGTCCGCCATGTAAGCGGCGGAGCGTTCATCGCGCGAGAGAATGTGTGTCATGCCGTGATCGAGCCGGTGCAGGGCATCGTAGAACGGCAGCGAGGTATCGCCGCACAGGCCGAAAATATAGTCCACGCCGTGACCGCGCAGCATGCGTACGAGGGCTTCCGCGCCGTTCATCTGGTTCATGATTCTCAGCCTTGATCGAAACAAAGAAAGGGCCCGCGGACAAGCCGCGAGCCCCTACTTATAACCCCAACTGAAGTCAGGCGCACATCGGCGCGCCGGATCATTCAGCTAACTACGGGCAGCTA
>JAPYUH010000103.1:2367-13576 GCA_029936195.1 Alphaproteobacteria bacterium
CAGCTAACTACGGGCAGCTAGCAGCCGGCAGCTTTCTTCAGCTGCGCGGCGGGCTTGAATTTCAAAACCTTGGAGGCCTTGATCTTGATCTCTTCCCCGGTCTGCGGGTTACGGCCCTTGCGGGCTTTCCGCTTGGTGACGGAGAAGGTGCCAAAAGTACCAATCGCGTACTTGCCTTCCTTCTTGGCGGCTTTCAGGCCGGCGGAAATTTCGCCCATGACCAGGTCGACGGTGCGCCCGGCTTCGGCTTTCGACAGTTTGCCTTTTTTGGCAACGCGCTCTACGAGTGCGGCTTTGCTCATATCTATGTTCTCACTGATGCCAGAGGTTGATGATTCGCTTCCTGTATCAGAGGTTGTCCATATTAACAAGCGCCCTATTGGGATTCGCACGGCGGGCCTGGGTTTTAGGGCGATTGCCGTGCTTTTTACCAGCAGGGATGCGGGATTCGGATCGGCCAAGCATCAAGAATAAGGTAAGATATTGGCGATTCGCAAGCAATGCAAGGCCGCCAACCCGATGACAATCAGTACGAACGCGGCATCTTCAACACATGCTGGCCGATATAGTTCAGGATCATCTCGCGGCTGACCGGGGCGATGCGGGAGATAAAGCTCTCCCGCAGGTAGCGTTCCACATGGAATTCCTTGGCATAGCCCATGCCGCCGTGGGTCATCACCGCCCGCTCGCACGCGGTATAGCAGGCCTCGGCCGCCAGATACTTGGCCGCGTTGGCTTCCGCCCCACAGGGCTGTCCGGCGTCATACAGGGCGGCGGCCCGCCAGGCCATGGCATCTGCCGCTTCGAGATGGGCCCAGGAATCCGCCAGGGGATGCTGGATGGCCTGGTTCTGGCCGATGGGCCGGTCGAACACCACGCGTTCGTTGGCGTAGGAAACGGCCTTGCCCAGGGCGGCCCGGCCCAGGCCAACGCATTCCAAGGCGACCAAAATGCGTTCCGGATTCAGGCCGTCCAGCAGGTAATAGAATCCCTTGCCCTCTTCGCCGATGCGGTCGGTCACGGGGACGGGCAGGTTGTCATAAAATGTGGCGTTTGAATCCACCGCCTTGCGGCCCATTTTCTCAATCACCTGGGCTTCACAATAGTCCCGGTCGAATTCCGTATAGAACATGGTTATGCCGTCGGTCGGCTTTTTGCCTTCGTCCCGCGGCGTGGTGCGGGCCAGCAGCAGGATCTTGTTGGCGGTCTGCGCGGTGGAGGTCCACATCTTGCGCCCATTGACGATATATTTGTCGCCCTGCAGAACCGCCTTGGTTTCCATCCGCGAGGTATCCAGGCCGGCATTGGGCTCGGTCACGCCAAAACAGCTGCGGTCCTTGCCGGCAATCAATGGCGGCAGGTATTTTTGTTTTTGTTCGGCCGTGCCATGCACCACCAATGGATTGGGACCGAAGATATTGATATGCACGGCGGAGGCGCCGGAAAACCCAGCGCCGGACTGCGCAATGGCCTGCATCATCAACCCGGCTTCGATCACCCCCAGACCGGAACCACCGTATTCCTCCGGCATGGCGATGCCCAGCCAGCCGCCGTCCGCCAGATCCTTGACAAAGTCCTCCGGGAAGACGCCGTCGGTGTCGCGCGCCAGCCAATAGGCGTCGTCATATTTCTCGCACAACTTGGTAATGGCATCGCGTACGGCAATCTGGTCGTCGGTGAAAGATAGATCCATGATACATCCGGCGGTCGCCGGCTCCTCAATCCTGACACATTTACGCCCCTTATAGCGGATCGTACACCGGGCTTCATAGAGTATTGAATTTCCAACCCTGGCATGGCCATAGGTTCAAGTAAAAGGAATCATCATGACCGAAATCATCGCAGTTTTGCTTATCGTCTTTGCTTCATTGACTGGATTGGGCCATGCGGCGGAAATTCCGACCAACGAACAACCCATGTACGGCAATGGGAACGTGTCGCCCGAAGCGCAACGGTCGAACAAGGCTTTTGTCGAGAGTACAAGCGAACCAAATCGGAAGCTGGTATCAAACAAAGCGGTCGATATTGGTTGGCGGGCCATTGGCAGCAACGACCTGGGCAAAGCCATGCGGCGGTTCAACCAAGGCTGGTTGTTGGACCCACACAATGGACGCGTATATTGGGGTTTTGCCGTCGTCCTGCAGATCAGGGACAATAATTTGCCGGCATCGATCAAAATGTTCAACCGCGCCCGGAAATTGCTGCCAAACGATCCCGCCCTTCTGCTCGATTATGGACGCATATTGGAAGGCGCCGGCCAATATGAAGACGGAATAATAAGATTCAAAGCCGCACTGGCCATGGACGAAAACATCCCGCCCGCTTATTACGGGTTGGTACGGGCCTATCTCGGCCTCAAAAATATTGAACGGGCGGCACATTTCGCAAAAGTCGGTCAGAAGTTCGGTATACCGATGACGGACCGGGAAATTGAACAATTGCAACAACAGGCTAAACAAAAACGAAAATAGGAGATGCCAAAATGGTCGCGGAGGCACGGGAAGTCGGTCCAAACCGGTACCGGGAGGATTTTGGCCGCTATTACGAGGATTTTGAGATCGGCGATGTCTATGAACACCGCCCCGGACGGACCATATCGGAGGCGGACAATACCTGGTTCACCTTGCTAACCATGAACCAGCACCCCCTGCATTTCGATGCGGAATACGCCAAGCACAGCGAGTTCGGCAAACCCATCGTCAATTCCGCCCTGACCCTGGCGATCGTGGCGGGGATGAGCGTCTCGGATGTGAGCCAGAAGGCCATCGCCAATCTGGGCTGGACCGATATCTCCATGCCGGCGCCGGTTTTCAATGGCGATACCCTGTATGCGGAATCCGAGGTACGTTCGAAGCGGGAGTCCAAATCCCGGCCCACCCAGGGCATGGTTACGGTCGATACCCGCGCCTTCAAGCAGGACGGCACCCTGGTGATGAGCTATCAACGGACCGTGCTGGTGCCCAAGCGCGGTTACGGCGTTGAAGACAAGATGCAGGAGGCTCAAAAACCATGAGCGAGATACTGACCAGCCGCACGGGTGAGAGCATTACCCGGGAAGACGAGCGGCAATTGCTGGATACGGTGCAAAAATGGCTGGACCGGGATGTGCGCGACAAGGTTCTGGCCCTGGAACATGCAGACGAATATCCCCACGAAATGGTTGAACAGATGAAGGAACTGGGCCTGTTCGGCGCCACTATCAGCCAGGAATACGGCGGCCTGGGTTTGCCCGCGGGCACCTACGCCAAGATTGTCACGGCGGTGACCGAAGTCTGGATGTCCCTGAGCGGCATTTTCAATTCCCACCTGATCATGTCGGCGGCGGTGGAACGCTTCGGCACGGAAGAACAGAAACGGAGATACCTGCCCCGTTTCGCCACGGGGGAAATTCGCGGCGCCCTGGCCCTGACCGAACCCAATTGCGGCACGGATTTACAGGCCATCCGCACCCGCGCGGTGCGAGACGGCGATGACTACGTCATCAACGGCACCAAGACCTGGATCTCCAACGGTATCGAAGGCAGCTGCGTCGCTCTGCTGGTGAAGACCGATCCGGACATCGAACCCCGGCACAAGGGCACCTCGTTGTTCATTGCCGAAAAGGGCCCTGGGTTCACGGTCGGGCGCAAGCTGGAAAAGCTCGGCTACAAGGGCATCGACAGCGCCGAATTGATCTTCGAGGACTACCGCATTCCCGCCGACTGTCTGATCGGCCTGGAGGAAGGAGCCGGTTTCCGCCACGCGGTGGGCGGGTTGGAATTGGGGCGTATCAACGTGGCGGCGCGCGGCGTCGGCATCGCCAATGCGGCGCTGAAGGACGCCGTCGCCTATTCCCAGGTCCGCGAGACCATGGGCAAGCCGATCTGCCAGCATCAGGCCATTCAGCTGAAACTGGGCGACATGGCGACCCGCTGCGAGGCGTCGCGGCTGCTGGTGGAAAACGCGGCCATCGCTTATGACAATGGCCTTCGCTGCGATATGGAGGCGGGCATGGCCAAGCTGTTCGCCTCGGAATCCGCCCTGGAGAATGCCACCGAATGCATGCGCATCCACGGCGCCTATGGCTATTCCAAGGAGTTTCATGTGGAGCGTTATTACCGTGACGCGCCGCTCATGTGTATTGGCGAGGGGACGAACGAGATGCAGCGCATCATCATCGCCCGCCAGTTGGTGGAAAGGAACCCGGTGTGAGTTTGCCGCTTGCTGGATTACGGGTCATCGCCATCGAACATTACGGCGCGGGGCCCTACGGTACGGGCTTTCTGGCCGACCTGGGCGCGGATCTGATCAAGATCGAAAACCGGCAAACGGGGGGCGATGTGGCCAGGGCGGTGGGGCCCTATCACCTGGGCGACAACGACAGCCAGTTTTTCCAGGCCTTCAATCGCAACAAACGCTCTCTCAGCCTGGATCTGAAACACCCGGACGGCAGGGCTGTATTTCACAAGCTGGTGGCCACGGCGGACGGATTGACCAACAACCTGCGTGGCGATCAACCGAAAAAGCTGGGCCTGCGTCACGCGGATCTGGCAGCCCACAACTCGGCCATTGTCTGCGCCCATGTCTCCGCCTACGGCAATGATGGGGAGCGGGCGGGCTGGCCCGGCTATGATTTCCTCATGCAGGCGGAAGCGGGGTTTTTGGGCCTGAGCGGGGAGCCCGACGGCCCGCCCGCGCGCATGGGCCTGTCCATCGTGGATTACATGACCGGGGTGACCTCATGCCTGGCCCTGCTGGCCGGCATCACCGAGGCCAGACGGACCGGGCGGGGACGGGATTTGGAAGTCTCCCTCTATGACGTGGCCATGCATCAATTGAGCTATCCCGCCGTGTGGTACCTGAACGAAGGCGACGTGACCGGGCGCGTGCCCCGTTCGGGCCATCCGTTCATCGTGCCTTCCCAGCTTTACCGCACCCAGGACGGCTGGATCTTCATCATGGCGCAAACAGAAAAATTCTGGGCCGCCCTGTGCGATATTGTTGGCCAACCGGAATGGAAAGATGACCCTCGGTTTCAGGGCTATGATGGCCGCCATGAAAACCGGGACGAGTTGACCCTGATGCTGGACCGGGTTTTGATCACGCGGCCGGCGGCCGAGTGGCTGGAGCGTTTTGCGGGCCAGGTCCCCGCCGGCCCGGTCAATGATCTGGCCACGGCCCTGGACAACCCCTATTTCCGGGATCGCGGCGGGGTACAGACGGTCAATCATCCCGACCGCCCGGACTTGCAATTGCTGAACAACCCCATTCGCCTGGGCGAACCCATCCCGGCCCGGGCGGGCCCCAAGCTGGGCGCCGACAGCGAAGACATCCTGGCCGAATTGGGTTATTCATCGGACGAAATCGAACGCCTGCGTTCCAATAATGCCGTCTAGAAAGCCAAACTCATGAAACTCGAAGGTATCCGCGTCCTTGATCTCTCTCTCTTCCTGCCCGGCCCATTGTTAACGCAGATGATGGCCGACCATGGGGCCGAGGTGATTAAGCTGGAACCCATCAACGGCGGCGAGCCGAACCGCGTCATCGGCGCGCAACGGGACGGCACGACGGTATTCTTCGCCAATACACATCGCAACAAACAGAGCGTGCAGCTAAATCTGAAGACGGAGGAAGGCGTGGAAGCCGCCCTGCGCCTGGCCGAGAGCTGCGATGTGATGATCGAAGCCTTCCGCCCCGGCGTGGTCGATCGTCTGGGCGTGGGGTATGACGCCGTGGCGGCGCGCCATCCGGGCATCGTATACGCCTCTCTCTCCGCCTTTGGGCAAACCGGGCCCTATGCCAAGAAGCCGGCCCACGACATGGCGACGGAGGCCTATGCCGGCATTCTCAGCGTCAATCTGGGCCCGGACGGCATTCCCGCCATTCCGGGCATCGCCAATGCGGACATGCTGTCATCCATGATGGGGCTGTCGGCGGTCCTGATGGCGCTGTACCGGCGCCGGGATACGGGCCAGGGCGACTATGTCGACCTGGCCATGATGGACAGCCTGATCGCCGCCATGCCCAACAACGTCGGGCCGGTGTTTGCCGAAAAGCGCGCGCCCAACCCCAAGGACGAACGCAGCTGGGGCGGCAACGCCATGTACAATATCTATGAAACCAAGGACGGCAAATATATTGTCCTGGGCGGGGCCGAGATGCATTTCGCCACCGCAATCCTGAACAAAATGGGCCGCCCCGACCTGATCGAGACCTGCCAGCCGCCTCCCGGACCGAACCAGGAGCCGGCCAAGAACTTCCTGACCGGGAAATTTTTGTCCGAAACCCAAGCCTACTGGATCGATTGGTTCGCCGATGTTGACGCCGCCTTTGCCCCCGTCAACGACCTGCGCCAGGGCGCCGACGATCCGCAAATGCGCCATCGGGAGATGATCATCGAGGACGAACGGGGTTGGGAACACATCGGCATCCCCATGAAGTTCCGCCACGAGCCCGGCAAGGTTGTGTTCGACCTGCCGGAATTGGGCCAGCATACGGAAGCGAATTTGCGCAAGGTGGGTTATGGCGACGGCGACATTGCGGCGATGCGGGCAAAGGGCGTGTTTTAGGGAGCCCGGTTTCTTGTAGCGTCCGACAACTGCGCTTCGGCGCTTGGAATCCGGCAATGGGAGCCGACAGCCTGTTGTATAATGGTGTTCGTCGTATACGATGCGGAGATGGACACGATCATCAATGATGTGAAAATCTTGCTGCAAAATTTTGATCGCGACGGTGATCCCGAACCTTTGGCGAAGATTGCCTACATCTTCGAGCAAATAGCGCCGGACATCGCCGAACACAAAGACATCCTCCAGTTACGCGTCATTATTGATTTTAATTTGCAGCGTTGGGCGCGTTCGCGGGATAGTTTGATCAAGCTGGTTAGAAAAACGCCCACCGATCCAAATCAGTTTCGTGACCTGGCTAATCTGAATTTCAGGTTGGGGGAATTCACCGCCGTGATCGACAGTTTGCGCGAATATTTCCGCTTGACATCGGATGCTTCGGAAACCTGACCCTATCACGCCATGAGCGCGGCCCTGCATGCGGTTGGCCGTAGCGACGAGGCGATTGAATTCCTGGACGATGCGGTCCGCCGCCTTCCCGCCCTGGCAATCTATCGTGATGAAAATTTCCTTGAACGCCAACAGGCCGCGCTGGATCGGACGCTGCCACTGGTATTCTTGAATACCCTGTTCAAATCCGCCAGCATGTACATCGCCACCCGGTTGGAGGTCGGCCTGAACCTGCCCCGTTGCTACATGACCCAAGCGGTATTGAGCGGCGACAGGATTATTCCCAGCTGGCGGGATCTAGAGCCGACCGGGCTAGTGATCCGCTATGAGAAGGACAGCCCCAGCGAGATGATTCACATGGACTTCAAGAAACTGGGTAGGTTCGACCGCGTCGGCCATCACATTACAGGCGACCGCCACGGCCAAAGCAATGCCAGGGCATCGGCTAGGAGTTCGTCCATGTCTCGGTCGATGACTACTCCCGCCTGGCCTTCAGTCCGGTCCGCAAGAGCGAGAGGAAGGAATGCGGCATGGCCTTCCAGATCGCAACCGTGGCCTGGTACAAACGCCTCGGCATCAGGATCGAGCGGCCGATGACGGACAACGGATCGTGTTATCGCGCCAAGGCTATCAACAGGTTGTGCAAAGCCTTGGGCATCCGCCACATCTACACCAAGCCCTACACGCCGAAAACCAACGGCAAGGCCGAGCGATTCATCCAGTCAAGCCTCAGGGAATTGGCACAGGCCCAACGCCGGGATAAAAAGGAAATCACCCATCAGCCGTTCAGACTTGGATGTGAATAACCTATCGAGACTCCACATCTAGAGCGGTCCGGCGTTGGTTGCCGGGTCCTGCGGTAGATCTCCTATTCGGCGGTCCGTTGAACTTCGTCCGGCGCCGTGTAGGAATGGGATTCCTGTGCCGCCAGAACAGTTGCGCCCAATAAAAGCAGTGTGGCCAGAACCACCCGCATCCAGCGGCGGTCGGAATACTTGTCATGGCTTACGGCGCGAATAATGGACACGTTCTGATCCCCGGACACTGTGCGTGGCGCACTGCGTATGCCGCCGCCCTCCAGCATCACATTGATGGACAGCTGTAAAAATCCCCTTAAGGAACGAGGTTAATTCGGCCGTTGACGTTGAAAAATCGTGGCGGTCAGGCTTCCAGGCGCACGTCGTCCAGCGCGGGGGCGGCAATGGTCTGCTCCAGGGTATGGATCACATCAAACACCTCATCTGCCTTCACCGGCGGGCTAAAGTAATAACCTTGGGCATAATGGCAACTGTTGGCCCGCAGGAATTCCAATTGTTCCGCTGTTTCCACCCCCTCGGCCACCACGTGCAGGCCAAGATGCTGGGCCAATGCGATGACCGTGCGGACAATAGCGCCATCGGAGGGATCGGTGGTGACATCACGCACGAAGGAGCGGTCGATTTTCAGGGCATCAAGGGGGAACCGTTTGAGATGGGCCAGGGACGAATAGCCCGTGCCGAAATCATCGATGGTAACCCGGACGCCGGCATCGCTGAGGCGGCCCAGTATCTCCGCCGCCTTGACCGCGTCGTTCATGATGGAGCTTTCCGTCAGCTCGATCTCCAACAGCGAGGAGGAAATGCCGGTGCGTTCGATCCAATGCTCCACATGCTCCAGCAGGTCATCCTGATTGAACTGCTGGGCCGACAGGTTCACCGCCACGCGCAGCTGCGGGCTGTTCTGGCGCTTCCATTCAGCAATCTGGGTGCAGGCCATGCCCAATATCAAATCGCCCAGGGGGGGGCATCAGGCCAGTTCCTCGGCCAAGGGGATAAACTGGTCGGGCAAGATCAGGCCACACTCGGGATGCCACCAGCGAACCAGCGCCTCCAGGCCAACCGCCAAGCCGGTCTTCAGATCGATTTGCGGCTGATAGTGCAGCTCAAACTCGTTATCGCGGATGGCCCTTTGCAGGGCCACGCCCAGGCCAATGCGGCGCAGGGCGGCACTGTTCATGTCGGGCCGATAAAATTGATAGCATTCACCCCCCGCCTGTTTCGCCTGGTACATGGCGGCGTCGGCATATCGCATCAGCTCGTCGGCATCGTCGGTGTCTTTGGGGAACAGGGCGATGCCGATGCTGGGCGATACCGTGGCGGCATTGGTGCCCATCATGATTGGCTGCGCGACGCTTTCAACAATCTTGTTGGCGACCGGGGCGGCCGACACGGCATGGTCCAGATTGGCGACCAGGACAATGAACTCATCACCGCCGAGACGGGCCACGATATCGCTGTCGCGCAGGCAATCGCGAATGCGCGAGGCGACGGTTTTCAACACCGTGTCGCCGGCTTCGTGGCCCATGGTGTCATTGACGAATTTGAAGCGGTCCAGGTCAATGAACAACAGAGCCCGGTTCGGCAGACCGGTCAGGCTGTCGTAATGGGCCATGCGGGCCCGGCTGATGGCGCATTGCATCGCGACCGACAAGCGTTCGGAGTTCAGGTCGGACTTTACCAGACTGTCCTAGGCACCGAACTGAACCAGTTGCACGGCCACTTCCGGGGCGAAGGTTTCCAACAGGGCGATGGTCGGCAGAAACAGGAACAGACCCAATAATTGCGCCAGATCAAAACCCGGTCCCTGGGAGGCGTTGTCGAAGTCAATGATCAGGACATCAAACCGCTGCTCAGACAACAGGTTGGAGGCATCAGCCACCGTGTGGGCCCGGTGCAGGGCATGGCTGTCCGGTGCCAAGGCGGCCTGAACCAAAGCCTCGGCGTTGTCGTCACGACCAATGAAAAGTATCTCGGTCAAACCAGCTCATCCCTTGGGCGCCCAATGGGGCGCGGCATTGATGCCTCCAGGCACCGGGGACAGAGATTAGCGGACCCTGGTTAATGATCCATTTACGCTGGTCGATGGCCGTTTACGCAGTTGCAGGGCTCGCATGGTTCAATAAATTCGATTATTGATCCAACCAATTTTCCACCCTTAGCCCCGATACCCGGTCGAATTCCCGCCTGTTATTCGTGACGGGAACCAGACTCCAACTACGGGCCTGTCAGGCGACCATCAAATCACAGGGGCCGACGGGCCGGCCTTGTGATTCCAGATTAGCACGAATGTTGCCGTAATGCCCGGCGGCCCGTTCGTCGAATGGCAGTATGGTCAGCCGGGCCGAAAAAATTTCCGCCACAGCAAGGTTGCGCTCGGGTTGTTGCGACTTCGCCGCCCCGAACGACAGTTCGGCAACCGAAACCGACGATAGGCAAAGATGCCGTCCCGTGAGGTCACCGCCCTGCCAGCTTGCTGTAGCCGTCCCTGGTCTGCGGCGTTTTCATTTCCAATATCCGCCCCGCGATCAGGGTCCGCAGCACCTGGGCCGTGCCGCCGCCGATGGTGAACATGCGGGCATCGCGGACCATGCGTTCCAGTGGATTGTCGCGGGAATAGCCGGCCGCGCCAAAGACCTGCAGGGCATCGTTGGTGACCTTGATGGCCATTTCCGAGGTAAAGACCTTGGCCTGGGCCGCGGCCAGGGGTTCAGGGAAGCCCTCGACCAGATTGACGGCGGCGCCATGCACCAGGCTGCGGGCGGCGCAGAGCTGGATGCTCATGTCCGCCAGCATCCATTGCAGGCCCTGAAACTCGGCGATGGGCCGGCCAAACTGCTCACGTTCCTTGGCGAATTGCAGGGCCTTCTCGTAGGCCCCCTGGGCGACCCCCAAGGCAACCGTGGCAGCGCCCACGCGCTGGGAATTATAGGCGGTCATCAAATCGGCGAAACCCTTGCGCAGGCCGCGCGGCGGCAGCACCAGATTGGCGGGCGGGACGGCCATGTCCTCGAACATTACCTCGGCCTCGGGAATGCCGCGCAGGCCCATGGTCGGCGCCCTGCCGCCGATCACCAGACCCTCGGTTTCGTCGCGGATGGCGATGAAGCCGCCGATGCCTTCCTCGACGCCGTCTTCATCAAAAACCCTGGCAAAGATCAGGTGCAGGCGCGAGACACCACCGCCCGTGATCCAATGTTTCTTGCCGTTCAGAATATATTGATTGCCTTTTTTATCGGCCCGGGTGGTCATTTCGGTCGCCGCGCTGCCGGCGTCCGGCTCGGTGATGCAGATCGCCGGCTTGTCGCCCCCCAGGACCAGATCGGCGGCCAGGCGTTTCTGTTCCTCCGTGCCATAGGACATGATGGCGCCAATGGCGCCCATGTTGGCCTCCACCGC
>JAPYUH010000373.1 GCA_029936195.1 Alphaproteobacteria bacterium
CATCGTATCAAGGATTGGGACAAGGTCTCCAACCTGACCAAGACCGGCATGCTGACGCCAGGCAGCCAGGTCGGCCAGGGTGATGCGCCAGTGCGGCAAATCTGGGTTGATAAGGACGGCAAACGAACCGATGGGCCGTCACGCTACATTTCCGGGTTGCCGGGTTGGCATAACGCCGACAGCCTTGGCTACAATCCCGATGATACCGGCCGGGCCATTGAAAGCTGGGCGGAATTGTTCCATCCCGATTTCAAGGGCCGCGTCGCGCTGTTGAACATTCCGCAAGTTGGCGCGATGGACGCCGCCATGGGCATGGAAGCCATGGGCCTGATTAAGTTCGGCGACAAGGGCGACATGACCAAAAAGGAAATTGACGTCCTGATTGACTTCCTGATCGTGAAAAAGAAGGAAGGCCATTTTCGCGCTTTCTGGGAGACTTTTGGCCAGTCGGTCAATCTGATGGTCAGTGGCGAGGTTGCCTTACAATCCATGTGGTCGCCGGCAGTGACGGCGGTGAATGCCGAGGGCGTGCCCTGCATCTACGCCTCGCCCAAGGAAGGCATGCGCGGCTGGCACGGTGCCATCTCCATCTCGAAGAAGGCCACGGGCAAGAAACTGGATCAGGCTTATGAGTACCTGAACTGGTGGCTGGATGGCTGGGCCGGCGCCTTTGTCGCCCGCCAGGGTTATTACATGTCCACGCCGGCCAATACCAAGAAGCATCTGCCGGCCGACGAGTGGGATTTCTGGTATGAAGGCAAACCGGCGGCCAAGGAGTTGCCCGATCCCTTCGGCACCCCGCTGGTGAAAAAAGGCGCGGTGCGCGATGGCGGTTCCTACGAACAGCGGTTCAAGAAAATTGCCGTCTGGAACTCCATCATGACCGAGAACGACTACCTGGTAAAACGCTGGACGGAATTCCTGACGGCGTAATACATGGCTGTTCCGTATTGGGGGCAGCCGTGAAATAATAGGGGCCGGTAGGGCGTTTGCCGTGCCGGCCCCGTTTTTTTGGTATTTGCGATCTGACAAATTCATAAGATGTCAAAAGTCGATAACATACATCATCGCGGTTTGATCGGCAGTCAGCCGCCGGCGGCCGAGGCATCGGCCCGGGCCAAGATCGCCCATACGGAGGAAGGCTTCCCCACCGCCTGGCTGATTACGCCCGCGACCATCTGGCTGATCCTGTTTCTGGTCGTTCCCCTGGTGTCGATCATCGTGTTCAGCTTTTGGGAGAATACGCCCCAGGGCCTGGTGCCCGCGTTCTCGTTGGATTTTTATGGCGAGTATTTTTATACCAAGGGGTTTTTCGAACCGGGCTCCGATCGCTTTCTTTTGCCCAGCGTCTTTATCCGCACCCTGGGCTCGACGGTCTATTTCACCCTCGTGACCATGCTCCTGTGCCTGATTGTCGGCTACCCCATCGCCTATTTTCTGGCCATGCAGGTGCAGGCCTTTAAATTTCAGCTGGCTTTGTTTCTGCTCTGCATGGTTCCGTTCTGGACTTCATATCTGATCCGCGCCGTCGCTTGGCTGCCCATGCTGGGGCGCCGGGGACTGATCAATCAGGCCCTGATCGGCATGGGTATTGTCGATAAGCCGGTCAGCTTTCTGTTTTATTCTGAATTTGGCTACACCATTGCCTTGGTGCAGATCTACGTGGTGCTGTGCATTGGGCCGATTTTCTTTTCCCTGGCCAAGATTGACAAGGCGATCCTGGAAGCCGCGACGGACATGGGCGCCACGCCGTTTCAGATTTTTCGCGAGATCATCGGGCCCATGTCATTGCCCGGGGTGGCCATCGGCATGATCTTCATCTTCGTGGTGATCATGGGTGAATTCGCCACCGCCGTGGTGGTCTATGGCGGCAAGACATCGACCGCCGGCACGGTAATTCTGAACTATTACGGCATTGCCAACTACCCCTTCGCGGCCGTTAATGCCCTGATGCTGATGCTGGCCATGGTGATCGGCATCGTAGTGATCTTGCGCATCGTCGATATTCGGAAAGAGCTGTAAGCCATGGCCCGCTGGACACCGGAAAGGTGGCGGAAACTGCGGGTGAAGACCGGATTTTCGGTCTATTACGGCATTTTTCTGATGTTTATCTACGGCCCCATGTTTGCCATGTTCGTATTGTCTTTTCAGGGCAGGCGGGGTGGAACATCGTTCCCAATGCGCGGGTTTTCCCTCTATTGGTGGAACAAGCTGCTGGAGCCGTCCACGGTGGGCGATATGCAGGGGGCCATGGGGCGCTCCATCATCCTGGCCCTGATGGTCATGGTCATCACCGGATTGTTCGCCACCATGCTGGCCATGGCCTTCCGCAAGAAATTCTTTTTCTCAAACGTGCTGTTCTACACCATCCTGACCGGCCTCATGGTGCCGGGCGTGTTGTTGAGCCTCGGCATGGCGATCCTGATGCGGCAGCTGGGGATTTCGCCGGCCTGGTATACCTCCGGGCTGGCGGTGCATGTGATCTGGGCCCTGCCGTTCAGTTATCTGGTCATGATGGCGGTTTTCAA
>JAPYUH010000374.1 GCA_029936195.1 Alphaproteobacteria bacterium
TTGCGCAAGGCCATGGGCCGGATCGAGGCGGCCTTGGGCGGCAACAGCCTGGGATTGGTGTTGGACCTGCGCAACAATCCCGGCGGGCTGCTGCGTCAGGCGATCCGGGTATCGGACGTATTCCTGGACCAAGGCACCATTGTTTCCGTGCGCGGCCGCCTGGAAGAGGACAATGAAGTTTTCCGCGCCCGCAACGGCGATCTGGCGGCCGGGCGAAATATCGTGGTTCTGGTGAACGAGGGTACCGCCTCGGCCGCCGAGATCGTGGCCGGCGCCTTGAAGGAGAACGACCGGGCCATCATCGTGGGCAACCGTTCCTTCGGCAAGGGTTCCGTCCAGACGATCTTTTCCATGGGTGACAGCGGCGCCCTGCGTCTGACAACGGCGCTGTACTACACGCCCTCGGGCCGGACCATACAGGCCTGGGGCATCCTGCCGCATCTTTTGATCGCGCATGACCGCCAGGAGGCCGGCCGGCGGGAGGAACAATTGAAAGGTGCCCTCAGCCGGGGCAAGGGCATGCCCCCCGCCGTCGGCCCCCGCGCCGCCCTTACCGGCGAACGCTGCAACGAGTTGTTGGCTGAGAAGATTGAGGATCAGGCCCGGGCCTGCGCCGTGGCCCTGCTGCGCGTCGGCGGCCTGGACCGGCTAATCCACCTGGCCGCCAGCCTGGCGGACGACGGGGGAACGGCGACGCAAAAGCAATAAACCACTCCGCTGGTGTCCTGGACAATTTGCCGCGCCAAAAAACCTTGGCGAGGGGGCCTGGTTGGTGTAAATCCTAGGGACTGTTGCGGAAAGGGTCTGTTATGCATGAATTGTTTTTGTTGATCGCGATGATGGTGGCCACGTTCATCCTCATGGGCGGCATGATGGTCTTGTTCGGCGGCTATTTCAAACAGCGCGAAAAAATTGACCGCGAAGCCGGCCGCTAGATAGCGCCATCCGGCCCGCCTCGGCCATGGGCGACGATAAAACAGCATTTCTAGACGCGACGGCCCAGGCAGAACTTGTCCGCGGGGGCGAGGTGAGCGCGTCTGAACTGGTCGAGGCTACCCTGCGGCGTATCGAGCGTCTGAACCCTGAACTCAACGCAGTCATCGTCCCCATGGATGAATTGGCCCGCGCCGCGGGGGAGACGCCGGTTAATCCCGACGCGCCTTTCCCCGGCGTGCCATTTCTGTTGAAGGATCTGGTGGCCGAATATGCCGGCATGCCCATCGCCGAGGGCAGCCGCTTTCTGCAAGGCCGCTGTATCTCGACCGTGGATAGCGAGCTGGTCAGGCGCCTGAAAGCCGCCGGGTTGATTATCGCGGGCAAGACCAATACGCCCGAATTCGGCCTGTTGCCGACGACGGAGCCGGCCCTGTACGGCCCCACCCGCAACCCCTGGGATATCGCCCGCACGCCGGGCGGCTCTTCCGGTGGCTCGGCGGCGGCGGTGGCGGCGGGCATTGTGGCCATGGCGCACGCCAATGACGGTGGCGGCTCGATCCGTATTCCAGCCTCCTGCTGCGGGCTGTTCGGCTTGAAGCCGACCCGGGCCCGCAACCCCCTGGGCCCGGATTTCGGCGATATGGGCGGCGGCGTGGTGGTGGAACATGCGGTGACCCGCAGCGTGCGCGACAGTGCCGCCCTGCTGGATGCCACATCCGGCCCGGATGCGGGCGATCCCTACTGGGCCCCGCCCCGGGAACGGCCGTATCTCGACGAGGTGGGCCGCGATCCCGGCGCCCTGCGCATCGCCGTGTCCACGGCCGCCCTGACCGGAGCGGAGGTCCATCCCGAATGCCGGGCCGCCGTGGAACAGGCGGCCAAGCTATGCGAAGAGCTGGGCCATCACGTGGACTGGGCCGCCCCGGATATTGACGAGGGGCGTTACCTGAAGGCCTTTGGCGCCATCTGGACCGCCTTTGCCGCCTGGGCCATTCGGGATTGGGCCGAAAAATATGACCTGACGCCCAGCGAGGCGCAGTTCGAGCCCAATACCTGGCAAATGTATCTCAGCGGCGAGCGGCGATCCTCGGGCGCCTATCTTCGCGCCGTTCAGGACATCCAGCGCACCGCGCGGCAGGTGGCCGCGTTTTTCCAAAGCTACGACCTGACCTTGACGCCCACATTGGCGCAGCCGCCGGTTCCCTTGGGCTATTTCCAATGGGACGCGGGCGCGCGGGACGAATTCCTCTCCCACCTCGGCGAATATTCCGGCTTCACCTCCATCGCCAACAGCACCGGCCAGCCGGCCATGTCCGTGCCCCTGCACTGGACCGCCGACAATCTGCCCGTGGGCGTGCATTTCATGGCCGGATATGGCGGTGAAGACACGCTGTTTCGGCTGGCGGCGCAGTTGGAGCAAGCCCGCCCCTGGGCCCACCGCTGGCCCCCCGTCGCGGCGTGAGCGACGCCGGGGCACGCGGCGTCCTTATTCGCCCCACAATTCCACCAATCGGGCATCGCGGCGGCAGCTAAGGCGGTAAAATTTGTAGCGCAGGGAATTCCGTTTGTAATAGCCCTGGTGATATTCCT
>JAPYUH010000104.1 GCA_029936195.1 Alphaproteobacteria bacterium
CGAGTTAATGGAACAGGCGCGGCTGCTGGACAAGCTAGGCTATGCATCCATCACAACAGGCTCTCATTTCGCCACCTATCCCCATCGGGAATTCATGCAGGTGCCCTATCTTTGCCGCGTCATGGCGGAGGCGCCGAACCTGCGCCTCAATGCGGGCATCGTCCTTTTGTCCCTGCATAACCCCTTGGAAGTGGCGGAGAATTTCGCGGCCATGGACGTGATGTCCGGCGGCCGGGTGATCTTTGGCTGTGCCCTGGGATACCGGGATATGGAATACAAGGGATTTGGCGTAAAGAAGGGCGAGGGCGTGGCCCGGTTCGAGCAGAACCTGGAGGCCATCAAGGCGCTCTGGACGGGAAATGCGGTAACCATGGCGGGCGGCCATTTCGAACTGGATGGCGCCGCCCTGTCATTGCCCCTGGTGCAGGACCCCCATCCCCCCATCTGGATCGGCGCCAACGCGGACAACGCGGTCAAGCGGGCCGCGCGACTGGGCGATTGCTGGTACCTGGCGCCGCACCAGAACCTGGAAACTTTTCAGCGCCAGATGGAATTATATCGCGGTGAACTGGATCGTTTGGGCAAGCCGTTCCCCGACGAATTGCCTCTCCGCCGGGAAGTTTTCTGCGCCCGCGGCCACGACGAAGCCGTTAAAATCGCCGCGCCCTATATCAAGAAACAGTACGACCTGTACCAATCCTGGGGCCAGAACAAGGCCATGGCCAAGGGCGACCAGAACATTACCATGGACTATGAGGACCTGGCCCGAGACCGCTTCATCGTCGGTGACCCGGACGAGGTGGCGGCTGAAATGCTGCGTTACAACGAGGTTTTGGGAGCCAATCACATTATCATGAGCGTCCAGGGCGTCGGCATGCCCCAGTCCCAGGTGCTGGAAACCTTTCACTTGATGGCCGAAGAAGTTTTCCCCAAAGTGCGGCGGGCATTGTCGTAAACGGCAATGGATGCGATCAGGGATCGGCCTTCCCTCGGTTGATATTATTGGGTGGCCAAGGGCTGCATTGACATCAAGGCGCGATTGACGTGGATCATGGCGCGGATGTCATTCACGTAGGCCATGCCCCTCTGGGAATAGGGTTCCAGGCCCGCCGCCAGATCTTCGGCCGTGGGCCTTTCGCCCCGCCGGCGGGCACGTTGGCGCAGGTCCCGCAACCTCCCGTAGGCCCGGTTGGAATTAATGTTGTTCAAGTATGAACGCACCGATGCATTCACCGTTTCAAAGGCGGCGACTTCGTGTTGTTTGCCGGATTCCCGGCGATTGGGCACTAGGCCGCAGCCTTTGCGGAAACACCATTGGCCGAACATGTTGTTGCCCTGACGGGCAAAGCGGGATTGGCCCCAGTTGCTCTCGTTGGCGCTTTGCGCCAGGACCAGCAGCAGGGGCGTGATATCGACGCGTTTCAGCAATTCCTCCCAATCCCGTCCGGTCCAATCAAGACCATGACTGGCCGCCACCGCCCCAACCCATGGCGGCGATGACTGTCTCTGTCTGGCCGCGACAAGCCGCCGGCGCAAGTTCGTGATGCGTTGGTTTTCAGCTTCAACCACAGGCCGCAGATAGGCAAAAAAGGCCGCATGCTGTCCGACACGTTCGCCCGTGCCCAAGCCCGCCTGCGGAGGGAAGAGTTCACGTCGCCTTCGATCTGTGCCGGTATTTTCATCTTCTTTGCCTTCTCAACGGACCGGATTTAGTCAAAAGATTATCGAGGCGTTCCTGAATGTAGCGCGGGCGCATCTGCAATCACTGTCACTTGGAACTATACCTTGACCCGTTCGGCTTTCGGATCGTAGGGGGTGCGCAGGCGGGCAATGGCGCCATGGCGTTCGCCGCCAATGTCGATCTCGAACCCGCCGGCCTCCAACAACGCCTTGGTGACGCCGTCATCGTGGCGCACATAGCCGAGACCGACGGAGGCGCCCAAGGTGTGGCCATAACTGCCCGACTCTATCTTGCCCACCGGTTTGCCTTGGCGCAGAATAAGTTCGCCGCCCCATAATATGGGATCGCCGTCGGCAAGGGTGAAGTGCAAGACCCGTTTGCTCAAGGTCTGGCCCCTTACCGCCAGCAGGGCGTCGCGGCCAATGAAGGGTACCGGCTTGTCGAAATCCACGGCGAAGGCAAGGCCGGCCTGGAACGGCGTGGTATCCGGTGTGAGCTCGTGGCCCCAGGCGCGGAAGCCTTTTTCGATGCGCAGGCTGTCAATGGCGTAATAGCCGCCGTCGCGCAGGCCCAGATCGGCACCCGCCGCGCAAATCTCTTCATAGACACCCACCGCGAATTCCGCCGGTACATAGAGTTCCCAACCCAGCTCTCCCACATAGGTCATGCGGAAGGCCCAGACCGTGGCGTAGCCCATGGCGATCCGCTGCATGGTGGAGAAGGGGAAGTTTTCGGTGCTCAGATCCGCATCGGTCAGGCGGGACAACAATTCCCGCGAATTCGGCCCCATGACGCCGAACACGGCATGGGCCGAACTGACATCGGTGACCACGCAATGGGCATCACCGGGCGTGTTGCGCTTGATCCAGCCCATGTCCCGGGTGGTCTGGGCCGCGCCGGAGACCATGAAATACTTGTCCTCGGCCAGTCGGGTGACGGTGACGTCGCTTTCATAGCCGCCGCCTTCGTTCAGCATGGCTGTGTAGACGCAGGTGCCCGGGGCCACGGCCATGTTGTTGGCGCAGAGGCGTTGGAGGACGGCCTCGGCGTCGCGGCCCTCAATCTGAAATTTCGAGAATGACGTCTGGTCGAACACGGCGACGGCTTCCCTTGTGGCCCGGTGTTCGGCAGCCCGGTTTTCAAACCAGTTCTGCCGGCCAAAGGCATAATCCATCGCACGGCTCTCGCCTTCGCCGGCGAACCAGACGGCCCGCTCCCAACCCATTTTTGTTCCGAAGCAGGCGCCCTTGCCTTGCAGCAGATGATAAATCGGCGAACGGCGGAACGGCCTTGCCGTATGCATTTCACGGTTTGGCCAGGGCATCGCGTAATGGGTGCCCAGGGTCTCGCCCACCCGTTCGCGCAGCCATTTGTCGTTGCCCTGGAAATTCGCGAAGCGGCGGATATCCACGGGCCACAGGTCCATGGTGGGGCTGCCCTGAACGATCCATTCGGCCAATGCCTTGCCGGCACCGCCCCCGCTGGCGATACCCATAGAGTTGAAGCCGGCGCCGACGAAGTAATTTTTCAACTCCGGCGCCTCGCCCAGAATATAGTTGCTGTCGGGGGTAAAGCTTTCCGGGCCGTTGATGAATTGCCGCACTTCCGCCTCCGCCAAGGCGGGAATGCGGTGCAGGGCATTTTCCATGAGGATTTCGAACTGATCCCAATCGTCCGGCAACAGGGTAAACTCAAAGTCATCGGGAATGCCGTCCATGCCCCAGGGTTTGGCTTCCGGCTCGAAACCGCCGATGACCAGGCCACCGACCTCCTCCTTGCCATAGATATAGCCGTCGGGATCGCGCATCACCGCCATGTCACGGCTGATACCTGGCATCGGTTTGGTGACGATGTACATATGTTCGGCGGAATACAGCGGCACGGTGACACCGGCCAGGCGGCCGAACCGCCGGGCCCATTGGCCGGCACAGTTGATCACCACCTCGCAAGCGATATCACCATCCGCCGTTTGTACGCCCACCGCCATGCCGTCCTTGGTGGTGACGCCGGTGACGCGGGTCTTCTCGAAAATTCTGGCGCCGCGATTGCGGGCGCCCTTGGCCAGGGCCTGGGTGATGTCGGCGGGATTGGCCTTGCCGTCGCCCGGCAGCCAGACGCCGCCGACCACGTCGTCCACCTGCATGATCGGCCAGATCTCCTGGGCCTGCTTCGGGGAAATTATATCCGCCGCGATACCATAGGCGGCGGCCACCGCCGCCGTGCGCTTGATTACCGTCATGCGCGCCTCGGTCCGCGCGATGATGATGCTGCCGGTGCGTTTCCAGCCCGTTGCCAGGCCGGTTTCCGCTTCCAGGCTTTCATACAGATCCGTGGAATACTGGATCAGCCGGGTCATGTTTTCCTGGGCCCGCAATTGCCCAACCAGTCCGGCGGCATGCCAGGTGGTGCCGCTGGACAATTGGCCCTGTTCCAGCAGCACGACATCCTTCCAGCCCAGTAGCGTTAGATGATAGGCGACGGAGCAGCCGACGATACCGCCCCCGACGATGACGGCGCGGGCTTGGGTGGGCAGTTTCTTCTCGGCCATGACGTTTGCGTCCTCGAGGTGGATATTGCGGCGGAAGGTCTAATCAAGAACTGTTCGCGGTACGCTTTATCGTGGCCTGGCGGACGTGCGCCCTTGTCCCGCCGACGGACGTTCGCCCCAGGCCAGGTGAATGTCGATATCGTCGATCACCGCCGGCAGGTCAACAATGGACTCGATCGCATAATGGGCCCTGGTCTTGCCCAGAAAATTCGCCGTCATTGATGACGCCAGGCTTGCGTCTTCCGGGCAATGCCCCGGGTCAGCACCACGTGGGCAATCCGCATGGCGGCGCAGGTATAGGCGATCATCATGGCCATGGCCGCTGCCGGCGCCACGTCGCCCGCATCATCCATGTTCAAGACCGCCACGGACGCCAGCGTGGTATCGGAGGCATAAAGGAAGACCACGGCCGATACTGTGGTCATGGCGTTCAGGAACAGATAGATCGAAATATCGAACACCGCCGGCAGGCAGACCGGCACGGTTACCCGGGCGAAGGTCTTGTAAAAGGGCGTTTTCAGCGAGGCGGAAACGGATTCGAATTCCGGGTCCATCTGCTTCAGCGCCGTGACCGCCGTCAGATGGCTGACCGTATAGAAATGCACGATGGTCGCCACCACTAAAATGGTCATGGTGCCATAGATGAAATGCAGTGGGTTGTCCGGGTGGTTGAAGAAAAAGATGTAGGCCAGGCCCAGGACCATGCCGGGCACCGCCAGGGGCGTGATCGCCACCATGTGCAAGATCGAACGGCCGGTGGTAAAGCCGCGCCCTTTCTCCATCAGGTAGGCGCCCGAGAAAACGATGATGGTGCCGAAGAGCGCGGTGTACAGCGCCATTTCGATGGAATTCCAGAAAGCTTCCCAACCGCCGCCATCCATGACGTCAAAGTCATAATTGGCCAGGGAAAATTCCAGATTGTAGGGCCAGAAGGTGACTAGGGCCGCATATTGC
This sequence comes from Alphaproteobacteria bacterium, assembly GCA_029936195.1. Classification (GTDB taxonomy): domain Bacteria; phylum Pseudomonadota; class Alphaproteobacteria. The sequence continues at coordinate 5,184 of JAPYUH010000104.1, forward strand.
GCCATGCCGATCATGGCGATGATGATGATCGCAATCACGGAACAAAACGCCAGCATGGACAGATCGCGGCCCCGGCTGGGTTTCGGCGTATAGGGCACCGCGCGGGCGGACAGCAGGGCGATCTGTTTGCGCTGGACAATGCGGTCGACGGAAAAAGCGATCACGGCGGGCACCAGCAAGACCACGGACACAACAGCGCCCATTTGAAAGTTCTGCTGCCCGATGACCTGCTTATATATGTCGGTCGCCAGCATGTTGTAATTGCCGCCCACCACCTTGGGTACGCCGAAATCCGTAAAGATGAGCGTAAACACCACAAACCCGGCGCTGATCAGACCGTATTTGCAGCCCGGAATGGTCACGGTAAAAAATGTTTTCAGCTTGCTGGCCCGCAAGGAATCGGACGCCTCATATAAACGGGCATCGGTGATGGACAGGGCCGTGATGACGATCATCAGGGCATGGGGGAACACCCAATAGGCAGAGCCCATGGTGATGCCGATAGGGCCATAAATCTTCTCGCCCAACAGCAGCTCCTTCAAAACCCCTTGATTGCCAAACCAGTAGATCAGGGATATCCCGCCCAGCAGGGATGGCGTCAGCAACGGCACCACGGCGACGACCTTGAAAAACCATTTGAACGGCATGCAGGTCCGGGTCAGGGCATAGGCATAGATAAACGTGACGATCAATATGATGATGGTGGTCGTGATGGAAATCGACAGGCTGTTGAAGGCGGAATTGAACAGGGCCGGCGTGGAGAAGTATTCCGAGAAATTGGCCAGGCCGATAAACCCGCCGCCCTTGTCCTCGACACTCTTCGACATCATGGTGTAGAGCGGCAACAGCACGGCTACCAGCAGGAAGACACCGATCACGACCATGATCGAGCGCATGATCCAATCGTCACGGCTGATTTTTGGCCGGACGACGGCCCTCTGCGCTGCCTGCGCGGCTTGGATGGTATCAGCCATCACGTATCAGCCATCACATATCAGCCTTCGAATGGCGGGTAGAGTTGTATGTGCCGCGATGGCAGGCGGATCGGTAGTTTTGAACCTATATCGATATTCTTGCGTCGCACCAGATTGACGGAAAAATTCGCCTCTACCTCGTGTCCCGAAAATGCCGTTCCACCCAGCTCCGCGCGGTAGAAGGAGCCCAAAAATTGCAGGTGCACGATTTCCGCATCGACGACGTTGTCGTCGTGCTCCATATCTTGAGCGTTGATATCCTCCGGCCGGATGGCGACCGTGATGGCATCTCCATCGCTAAATCCTCTGGTGTCGCAGTCCAGGGCAAATCCGCCGACCTTGACGCGGTTTTTCTCCGCGACCAGGCCGGGAATAAAATTCATCGAGCCGATGAAGTCGGCGACAAAGGAAGTCGCGGGCGCGCCATAGATTTCCTGGGGCGTGCCGACCTGGTCGATGACGCCGTGGTTCATGACGACGATGCGGTCGGCCATGGTCAGCGCCTCTTCCTGGTCATGGGTCACCATGATGGTGGTGACACCCAGGCGCCGTTGCAGATCCTTGATCTCGCCCCGCAAGTGGACGCGGACCCGGGCATCCAGGGCACTCAGCGGTTCATCCAGTAATAACAGACCTGGGGATGTCGCCATGGCGCGTGCCAGTGCCACGCGTTGTTGTTGTCCGCCGGATAGTTGGGCGGGGTATTTTTTGCCCTGATCCCGCAGGCTGACCAGATCCAGCAGTTCGCCGACCCTGGTCTCTATTTCCAGTCGCGGCAGTTTGCGGTTTTCCAGGCCGTAGGCGATGTTTCGTTCCACCGACAAATTGGGGAACAGGGCGTATGATTGAAAGACGATGCCGAAATCTCGTTCGGCGGGGGGCAGGGTGGATATATCCTTGCCGTCCTGTTCAATGCGGCCGTGGGTCTGGATATCCAGGCCCGCGATGGCGCGCAGCAAGGTGGTTTTGCCGCAGCCCGATGGTCCTAGAAAACAAACGAATTCGCCCTCATGAACATCCAGGGAAATATCCCGCAGCGCGGTGAAGTCGCCGAATTTCTTCACCAGATTTTCGATCTTCAAATAGGACTTGGCGGCGCTGTCCATGGCTATCGAATCCAATTAAACACAAAACGATATAACGACCGTCCGGTGTTCATGCATGAACACCGGACGGCCGGTAGGTCAGACGATTGACGCTGGCCTATTTCTTCTTGGGCAGGGATTTGGAATCGTAACGGGACTGCCATTTCGTCAGAATACGCTTACGGTTTGTCGCCGCCCATTCGAACTTGTTGTCAATCATGGCGGCCAGAATACCTTCGGGGAAGTATTTGACCTTTTTCGCCACGCCCGGATAGGCCACCACGGCATAGCCTTTGTTGTACATCACGTTGGCTTCCCGGGTGATGGTGAAATCAACAAGTTTCTTGGCCGCCGCCAGCTTCTTGGTGCCCTTGATGATGGCGGTGGCTTCCATGTCCCAGCCAATGCCTTCGCTAGGCAGGATAATTTCCAACGGCGCGCCCTTGGCTTTTGACTTGGCTCCGCGGAAAGCGAAGGAAATGCCGATGGGCGTTTCGCCACTGGCCGCCTGTTTGCAGGGTTTGGAGCCCGAATGGGTGTACCAGTTGATGTTTTGATGCAGGGCATCCATGAACTTCCAGCCGCCCTCTTCGCCAAACATCTGCAGCCAGCTGGAAACGTCCAGAAAACCGGTGCCCGACGAATTCGGGTTCGGCATCACGACATGGCCCTTGTATACCGGATTGGTCAGATCCTTCCAAGAGGTCGGGACCGGCAGGCCGTGCTTCTTGCCTTCCACCGTATTGAAGCAGACGGAGGCGATCCAGGCATCCATCCCGGTCCAATGCGGCGGGCTGTCGGCATCGACGAATTTCTTGTCCAGCTTGTCAACGCCCATCGGCGCATAAGGCTCTGTCATGCCCTCGGCCTTTAAGAGCATCAACGATGTGGCGGCCAGGCCCCAGACCACGTCGGCCCTGGGGTTGTTCTTCTCGGCCAGCAGTTTAGCGGTGACGATACCGGTGGAATCGCGCACCCATTTGATCTTGATGTCCGGGTTGATCTTGTTGAATGCCTTGGCATATTTCTTCAGATCTTCCGCCTCGACAGCCGTGTAGACCGTTAGGTCAACCGCCTGGGCGGCGGATGCCGCGACCAACAAGCCGGCGGACGCGACAAGCGTCCGGGCGGCGCCTGATTTCTTGAAGGTATTCCTAAAATATTGCAACATTTGTGTCTCCTTGTCCTCCAGTGGACAATGTCGGCCGCTGTTTGCAGCCGTTTGTGAAAGTCTCATGACAATGTTCGCCGTTTGCCGGCGTAACTGTTTTTAGCCGTCATTTCTGACAGGAATATCCACGAATTTTTGTCGGATATTCACCTATAGGCTGGTTTCCCCATCAAACACCGATTTGTTGCCGGTGTATAGGGTCTGGTCAAGGTTGACCAGGGCCAGTTCGAGCAGGTGGTGATCAATCTGGCGGTCAATGCCCGTGATGCCATGGCCCAGGGCGGTACGCTGGAAATTTCTTCCGCCAACATTTCACGCGCCGCATCCGGCAATTTGGGCCACGATCTGATCAAACGGGACGAATATGTCATGGTGGAGATCAGGGATACCGGCAAGGGTATCAAGAAAGAGGATCTGGGCCGCATATTCGAGCCGTTCTTTACCACCAAACAGCAGGGTACGGGCACGGGTTCGGGCACCGGTCTGGGCCTCTCGACTGTGTTTGGCATCGTCAAGCAGACCGGGGGTTATATCTTCCCGGTCAGCGAGGTCGACGTGGGCACCACATTCTCGATCTATTTGCCGCGATATATTCCCACCGCCGACGTCGACCGGGACGACGAAGATGCCCGGCCAAAGGATCTGACCGGCAAGGGTAAAATATTGCTGGTGGAGGATGAGGAAGCCGTCCGCATGTTCGCCGCCCGGGCCCTGCACAACAAGGGCTATACGGTGTTGGAGGCCGATTGCGGCGAGGCGGCCCTGGAATGCTTCAATGATCAGAACGGCGATATTGACCTGCTGGTGTCCGACGTGGTTATGCCGCAAATGGATGGCCCCACCCTGGTCCGTGAAGTCCGCGCCCAGCGCCCCGACCTGAAGGTGATCTTCATTTCCGGCTATGCCGAGGATGCCTTCCGCCGCAACCTGGACCCCGATAGCGATTTTGAACTGCTGCCCAAGCCATTCTCCTTGAAACAGCTCGCCGGCCGGGTCAAGGACGTGATAGGCGGCTAGATCAAATAGCCTTAAAATGGAATCATATTCAGGCTGACTAATTGATCGAATCATGAAAATTGGAGCAAATTGGCTGCGTTCGAACGAACGCAGGTCGCTCTACGGTTTCGTCGGTGGCGTGGGATCGCTGCCCGCTATGAGCTGGCGCAAGATATGTCCGCCATACCAGCCGACGTACCACACGGGATAGCTCAGCACGCGGACCCCGCGTTGGTGCCGCAAGTTCCAGATTTTCCGTAGCACCACCATGAAGGGGGGTTCGGGCGGCGGCGCGCCGGTGGAATTTTGAAACAAAATGTCCAGGGTCCCGGCAAAACGTTTGCGGCAAGTCAGGCAATGATAAATACCGGGCCGCGTGGTTTGGCCGTGAATGGTCCGGATCGCCTCCCGTTCGCCGCAATGGGGACAAAAGGGGCCGTCGGTCCAATGGGCCCAATCAAGATTGCCGTTGACCTCGATTTCGTAGTGAATGTTTGCTTCGCCGACGGCTTTCTTGCTGTTGGACAAATTACTGGATGGTTTATCGGACATGTTGTGGGCCATGGGCGATTCTCCCCTGTCTATTCATATGGCCATGGCCGTGGGCAGGTCAATCAGAAGAACCTGCCTTAAATATATACGGTTGCGAACAAAATTCGAACATGATGTTATTTACTGTTTAAAAACAATTGGTTAAAAACATCTTGCCAAACGAGAACAAAACTAGTACAAAATGCCCATTGCTGCATTTCAACCAGCCTTCGTGAATTGAACATCGGGGCTGAATATGGGATAAGGGAGTGGGATATGCTGGCTGGTAACTTACGTTTAGTGGAGCAGGACCGCATGGATAAGGAAAAGGCGCTGGAGCAGGCGCTGGCACATATTGACAGGGCATTTGGCAAGGGCTCTGTGATGAAACTGGGCCAGAACACCAACGCCGTTCAGATCGAGGCGATTTCGACCGGCTCCCTGGGGCTTGATATTGCTCTTGGCATTGGTGGCCTGCCGAAAGGCCGGGTGGTTGAGGTTTATGGCCCGGAAAGTTCCGGCAAGACCACCCTGACCTTGCACGTGGTGGCCGAGGCACAGAAAAAAGGGGGTATCTGCGCCTTTGTTGACGCTGAACATGCCCTTGACCCCTCTTACGCGCGCAAGTTAGGCGTGGATGTTGATGAATTGCTGATCTCCCAGCCCGATACCGGGGAACAGGCCCTGGAGATTGCCGATACCTTGGTCCGTTCGGGCGCCATTGATGTGTTGGTGATCGATTCCGTGGCCGCCCTGACGCCACGAGCTGAGCTCGAGGGTGAAATGGGCGATGTTCATGTGGGTCTGCAGGCCCGCTTGATGAGCCAGGCCTTGCGTAAATTGACCGGCTCGATTGCAAAATCCGGCTGCATGGTTATCTTCATCAACCAGATTCGCATGAAGATTGGCGTTATGTTCGGCTCTCCCGAGACCACGTCGGGCGGCAACGCCTTGAAATTCTACGCCTCCGTTCGCCTGGATATCCGCCGCATCGGCGCCTTGAAGGACCGGGATGAAATCGTCGGCAACCAGACCAGGGTCAAGGTGGTCAAGAATAAGGTCGCACCACCTTTCAAGGTGGTGGAATTCGACATCATGTACGGCCAGGGCATCTCCAAAATGGGCGAGTTGCTGGACTTGGGCGTCAAGGCCGGCGTGGTCGAGAAATCCGGCTCCTGGTTCTCTTGCGGTGACCAGCGCATTGGCCAGGGCCGGGAAAACGCCAAGCAGTTCTTGCTTGATAACCCTGATATCGCCGACCATATCGAAACTGCGGTACGGGCGGATGCCGGTCTGATTACCGAGCCCATTAGCGGCGAGCCGGCCCCCGCCGCCGAGGTGGAGGAACAAGCCGGCGACGACATCCCGCCGGGCACGGCCCTGGGTGGCCAGTCCTAGACGGGCAAGCCGGGGCGGTCTGAAAAGGCACGACACCCAGCCAATAAGAGGTGGGGCGCGGATCCAACGACCGCGCCCCATTTTTTTTCCGCCATTCGAAGCCGCCTTTTAATTGCCGTCCGGTTGGTATAAATGCGGGGGCCATGACCAACCCTAAACTAGGCGGATACAAACCAACCATGGCCAAATTTCACGTCACTCTGAAAGCCAGTCTCTCCGATGGCGAATTTTACTGGGTCGCCGATGTCCAGGCTGAAAACGAAGATGCCGCCATGGCCGTGGCCGAGGCGCGGTTCACCCGGCAACTGGAAAATGCCGCCAAATGGTCCTTTAGTGAAGCGGACGTTGAACCACTATAGGTCTCGACAATTTCTGGTTAAAAGCAAATTAACCAAGCAATCTGTTCGACGATAATTCTTGTTTAATTTAAACTTAACGAGAATTCGTAGAATTTTATTAAGGGGCCGCGATTAATATTGCCAAATTCATAGTCAGTGCGGACATCCGGGTCAGGAAACACAGGCGTTACAATCTGAAGGGTGAATTATGAATAAGGCAGAATATGCACATGCTTCAATACTGCACTACGACGTGCGGACCATGGTCCGTAGACGGAGCACCGAAGCCTTGCGTCAACTCGGATTTCGCCGCATAGCCAATGTGGAGAGGCCTCGCGATCTATCGCAGATCGTCAAGCAGCGCCAGTTTGAACTGGCTGTCTTCGCCGCCGACGCCAATGATGACGGAACGGCAAAACTGGTGCGCCGGGCGCGGAGATACAATACCTCGTCGGACCCGTTCACACCTATGATCCTGGTCAGTTGGAACAGCGCCTCGGACATGGTGCAAAAGGCTCTGAACACGGGCACGGATCAGATCCTGGTGTGGCCCTTTACCACCGAACAGCTGGGCGCCCGTGTCGAGGCTCTGATTAACGCGCGCAAACCGTTTGTCGAAACAGAAAGCTACCTCGGCCCCGACCGCCGCGATCCCCAGCGCTTGGTGGGCGCCGATCAATCGGTCGAAGTGCCATATGCCTTGCGGGCCCGTGTCGAGGGGCGCCCGGACCTTGCCCCCAGCACCGATGCCATTGAATTGGCCCGGACAAGCCTGGAACGGATCAAAACTACCAACGTTGCCCGGCGGATCTGTGTGATCGCAAAGGTGTTGCGGCAGAATTGCGGCGATGTAGATTTCCTGGCGGCAAAAGCCGGGCCTGAATTGGCGGCAATTGCAAAATCCCTGGTCGTCATCCGCCGCTCCCTGACGGCGACGCAACTGGATTACATGTATTCGTACTGTGTTTCGGTTAAAGAGGTCCTGGAACAGTTGATCAAGTCAGCCCCTGGCTTGGACAGCAGGGGATTGGTACAACTTGAAAAAACGGCCCTGGCGCTGCTGGTGGCATTGGATGTGGATAAGGATACGGCGATGGCGGCAATCCGGTTTCCCGACCAGGTTTCCAGGGCGGTATAGCGGCTAAACTGTCTGTGTGGAAGTCCCGTGGAACCGTGGATTTTCATAATTTAGCAATGGGTGCATAAACCCATCGTTAAGATATTTGCGCCAACCTGTCCTATCGTCCGTACCTGATCATCAGTTTTGATGACCATAGTTTTGCGGCGTCGCCATTTTGCCGGGGGTTGCCCCCGATGCCTGGGGTGTTGGGCACGAAGCCATGGATAGAGATCCCTACGTTGACGCGACGGTATTGATCTATGATACCAAGCGGCATTTGCGCAAGCAGACGCGTTCCATCCTCAATATTGTCGGCTTTTGGCATGTCGAAGAATGCGAAACGCTTGATGATGTCCAGCATGCCCTGAGCGGACATCAATTCGATTTGGCCGTTCTTGCCGTTGAACACCGTCATGACGGCGTGGCCAGCATGGTCAACGATCTACGCCGCTTTCGTTGTGGCAACGATCCTTTCCTGCCGTTCATTCTGACCAGCTGGGATGCGCGCCTGCGCGTGGTCCGTTCCATCATCAATTCCGGTGCTGATGATTTTTTGGCCAATCCCTATTCGACCGCCAACATGGCCGAACGGATCGATGCCCTGGTCAATCACCGCAAGCCATTCGTGGTGACGGAGGAATATTTCGGTCCGGACCGCCGCAACGCCAAGGCCCGTGCCGACGACCCCGGCACGGTGGAGGTGCCCAATGCCTTGCGCGCCCGGGTGGAGAAACGCCCCGCGCTTGGCCCCAATT
>JAPYUH010000105.1:0-1833 GCA_029936195.1 Alphaproteobacteria bacterium
CGACCTTGAAAAAGACCGACCAAAAGGCAAACAGCAAGGTGTTCCATATTGTCATGAGAAAGATGTCGTCTTCGGTCAGGATATAGACAAAGTTCTCCAGACCGACGAACGATGCCGGCTCGCCGACAAATGCATCCGAGACGCTGAACCAAACGGCCAGGCAGAAAGGATAAACCACCAGCGAAATCATGACGATAATTGCCGGAAACAGAAAACCGTAACCGTCGATATCCGGGCCGACGCGCTTCTTCAACCGCGAACGAAACGTAGCGGGCGGTGATACGATCACCGCCCGCTCGACTTGAGGTACACTTACCATGGCTTGTCTATCACCCGTGGATCGTTAACAAGCCAAGTCTCTCCATTGATATACTGCACGCCGGCTACCCCTCGCGCTTGGCAGCCCGCTTGTAGATCCGCTTCATTTGCTTTTCCAACTTCTTGACTGCGTCTTCAGCCGAGGCTTTGCCAACAGCCACGGACGCCATGGCATCAGGCAATAGGTACTGATCAACGACCGTCTGCACGGCCGCGGTCGGCACGCCAGGCCAGCCGATGGCATGGGTGTACCAGCCGATAAACGGCGCGAAATAGTACTTCGAATTCGACGCGTAGAGAGGATGCAGCGCGTTTCCGGCAAGCACCGGCTGGTTATAGCCTTTACTGGCCTCAAGATGTTTGCGCGCGTTGTCCTTCGAGAAATGGAAGGCAAGAAATTCCTTGGCCAATTCCTTTTCCTTGGCGAACTTCCAAATGCCAGCGTTGTTGAAGGACGCGGCCATGTGGCGGCCCGCCGGTCCCGTGGGCGGCATGATGTGCTGGATCGATTGATGCACCAGGCGATCGGTGCCCTCGACCATTGTCTTGGCCTTGACCGCCGAACGATAGGCGGAGATCGGGTTCAAGATCATGCTGCACTTGCCGGAATTCAAGCAGACGTTGTTGTTACGGTCATCCCAGGCCAGGACTTCCGAGGTCATGGCGTCTTTATATAGCGCCGCAACGAACTTGAAGGCTTCGATTGACTCTTTCGAGTTGACGGCAACGGTCTTGCTGTCCTCATCCACCGTCTTGGCGCCATAGGACCACATGATACCGCGCAGGATCATGTTAGAATCGACCGAATGGGCCAGCTGAATGCCGAGCGGATGGCCTTTTTTCTTCAACTTGGTGCCGATGCGATGCACATCGTCCCAGGTATCGGGCAGGTTCTCGCCAATTTCGGCAATCAGATCCACGCGCAGGGCCAAGGGGAACGAAATGAAGTACCATGGAATGGCCTTAACATGGCCATCACCGCCCATGCCCACGCCCCTGGTGGTCCAGCCGCCGCCGGCCTTGCCGATTTTCTCATGAAGGTCGTCAAGGTTTTCCAGATGCTTGGTATAGAGATGCGGGTTGGAGTTACCCACGGCAACCAGATCATGCCCCTTTTGCCCCTGTACTTCACCCGCCAGTACCGCCGGTAACTGCAAATGGGCGACGCGGTCCAAACGTGTCTTGACACCAGCGGCTTTACCGAATTCCGCCAACTGCCGGCCCAATTCCACATCCGAATCTGGCACGAAATGCGAGTTTACGAGCATTTTCAACTCGCGTGTCTTCGCCGTCGCGGGCGCGATACCGCTCGCCAGTACACCCGCAAGGCCGCCGGTCGCAAGGGCCGCGTCCTGCAGGAATCTCCGCCGACTGGGTGATTTCTTGGACTTTTTGGTGTCTGTATTCTTGATATCGATCGTCATTTTTACCCCTCCCAATTTTTGGTTGTTGTGATGTTAGTCTTGCTCCGTGGTAAACTCAATAAGTTAGCTGTCCGAATGATGGTGCGGCGGC
>JAPYUH010000105.1:1933-9777 GCA_029936195.1 Alphaproteobacteria bacterium
GCGCCGGTGGCAACAAGCCATCCCAATCCGCGCCTATCCCTTTCAGTTGCGGCGGATCGGGGGGGGCCAACCGCGCCCGGCCCTCCACCCGTTTCCGATACAGGCGCCGGCGCGGGCCTGGGTCGCGGGGGCCGTCCGGCCGCCAATATCCAGTTCCCTCCGGGCGGTGAAATAACCGGTCGGGGATTTTTCCACGATGGCGAAATTGTCCCGCTACAGCGCGGCGATGCTGGCCTTGCGCGCCTTGGCCTTGCGCATGATGATGTTGCTCCTCAACTGCGGCATGAATGTTGTATTTTAAGTGTCGAATCGTATTTTGATGGGCTGTCATGACTTTGCATCGGGATTTTACTTTCGAGATCAAACGCTCCCATCGCCGCAAGACACTCTGTTTGCAAATTCGCGACGGCCAGGTGCAGGTTATGGTGCCGGCGCGAACGACCGGGCGACAGATCGAGGATCTGATCCATAAACACAGCCGCTGGATCGAAAAGAAGCTGCGGGAACATTCGGACCGCCCCAAGGCACCCGCGCGGGACTTTGTCGATGGCGAGGTTTTTGCCTGCCTGGGCCGGGACTACACCTTGAAAGTCGTCCAAGGCGCGCCGTGGCCCGCCGAACCCAAGGGCGCTGAATTGCGGGTAACCGTGCCGGATCAGGCCGATGGGGCGGCCATCAGGGCGCGGATCATCGAATGGTATCACGGCGCTGCCCTGGAGACATTTCAGGACCGCGCGGCGCATTTTGCCCAACGCCTCGGCGTTTCGGCGCGTTCGGTGAAGGTCAGGGCCTACAAACGCCGCTGGGGCAGTTGCAGCGCCAAGGGAGACCTATCGTTCAATTGGCGTTTGGCCCTGGCACCTGGCGCGGTCGCCGATTATGTCGCCGCGCACGAGGTTTCGCATCTGGCACACCACGACCATTCGCCGCGATTTTGGGCTGTTGTCGAAGGGTTGATGCCGGACTACCGCGAACAGCAGCAATGGCTGAACAAGTTTGGCGGCCTATTGGATATCTAATCTGGACATCTGACCTGGAATTCTAAACCGCCTCGCGCGCCAGGGCAATTCTTGCTAGGCTTCCCCCAACCTTAAATCCAACCTTTCGCATTCGGGGAGCCAGCCATGACCGTGACCACCGGACTGCATCACGCCGCATATCGCTGCAACAATGCCCAGGAGACCGTGGATTTTTATACCCAGGTCATGGGCATGGACTACATCATGGCCATTTCCGAGGATCATGTCCCCTCCACCAAGGAACCCGATCCCTACATGCATATTTTTTTCGAGATCGGGCCGGGCAGTTATCTGGCCTTTTTCGAACTGCCCAATTCGCCGGCCATGGGCCGGGACCCCAATACGCCGGAATGGGTCCAGCATATTGCCTTCACGGTGCCGGATATGGAAACCCTGCTGGCAGCCAAGGAACGTATTGAATCCCACGGTATCGACGTTCTGGGGCCCATCGACCACACATTGTTCTCATCGATATATATGTTCGACCCCAACGGCCACCGACTGGAATACGCCACCAACACCGGCGGTCCCGAAATCTGGAAAAAAGCCGCCGCCGCCGCCCCCGCCATGCTGGCGGCCTGGAACAGAGACGGCAGCACCGGCGATCTGGGCGCCTGGCTGCATGAAAAGGAACTGAGTTCCGACTAAGAACCTTCCGCCACGAGACGGTTGATATTCGCCAAGGCCCGGTCGTTGATGCCCATGACCTGCAATTGTTCCACCGCACTGGCCACATAGTCGGGATTGGCGCCCGAATTGCCCTTGGATTGGCGCACCACGTCGGCCGCATGGCCATGGTCCAGCTTGCCGGCGTATTGCGGGTGTTGCCGGTTGGCGCGGAAACACAATGCGGTGACCGGGGCGGTGACTGGAGCCGTGACCGGGCCGTCATTCAGATAAACCCGGACCAGCATCGCCTCGTAGCCATCGGTGACCAGTTCGCGGTGATAAAGGTAGTCGGCCGCGGCATGCTTGTCGGAGGCATCGACCCGGTAGGCGATACCATTGCACGATCCGCCCACGTCCAGGCCAAGGACAAGACCAGGGCTGTTCGGACTGCCCCGGTGGAACCAGGACCAGACGCACAAAGCGCGGTGATAGCCGTGCAGACGTCCCGGCCGCCGCTCCATATAGTCGAAACCCGGCCGCCACATGACCGAGCCATAGCCAAAGACCCAAAGATCTCCGCGCGGCAGGGCAAGATCGGGGATGGTGTAATCGGATACGGGTGAATTCACGGCAACGGCCTGCAATTGACTGGCAACATCCAATAGCCTTCCGCCGGCTGTTTGACAACCGATCTCAATATCAGGGACCATTGCTGAACGGGGAAGACCAAGAGGCCAAATGCGATATTTTATTCTTACCGGCGTTGTGATCGCCGTGGCGGCGGCCTGGACAGGGGCCTGGTTTTACGTTGCCGATCAGGTGCGGTACGAGATTCGCACCGCCGCCAGTCAGAATACCCCGTCCCGCGAGGTGCGCTATCGGGGGCTGGAGATCGGCGGTTATCCGTTTCGCATAAAAGTGGATATTACCGGCCCCCGGATTGCGCTATCCGGTAATCAGGGCGGTTTTCGCTGGGCCACGGACAAGGTCGGCGCGGTCCGGCATCTGTGGCAGCCGCGCCATGTATTACTGGATCTGACGGGGCAACATCATTTCGAATGGTCACGGGGTGGCTCGGCACGGGCGTTGACGCTGCACAACGCCCAGGCCATGGCCAGCATCGAAACCGCTGCGGGCGGGCAGTTGGACCGACTGTCCGTTGATATCGAGGCGCCATCTTTGCGCGGCGACGGCGGCATTGCGCTGTTGGGCAAACGGTTGCAAGTTCATATCCGATTGACGCCGGATGCGGTTGACAGCGTCGATTTTGCCCTGCGCGGCGACGGACTGGACATTGGCGCGGGGGTTGTGCCGCCAATGCTCATGGGCATGGCCCGAAACATCTCTCTGCTGGATATTAGAACCACGGTCACCGGGCTGCCGCAAGATACCCTCGCGGCGACGCCTATTGCCGCCTGGCGAAACGGCGGCGGGACGGTGGAGGTCAGGCAGTTTCGCCTGTTGTGGGGGGATATGGAGATCACCGCCACGGGCAGCCTGGCCTTGGATGACCGCATGCGCCCCATCGGTGCCTTAACGGCAAAAATCAGGGGACACGACCAATTGCTGGACATTGCCGTCAGATCGGGGGCCATGAGCGGCAACGGCCGGATCGCGGCTGGTGCCGTTTTGGGCCTGTTGGCGGCGGCGGGTGGCGGCGTGCTGTCCGTGCCCGTAAGGCTGCAGGACGGCCAGTTATTCCTCGGACCGGCCGCGGTGGCCAGGCTTGCTCCCCTGGCGCCGCGTTAGATCAAACAGCCTTAAATTGGAATCTATTTTCGGCTGTTTGATCCATTTCCATGAGTTAGTGCAACTTGTCTGCGTTCAAAAGAACGCAGGTTGCGCTAGTCAGGCTCCGAAGTTGGCTCGGCCCGGCGGCCGAAATCAGGGGCGTCGGTGTCTTGGCCGGCCGCGATTATGCGGTGGCGGATATCACGGCTGTTGGTGAACAGGCGCAGCAGGTTGTCGCCCTGGCCCCAACGGATGGCTCGTTGCAGGGCGATCAGATCCTCGGTGAAACGGCCCAGGGTTTCCAGCACAGCCTCGCGGTTGTTGAGGAAAACGTCGCGCCAGAATTCCGGATCGGAGGCGGCGATGCGGGTAAAATCCCGGAAGCCGCCGGCGGAATATTTTACCACCTCGCCCTGGGTTACCGTTTCCATGTCATCCGCCGTGCCGACGATGTTGTAGGCGATCAGATGCGGCAGGTGCGAGGTAATGGCCAGCACCAAGTCGTGGCGCTTGGCATCCATGATCTCCACCCGGCTGCCCAGGGCCTGCACGAAGGCCGTCAGGGTTTCCACGCTGGCTTGATCGGCGCCCTCGCCTGGGGTCAGGATCCACCAGCGGTCATCGAACAAGGTTTCGAAGCCGGCTTCGGGGCCGGATTTTTCGCTGCCCGAAACAGGGTGCCCCGGTACCAAATGCACGCCGTCGGGGATGTGGGGCCCCAGATCGCGGGCCACACAGCCCTTGACCGAACCCACATCGGTGACGATGGCGCCCTGTGCCAGACCCGGCGCCATGGCCTTGCCTATGGCGCCATAGCTGCCCAGGTGGGTGCAGACGATGACCAGATCGGCGCCGGCGACGGTTTCGGCGGGGTCCTCGTGCATGGCCTCGACGATGCCCAGCTCCACGGCCTTGTCCCGGGTGGCCTGGCTGCGGGCGCAGCCGACGATGCCGTCCACCAGTCCGGCCCGCTTGGCGGCCAGGGCGATGGACGATCCGATCAGACCAACGCCGATCAGGGCCAGGCGTTTGAAATGGGGTGCTTCGGTGTTAGGGGACATTCGCAATACTCAAAAATTCATCCAAGGTTTCCATGACGGTGCGGTTGTCGTCTTCCAGACCGACGGATATTCGTAGATGGTTAGGTAGCCCATAGGCCGTGATACGACGAGACAAAATACCTTTGGTGCGCAGAAACTTTTGGGCGTCATCGGCCGAGAGCCCGTCTTCGCCGGCAAACCGAATGGCCAAGAAGTTACCTACGCTTGGAATATAATCCAGTCCCAGACGGACGCACGCATTCTGTAGCCAGTTCAGCCATCGAATATTGTGGGCCCTCGCCCGGTCAACGTGATTGAAATCCCATAAGGCGGCCAGGCCGGCGGCCTGCGCCGCGGCGTTGACATTGAATGGGCCGCGCGTTCTGTCATGGGCTCTGGCAATATTGGCCGGGCAAAAGGCCCAGCCGATACGCAGGGCTGCCAGGCCGTGAATTTTCGAGAAAGTCCGCGTCATTACCACGTTGTCGTGGCCATCAACCAGGTCGATACCCGGCGTGTAGTCATTATGATCGATGAACTCGGCATAGGCACTATCGATCACGAACAACACGTCATCAGGCAATCCGGCGCGCAGGCGCCGCAGCTCGGAAGATGGCAAATAGGTCCCGGTGGGGTTATTGGGGTTCGCCAAGAAGACCAATTTCGTTTTTGGCGTTACCACCGACAACAAAGCATCGACCGAGGCCGTATAATTCTCCTCTGGAGCCTTGACCGGCGTCGCGCCATTGGCCATCGCCGCCAGGGGATACATCAGAAAGCCGTGGGCGGAATACACCACTTCGTCTCCCGGGCCGGCAAAGGCATGGACCAGTTGATTTATAATTTCACCGGAGCCATTGCCAACAACAATTCCCGCGGTATCGAGATCGTGAATCTCCGCCAGACCGGCCCGCAAGTCTTTCGCGCCGATGTCGGGATAGCGATGCAAATCGGTCGCGGCCGCTTGATAGGCCGCCATCGCCCTTGGCGATGGACCCATCGCACCTTCATTGGCGGATAATTCAATAATGCGAGCCCTGCCTTGGACCACGCCCTCGACCTCGATGGTGGCTTCGCCGCCCTTGTGGGGCGTAATGTCCATAATGCCCTGCTTGGGTTTTGGTTTGGTCACCAGGCCGGCGGCAATCGGGTCCAGGCGGTCGAAATTCCCCAGCTCGTTTTCAGGCACCATCGCCGCTACTCAAAAAGGCTTCCAGGGCGGCGATCACGGCGCGGTTTTCAGCTTCCAGCCCGACCGTGAAGCGCACATGTCCGCCCAAGCCGTAGCCGCCGATGGTGCGGGGCAGGATGCCCTTGGTGCGCAGGAATTCTTGGGCCGCGGCCGCCGAATGCGGGCCGTCGGTGCCGAACTCGATGGTCAGAAAATTGCCCACGCTGGGGATATAATCCAGGCCCAGACGTTCGCATTCGCCCTGCAGCCAGGGCAGCCATTTGTCATTGTGGGCCCGGGCCTCGTCGGTGTGCCGGATATCCCGCAAGGCAGCCAGGGCGGCTGCCTGGGCCGCCGCATTGACATTGAAGGGCCCGCGCACCCGGTGGAACACCATGGCGATTTCGGTGGGACAATAAGCCCAACCAACACGCAGGGCCGCCAGGCCGTAGATCTTGGAGAAGGTCCGCGTCATCACCACATTGTCATGGGCCGAGACCATTTCGATGCCCGGCGCATAATCGTTGCGGGTGACAAATTCCGCATAGGCGCTGTCGATCACCAACAGCACATGATCGGGCAGGCCGGCGCGCAGGCGCTGTAACTCGGACTGCGGCAGATAGGTGCCGGTGGGATTATTCGGATTGGCCACGAAGACCATGGTCGTGCGTTCCGTCACCGCCGCAAGAAAGCCGTCGACCGAGGCTGTATAGGCGGTCTCGGTCGCCTTCACCGGCGTAGCGCCATTGGCCATGGCGCCCAGGGGATACATCAAGAAGCCATGCTCGGAATACAGCACTTCGTCGCCGGGCCCCGCGTAGGCCTGGATCAAATGGCTGATAATCTCGTCCGAGCCGTTGCCGCAGATCAGGCGGTTGACATCCAGGCCGTACATCTCCGCCAACCCGGCGCGCAGTTCGCCCGCGCCACCGTCGGGATAGCGGTGCAGTTCAGCGCCCACCGCCTGAAACGCGGCGACAGCCTTGGGCGAGGGGCCCGTGGCCCCTTCGTTCGAAGACAGCTTGATAATCCGCGCCAGGCCCTCGACCGAAGCATCCCCGCCCACATAGGGCGAAATATCCATGATCCCGCTTTTCGGTACCGGCATGTTCGTGCGCGTGGGCATCAGGCCCTGCCCGACAGTTCGGCGTCCAGAGCTTTCGGGTAGGCCCCCAGGATGGCAACCCGGGACAGATCATTGCCCAAGGCATCATGAAACCGCGACATGCCCTGATCATCGCCCCGGACCAGGCCATCCAGTTCAATTAATTGCAGACGTAGTTGTGAATGGCCCAATTCATGTACTGCCAGGGGGTGGGGCGTATAGCCGCATTGGCTCAATTGTTCCACCACCCGGGCCAGGGAAACGTCCTGGTCGGTTTCGATGGCTACCAAGGTCGCATCCAGGCCGCTGGCCTCGGGCGTCATCTTGGCCACGGCCAGGGCTTCCAACTGTTCGAACCGGCCGGTGGGCGAGGCAAAGAATGGCAGGCGCCAGATCACCCGCGGCCCGATCTGGTCATCCGCCTGGCTGGCCAGGGCCGGCCACCAGGGCGCCTCTTCACCATTCTGCGGAAAGGGCAGCAGGCCGATGGCGCCCGGCTCGTCATCAACCATGCGAAGGACGACGGAGGGGGAAGTGTGCAGGGTCATGGGCACGGCCGAGCCGAATTGGTTGCGCGCCATGTCCCAATAGCCGACCGAACGCTCCGGCGCGCAGACCGCCACGCTGAACGGGCCCTGCAGGGCGGTGGCGCCGTTGATCAATTCGCGCCAGATACGGATCACGGAAGCGGTTTGCAACTGGCCCTCATGACGGCCCGCCAACTCGCGGGCCATGGAAGCCTCCCGGTTCGGGCGCATGGCATGGGCATTGCCGCCCATCTTTTGCTTGGCACGGGCAACTTGATCGATCAAGGCGATGCGCTCGACGATTTTTTCGTGCATCTCGGCATCAATGGCGTCGATCCGGCGGCGCAATTCATCTAAATCCGGCAGGTCCGGCATGTCCACGGTGTCGTTCGCCATTACTGATGTCCTTGCCATGATCATTCCCGGAGCGGCTGGTTTGCACGCTGTGCCCGGAAGGGCGGTGATACACGTCTCCACCACCTTGGGCAAGCCAAAGGGTAGGCAAAATTAGGCAAAGATTACGTTGACAGGGTTTGGGCCGCTGCCTAGTGCGAACCGGCAACAGATCGAAAATACGGGACCAAATGGCGCCATGCGGGCATTATGACGACATTAATTGATCAGGACGAAGCTGCCGCGCGC
>JAPYUH010000105.1:9877-13545 GCA_029936195.1 Alphaproteobacteria bacterium
CGATCCACCGGCCGGTTGATCAGGTATTCACGATCACCGAAGACCGGCCCCTGGCACTGGATTCAGGCCGCACCCTGGCCCCCGTCACCGTGGCCTATCAAACCCACGGTGAATTGAATTCCGAAAAGTCCAACGCCATCCTGGTCTGCCATGCCTTGACGGGGGATCAATATGTTGCCGGCCCCAACCCGGTGACCGGCCGGGGCGGCTGGTGGGAGACCGTGGTCGGCCCCGGCCTGACCTTTGACACCGGGCGCTTTTTCATTATCTGCGCCAACGTCCTGGGCGGTTGTCTGGGCACCACGGGGCCAAGGGATATTAATCCGGCCAGCGGCAAACCCCATGGCCTGGACTTTCCGGTGATCACCATTGGCGACATGGTGCGGGCGCAACGGCGGCTGATCGAGCATTTGGGCATTGAGCAATTATTCTGCGTCACGGGTGGCTCCATGGGCGGCATGCAGGTGCTGCAATGGGCGGCGAACTATCCCGATCTGGTCTATGTGGCCGCGCCCATCGCGACCGCCGCCCGCCATTCGGCCCAGAATATCGGTTTTCACGAGGTCGGGCGGCAAGCCATCATGGCCGATCCCGACTGGCGGGGGGGGCGATTATTACGCCCACGGCGTTACACCCCGGCGCGGCCTGGCGGTGGCGCGGATGGCGGCGCACATCACCTATCTGTCCGAGGCCGCATTACAGAACAAGTTCGACCGCAACCTGCAGGACCGTGCCGAATTATCCTTCGGCTTCGACGCGGACTTCCAGGTGGAGAGTTACCTGCGCCACCAGGGCAGCACCTTCGTGGACCGGTTCGACGCCAATTTCTACCTATATATCACCCGCGCCATGGACTATTTCGACCTGGGCGCGGAATACGGCGGCACCCTGGCCAATGCGTTTCTCGAGACCAAGACCGAATTCTGCATCGTCTCCTTCACCTCCGACTGGCTGTACCCGACGGCGGAGAACAAGGCGGTGGTCCGGGCCCTGAACGCGGCCGCCGCCAAGGTCTCGTTCGTGGAAGTGGACAGCGACAAGGGCCACGATGCCTTTCTGTTGGACGAGCCCGAGATGTTCAAAACCCTGGGCGGATTTTTGCGGGCGGCGGCGCAGCGCCGGGGCCTTAGCAGCGCCGGTGCCTAGAATGAGGGCCATGCCAAAGCTGCGCCCCTATTTGCAACTGGGCGGCCTGCGTCATGATTTCCCCATTATCGCGGAAATGGTAGCCCCCAATTCCCGGGTCCTGGACATCGGCTGCGGCGACGGCGATCTACTGCAATTCCTCCAGCTCGAACGCAACGTGGACGGCCGGGGCCTGGAATTGAGCCAGACCGGCGTTAACGCCTCGGTGGCGCGCGGCCTGGCCGTGGTGCAAGGCGATGCCGATATGGATTTGGTGGATTATCCCGACGGCGCCTTCGACGTAGTGATCCTCAGCCAAAGCCTGCAGGTCCTCCACCAACCCCGCGGGGTGCTGGAACAGATGCTGCGCATCGGACAGCAGGCCATCGTCTCGTTTCCCAACTTCGCCTATTGGCGCGTGCGCTGGGATCTGCTGCGCCGGGGCCGCATGCCTATCACCTCCGATTTGCCGGGGCCGTGGTACGACACCGCCAACATCCACCTCTGCACCATCCTGGATTTTCTGACCTTGTGCGACGAGATGAACCTGCACATCGATCAGGCGCTGACCTTGAGCCGCCGCGGCGCCGCCAAACCGATAGGCAAAATGCCCGGCTGGGCCAATCTGGCCGGGGAGCAGGGGGTATTCTTGCTGCGACGGGGGTAGCATCAAAATTACCCGCCACGCCTTTCCCATGGACGATGAAGTGCTTCCACTACGTCGCAGGCATGTCCTCATACCTCGAGTATTCAGGCGGCTTGTGGTGGTGTTACCGCACGGGTCGCGAGACGCCACATCAGGCGTTCGTTGGGGTAATAGTCCGACACCGGGTAATGCAGGCAATGGGTGTTCTCCCACACGACAACGGTGTTCCGTTCCCAGGTCAGGCGGAAATGAAACTCGGGGCGCTGTGCATGCTCGTACAAGGATGCGAGCAGTGCGTCGCCTTCTGGGTTTTCCATGCCGGTGATGCTGCGGCAGAAAACGGGTACATTAACGAACAAGTATTCACGTCCGTTGTCGGGGTTACGGCACACTAGAGGATGACGAACTGGATCACCTTCGGTCATCGCCTTGTATCCCTCGGGCGAGAAGCGCGCCTCGCCATTTTGCGTAGGTGATACCTTATGTTCGGTTTGCAAACCGGAAATGCGTTGTTTGGTGTCTTCGTCTAAACCCGCGTACGCGGCTTCCAGGTTGGTGAATAATGTGTCTCCGCCGCAGGCGGGGAGTTGCTGCGCAGACAGGCTCAGATGGGGGCTAGGATTGACGCGGAACGAATAGTCCATGTGCCAAAAATTGATGGTCTGCTTTTCCTTCGGGAGAATATGCAGAATGCACAATTCCGTCGGATGCCCCTCATGGGGAACCAGATCATCTTGCACGGTCTCGCCGAAGATATTCATGAAACGCACGTATTCGGGAGAGGTAATCGGCTGATCGCGAAACACCAGGATCTTACGGTCAATGAGCGCGTCACGTAGCGCGCCGGCATCGGCTTCGCTGACGTTGGCAAGATCGATCCCGCTTATCTGCAAACCGATCGCGGGTGTAATTGCCTTCATGTCCATCGCTGCTCGCTCCTATCGATTTAACTATTTTGGAGAGCTCGCACGGATTTTTCTATCATGCCAAGGCTTAGTGGCTGCCGTAGAATGCCCTGGCGGATATATTTTACTATCGGCACGGAGAGATTAATGCACCGCTGCCGCCCGGTCCAGATGCGGCGGGACGGGACTGAAAGCCGGCGATGCTGGTGGTCTAATAATATCGGTTGCGGATCTTGAATTGTGAATTCCGGACGGCGTGGGTAATCTCATTTGGGCCAAATTTCAAATCCGACGCTCTTAGGTTAGAATAACAGGGCGAAATTCTTCATAAGGCTCAAACATGACAGAAATACCTGCCTTTGGACTGAACCGGTTCGATTATTCCACACCCCAGGCTTTCGCAGCGGACGCCCGCCGGGCCGAAGTGCTCGGCTGGGATTATGCCTTTATACCGTCTTCGCCGCTGCTCCTGAAGGATCCTTATGTGAACCTCGCCTTCGCCGCCGTCGAAACATCGCGTATCGGCCTCGGTCCTCTGATCGAAACTCCCATGATGCGGAACCCCGCAGTGATCGCGTCCTCTATTGCCACCATAGACAGCTTGGCACCCGGCCGTACGCTTTTGGACTATGGTGTCGGCGACACGGCAGTTCGCTTGATAGGAAAACGGCCAACGCGGGTCGCGGAACTCGAAGAGGCCACGAAGTTGACCCATCGTCTCCTGGCGGGCGAGGAAGTTGAGGTGAATGCGGCCCGACCGGCCGTCCTGCGCCACGCTAGACCGGTTCCCGTTTGGATCGCCGCAGGTGGGCCGCGCACTTTGCGCATGGCGGGACGGGTTGCCGACGGTGTGTTCATACGGGTCGGCCGCCACGAAGCCAACATCCGCGTCGCGATCGAAGCCGTCCATTGCGGCGCTTTGGAAGCCGATAGGGATCCGGATGACATACGGATCGCTCTTATCCTGCATACGATTTTGACAGACGACCTTG
>JAPYUH010000106.1 GCA_029936195.1 Alphaproteobacteria bacterium
GGGAAAATGCGGGTAAATACGGGGTCAAAAATAGTTAACATCCGCAGTTTTCTGCGACGGAACACCCTTTTTCTAATCCGGGGGTCGCAGGTTCAAGTCCTGCCGGGCGCGCCATTCCTGTTCGGCCGCTATTCCGCCGCCGCGACGAGGTCCTGGATCGGCTGAAAATCAAAGCCCTTGTAACCCTCCGCCACGACTTCGTCGCAGATTTTCCGATAGGCCCCGGCGCCGCCGATGTAGGGCATGAAGATGCGCGGCTTGCCGGCGATATTGGCGCCCATGTACCACGAGGCGGCCTGGGGAAACAGGGTGGTGTGGGCGACCACGTTGACATGGTCGACCCAGTCATCCTCCGCCGCCAGGTCGGGACAGATGGTCGCCAGGTTCCGGTCCCGCATATGCACCAGGCAATCAGTTACCCAGTCCACGTGCTGCTCGATGGAGACGATCATGTTGGTCAAGACCGAGGGGCTGCCCGGGCCGGTGATCATGAACATGTTCGGGAATTGCTCGCTCATCAGGCCGAGATAGGTGCGCGGTCCGGCTTCCCACTTGTCTTTCAGTCTGGTTCCCGCGCGGCCCTGGATATCGATGTTGAACAAGGTGCCGGTCATGGCATCGAAACCGGTGGCGAAGACGATGGCGTCTAATTCGTATTCTCGCGCGGAAGTTGACAGGCCGTTTGCCGTGATCCGCTGGATCGGCGTGGCCTTGATGTCCACCAGTTCGACATTGTCCCGGTTGTAGGTCTCGAAATAGCCGCTGTCGACGCAAATGCGCTTGGTGCCGATGGGATAGCCCTTGGCCGCCAGCTTTTCGGCGACGCCGGGATCCCTGACAATGGCGCGGATCTTGTCGCGCACGAATTCGGCCGCCGTATCATTGACCCGGTTGTCGACCATCATGTCCTTGTAGGACCCCAACAGCGTCGTGCCGCCCTTGGCCCAGCGCGCCTCGTATGCCGAATTCCGCTCCGTCTCCGATGCGTCAAGGCCGGAAACATTACTGGCTTCGCCCAAGGCGCCCTTGTGGGATTGCCGTTGCTGTTCCCGCAGTTGGGCATAATCATCTTTCCAGGAGCGGGCGTACTCTTCGGTCATGGCGCCGTTTCGGGCCGGCAGGGAATAATTCGCGGTGCGCTGGAAAACGGTGAGATGTTCCGCCTGTTCCGCCAGCACCGGAATGGCCTGAATGCCTGACGAACCGGTGCCGATGACGGCAATGCGCTTGCCGGCAAAATCAACCGCTTCATGGGGCCAGTTGCCAGTGTGATAGGTCGCGCCCTCGAACGCGGCCAGACCTTCAATATCCGGTGTTTGCACATCGGAGATACAGCCCGTCGCCATGATGCAGTGGCGGGCCGAAATGGTCTCGCCCTTGTCTGTCGTTACCGTCCAGCGGCCGGCCGCTTCGTCAAAATGGGCGGCCGTGACCGTTGTGTTGAATTCGACCGCGCGGCGCAGATCGAAGCGGTCGGCCACATGGTTGGCATAGTCCAGAATTTCCGGTTGGGCGGAAAAGCGTTCGCTCCAATTCCATTCCTGCTGCAACTCTTCCGAGAAGGAATAGGAATACTGCATGCTTTCCACATCGCAACGGGCGCCGGGATAGCGGTTCCAATACCAGGTCCCGCCCACATCGCCGCCGCGTTCGAAAACCCGCAGGGAAAATCCCAGGACCCGCAGACGATGGATCAGGTACAGGCCGGAAAACCCGGCGCCGACGATGACCACATCACAATTTTGATTACGCATGACATTCCTCAATCCTGGCTGCTGTTCCGCCGCAATGACTTGGTGGTTGTCAGGTTTTTTTTGCTTAACCGGGAATTTAGGGGGACAGTGAGATAATTAAAACCATTTTTACGGGGCGTCAAAGCGGAATTGTCTGTGGTGGCCAAAGGCTATCTCCGGCCTGACGTTCCCGCGCTTGATCGTGGTGGCCGTATCCGCCAACATGCATTCCGCGATATTGGCCACGATCTGATCGGCAAACTTAGTGACGGGCCGCACGCGTTAGTTGGGTGTTGGAGGTTGTTTTCATGCAGGATTTGCCTGCCTTCAAAGACCGCTATGATGTTGTCATTGTCGGTGCCCGCTGCGCCGGGGCGGCCACGGCGATGCTGCTGGCCAGGTCCGGTGCCCAGGTTTTGCTGGTCGACCGGCAGAAGTAAGGCTCCGATATCGTCTCCACCCACGCCTTGATGCGGGCCGGTGTGCTGCAGCTACTGCGCTGGGGCCTGTTGGACAGGCTGATGGCCGCCCATACGCCGCCGGTTCGCCATACTGTGTTTCACTATGGCGACGATGACGCGGTCCACGTGGATATCCGATCGGACCATGGCGTCGATTTTCTCTGCGCACCGCGCCGCACCGCCCTTGATCCCATGCTGGTGGATGCCGCGCGGGAGGCGGGTGCCGATGTGCGCCATGGGGTCACGGTCATGGATCTGGCGATTGGCCCGGCCGGCCATGTCACGGGCGTGCATCTGAAAGAGGCCGGTGGTACGGTGCGGGAGGTCGCGGCCGGCATCGTGATCGGCGCCGATGGCCGCCAGTCCCTGGTCGCGCGCCAAGTGGGCGCCGAGGCCTATGTGGAGGGCGGTCACGGATCTGGCTATGTCTACGGCTACTACGATAATATGACCGACGACGGCTTTCATTGGTATTTCGAGGATGGCGTTGCCGCCGGCGCCATTCCCACGAACCATGATCAGCATCTTGTCTTTGCCGCCGTGCACCGGGATGAATTCGCCGCCACCTTTCGCGGCGATCTGGAAGGCGGCCTGATGCGGATTGCGAAAGCCAATTCCGTCCAGCTGGCCGAAGATGTGGGCAAGGCGCAATTGAGCGGCAGACTGCGCGGATTTTCCTGCGCTTCGGGTCACCTGCGGCAATGCCACGGCGCCGGCTGGGCCCTGGTGGGCGATGCGGCCTATTTCAAGGATCCCCTGACGGCCCATGGCATCACCGACGCCTTCCGGGATAGTGAATTGCTGTCCCGTGCCGTGATCGTGGGGCGGGAGCAGGCCTTCGCGGACTATCAGGAAGAGCGCGATAGCCTTTCCAGAACTCTGTTCGACGTGACCGACGCAATCGCTTCGTTTCAATGGAGCATGGATCAGGTCAAGACGCATCATGGACACTTAAGCGATGCCATGAAGGCGGAAACCGATCATATCGCCGGCTTCACCAAACTCAAAACCATCGCAGCCTAGGAGCAATGTCATGACTGAAAGCGAATCGCTCTGGAATTCCACCATCGCCGGAATGCCCGAAGCCGGCGCCACCGCCTCCCGAACCCGGACCACAAGCATGCGGGATGTGGAAATGTTTACCGAGATGACCGGTGACCGGAACCCAATTCACTACGATGAGGAACTGGCGGCGGCCTCGCCCTTCGGTGGTCTGATTGTGCAAGGCGGCGTGACCACCGGCTTGCTCAACGCCGTCGTGGCCGAAGATCTGCCTGGCCCCGGCACGGTGTTTCTGGAAACACACTGGAAATTCATCAAGGCCGTCGGGGTGGGGGAGAGTATTACCGCCACCGTGACGGTGGAGGATGTGCGCCCGGACAAACCGATCTGCAAGCTGAAAACCGTCGTCGCCAATGGCGATGGCGAGGAATACGTGGTTGGTACCGCGACTACTTACACCATGCCCCTAGTTGCCTCCCGTTAGCCTCCTCCCAAACGGGATCATGACGCGCCGGTGTATTCGCGGTTGATGAATTGTTCAAATCGCCCTGATGATTGATCGGTAGAGCGTGTCGCGGCAGCCGGCCTGAATTGCCTCATTCCGCGGCGTCGGCCGCGTCCATTTTCTCCAGCCATTCCGGGGCGCTGCTGCCGAGCGTTGGTGTTGGCCGGGTCCAATGGGGCGGGGTCTGGGACATTTGTAATACAGGCCCCAGGTGGCGCAAGGGGCCGTTATCGGTGTTCGATGTGATGCTGAGAGCCTCCACCTCCTGGGCTGAAAGGTCCATGTCCGGCGCCTCATAAGTGGTCTTGCCCTGGCGATAGATGAACATGCCCGATTGGCAGAGGGAAACACGGACGTGATAGCTGCCCCCCTCCCGGGCCCGCCGCGCCAGGGCCAATAGTACGCCGTAGGCGCCCAGATACCCGGTGGTGTAGTCGCAGGCCGCCGCCGGCAATAGGGCGGGCCCGCCATGGTCACCGCCGTCGTGGCAAATGCCGGTTACCGTCTGGGCCACCTGCTCCCAGCCGGCGCGATGGCTGAAGGGGCCGTCGGCGCCGAAGCAGCTGATGGAGAGATACACCAGGCCGGGCCGGACTTCCGCCAAGTCCTCGGGGCTGAAGCCCAGGCCGCCCAACATGCCGGGGCGGTAACCTTGAGAGAAAACGTCCGCGCCGCACACCAACTCTTTCAACTTGGCGGCATCGCCTGGGTCTTTGAGATTTAGGTAGCAACTGCGTTTGCCATGGTTGGTATCCATGACATGTTCCTTGATCTGGGGCAGGTTTTCCGCCGTGACCATCAGGACGTCGGCGCCGTTTTCCGCCAAGGTTCGCGCGGCGATGGGGCCGGCCAGAATGCGCGTTAGATCGAGTGCGCGAATTCCACTGAGGGGGCGCGGACCCTGGGGCAGGGGTTCGGGATCGCTGTCCGCGATCTTGATAATTTCCACGATTGGCTTGCCCGCCAGAATCTGGCCATGGGGACTGGCCAGCCATTCGGCGTTGCCGCGCACCATGGCACCGCAGGCCCGGGCCTCTTCAATGGCTGCTTCCAAGTCCAGGGCGTCCCATGTTGCCACCGCCTTCGCCACCGCGTCCGGATTGGGTTCGCAGCCCAGAACACCCAACACGCGTTCTTTCAAATTCGGCAGGCCAAAATGGGGCAGGAACCACCGGCCGTCCTTGGTAGGCCAGGGCTGCGTCATCGAGATCATGAATTCGTGGTCGGGGTTCATCACGGGGGTGAAATCGCCGCCGGGACTGTTGGCATCGGGTTTCTGCATATACAGGCTGGCGCGCAACGCGGCCGCGGCCGCCCGAACATCGATTGCCGCCGTCTGCCTCTGTCCGGTTTTCAGCTGCCAAATATCCGACAATGCCACGCCCACGCCCGCCAGCACGGCGGCGCAGTTTTCGCCAACCTTGAACTCCGTGGAAAACACCGGGTCGGCGCCCGTAATGGTGATTTCGCCGCTGTCGGGCATGCCCTGGCCCCGAATTTCCATGACTTCTTCAAATGCGGTTTTCATTGTTGTTCCCTTGCCCGTGCTGATAAGGCCAACGCTAGCAGCCGCACGCCGCCGCGACAACGCCTGAAAAACATGACGATTGCATTTTGTATATATATGCGTAACATGTACGAATATGCGTCTTATATCCGAGCAATTAAAAACCCCCTCCCGTGGCGGCCCGCAATCCGTGGGACGGATCATGTCGATCCTGGATTGCCTTGTCGGTGCCGCCGATGGCGCCACATTGTCGGAACTGGCGGTAGGTACCGGGGCGCCAAAAACTTCTCTCGTGGGGCTACTTGCGGGCTTGACCGAGGAAGGTTGTTTGCTGCGCCATGATACGGGCCGCTATGTGCTGGGTCCGCGATTTATCTCCCTGGCCATGCGGGCCACCGCCGGCCGCGAGCTGATAACGATCACCCGGCCCGTGCTGGTGGATCTGGCCAGCCAAACCGGCGAGACGGCTGTTCTGGCGACCCTCGCCCCGGACGCCGATCTGGCGACATATCTGGACAAGGTTGAAAGCGCTAATCCCATCCGTTATGCGGTTACCGTGGGGGAGCGGCGGGATTTGTATTGCACGGCGGCGGGCAAGGTTCTGCTGGCCGGTTTCGATCCGGCACGTTTTAAGGCCTATCTGAAAACCACCCTGCGCCAGCGGTTCACCGCCACGACGATCACCTCGGTCAAGGATCTTACGGCCGAGATGGCCCGGATCCGGGAGGACGGAATTGCCCGCACCAAGGCCGAACGCATCGAAGGCGCCAGCGGACTGGCCGCCCCGATCCACGCCGAGGGGGGCGATACCATTGCCGCCTTGTTGATCGCCGGTCCGTCGGACCGGATCCACGCCAACAGCGCGGAGACCGAAACCTTGTTGCAGGCCGCGGCCGCCGAATGCACGCGCCTGGCCGGCGGCGGCGGCAAGAAAAGCAATAAGAACATTGGAACGGAACAAAATACATGACCTCGAACTTCACCCCCGAACAACAGCAGATCAAGGACAGTGTCCTGAAACTCTGCGAGCAATTCGACGACCAATACTGGTTGGATCGGGATACGGACGGCAAATTTCCCGAGGACTTCTGCCAGGCAATGGCCGATGGCGGCTGGATGGGTATCGCCATGCCGGAAGAATATGGCGGCAGCGGCCTCGGCATATCCGAGGCGGCGGCCATGGTACAGGCGATCACCGAAGCCGGTTGCGGCAATGCCGGTTTCGCCGCCCTGGCCATCGGCATCTTCGGCCTGAATCCGGTGGTGGTGTTCGGCACGGATGAGCAGAAACGCAAATGGCTGCCGCCTATTATCAAGCGCGAGGACGTGGCCTGTTTCGCGGTCACCGAACCCAACACGGGCCTGGATACCACGCGTCTGAAAACCCGCGCCGTCGATCACGGCGATCATTACATCGTTAATGGCGAGAAGATCTGGACCTCAACGGCGCTGGCCTCCAACAAGATGCTGTTGATTGCCCGCACCAAGGATATCTCGGAGACTAAGAAGCCCATTGACGGGCTGTCCCTGTTCTATACGGACCTGGACCGCAATCATGTGGAAATCCGTCCCATCGACAAAATGGGCCGCAAATGCGTGGATTCCAACCAAGTCTTTTTCGATGATCTGCCCATACCGAAAGAGAACCTGATCGGCGAGGAGGGCAAGGGTTTCCGCTATCTGCTGCACGGCCTGAACGCGGAGCGGATCTTGATTTCCGCCTCCATGGTCGGCCTGGGCCGCTGCGCCCTGAACAAGGCGGCGAACTACGCCAAGGAACGGGTGGTATTCGACCGGCCCATCGGCATGAACCAAAGCATCCAGCACCCATTGGCGGAATCCTGGGCGGAATTAGAGGCGGCCCACCTGATGGCCTTTCACGCCGCGGCCTTGTATGACTCCGGCCAGGAATGCGGTTTGCAAGCCAATGCCGGCAAATATCTGGCTGCCGAGGCCGCCTTCAAGGCCTGCACCACCGCCGTGATGACCCATGGCGGCATGGGCTATGCCAAGGAGTTTCATGTGGAGCGTTACTTGCGGGAAAGCCTGATCCACCGCCTGGCCCCGATCAGCCCGCAACTCATTTTAAGCTATCTGGCCGAGAAAGCTCTCGGCCTGCCAAAATCATACTAAATCATCCGAGGAGAAGAAAAGCCATGAGCCGAACGAGCAAGGCCTACATTGCGGGGATCTATGAGCATCCCACCCGCAAGGCGGTCGATCAGACAATTCCCCAACTGCACGCGGAGGTCGCCATCGGCGCCCTGGCCGATGCTGGCCTGACATTGGACGACGTGGACGGTTATTTCTGCGGCGGCGATGCACCGGGTCTGGGCGGTATCTCCATGGCCGAGTACATGGGCCTGAACCTGAAGTATACCGACAGCACCGAGACGGGCGGGTCATCCTATGTGATCCATGTGGGCCATGCGGTGAACGCGATTGCCATGGGCAAATGCTCCGTGGCGTTGATCACCCTGGCCGGACGGCCCCGTGCCGAGGGGGTTGCCACCCTGGGCCCGCGGGATTACGGCAGCGCCCTGCCGGAATTGGGCTTCGAGTCGCCCTACGGCCCCGTGGTCACCAACCAGTACGGCATGGCGGCCATGCGTCATATGCATCAATACGGCACCACGTCCGAGCAACTGGCCTGGGTCAAGGTCGCCGCTTCGCACCATGCCCAACATAACGAGCTTGCCATGCTGCGCAATGTGGTCACGGTCGAGGACGTGGTCAATTCGCCCATGATCTCAGACCCCCTGCATCGCCTGGATTGCTGCGTCATCAGCGATGGCGGCGGGGCACTTGTGGTGGTCAGCCCGGAAATTGCCAAAACCCTGGGTGACCGTTGTGTCAAAATCCTTGGTCATGGCGAGAGCATCAAGCATCTGAACGCCGGGCAGGTGGACATCACCTACACCGGCGGCGTGGTGTCGGGGCCCATTGCCTTTGCCGAGGCTGATTTGAAGCCGGCGGACATGGACTATGTCTCGATCTACGACAGCTTCACCATCACCGTGGTGGAAACCCTGGAAGATCTCGGCTTCTGCGAGAAGGGCAAGGGAGGCGCCTTCGTCTCCGACGGTAACCTGATCTCGGGCACTGGCAAGCTGCCCTTCAATACCGACGGCGGCGGGCTCTGCAACAACCACCCCACAAACCGGGGCGGCATCACGAAAGTTATCGAGGCCGCGCGCCAATTGCGCGGCGAGGCCCATCCAAAAGTGCAGGTGCCCGATTGCACCTTGGCCCTGGCCCATGGCACGGGCGGCTCCATCGCCACCCGCATGGGCAGCTCTACCGTTATTCTGGGAAGGAACGACGCATGACCGCCGATACTAAAACTGCCAACGAACGTACATATCCCGCGCCCAACATCAGCCTGGAGACGGAAGCCTATTGGGCCGCCGCCAACGAGGGCAAATTGCTGATGAAGAAATGCAGCGATTGCGGCAAGACGCACTTTTACCCCCGCGCCATTTGCCCCCATTGCCACGGCGGCAACACGGAATGGTACGAAGCCTCCGGCAAGGGCGTGATCTACAGCTATTCGGTCATGCGCCGGGGCGCCACCCCCTACGCCATCGCCTATGTCACGGTGGACGAGGGTATCACCATGATGACCAACATCGTCGATTGCGACTATGACGCCCTGGCGGTCGGGCAGGCGGTGGAAGTCACATTTCGTCAAAGTGACGGCGGGGGTGGCCACGACCAAGCCATTCCGGTCTTCCGCCCCACCTAGCCGGCAAGAGAGGACATTCAAAATGTCAGGTCTTTATTATGAAGAATTTGAAGTGGGCATGGAGTTCAAGCACGCCCTGACCCGCACGGTGACGGAGATGGACAACATCATGTTCTCCGCCCTGACCCACAATCCGCAGCCCCTCCATCTGGACGCGGAGTTCTCAAAAAACACCATGTACGGCAAACAACTGGTGAACAGCATCTTCACCCTGGGCCTGGTGATCGGCGTCAGCGTGGGCGACACCACGTTGGGCACCACCTTGGGCAATCTGGGCATGACCGAGGTGCGTTTCATCAACCCGGTGTTCCACGGCGATACCATCCGCTCCATGACCATTATCAAGGACAAGCGGGAAAGCAAATCGCGGCCGACCACGGGCATCGTCACGTTCGAGCATTTCGGCTTTAACCAGCGGGACGAGGAAATCGCCTATTGCCTGCGTACCGGCCTGATGATGAAGCGTCCGGCATGATCCTCCGCTCATGGATGTTCGTGCCCGGCGACAGCGAACGCAAGCTGGTGAAGGGGCGGGAGAATCTGGCCGATGCCCTGATCCTGGATCTGGAGGACTCCGTCTCCGACGACCGCCAGGATGTCGCCCGCGAGATGGTGCGCGACTACCTCCAGGCCAATGGGGACCGCGCCAAACAGCAGCTTTGGGTGCGGGTCAATCCCCTCGATACGGATCTGTCGTTGCCCGACCTGGCGGCAGTGATGCCCGGCGCGCCGGATGGCATTGTCTTGCCCAAGGTCTATTCGGCCGACGACGTGAACACCATGGGCCACTATCTCGATGCCCTGGAGGCGCGCGAGGGCTTGGTGCGCGGTTCCACCAAGATCCATTGCGTAGCGACGGAAACCGCCGCTTCCCTGCTGACCTTCCATACCTATCTGGATGGGGTGACGGACCGTTTGGCGGCCATGACCTGGGGCGGCGAGGATCTGGCCGCGGCCCTGGGGGCTTCCGACAACCGGCATCCGGTCACGGGGGAATATGATGATCCCTATCTGATGGCCAAATCATTGTGCCTGTCCACGGCGCGGGCCATCGATGTGCAGCCCGTGGGCGTGGTCTTTGTGAACTTCCGCGATCTGGAGGGTTTGCGGGCGGAATGCCTGCGCGACCGCCGGGCCGGGTTTTTCGGCAAGATCGCCATTCATCCCGCCCAATCGGAGGTGATCAACGAAGCCTTCACGCCATCGGGGGAAGAAGTCGCCCATGCCCAGCGCGTGATCGATGTGTTTGGACAGAATCCGGGCCTGGGTACCGTCGGGCTGGACGGCAAAATGCTGGACATGCCGCACCTGAAACAGGCCCGCAACATGATGGCCATCGTGGAACAGATCAAGGCGAGGAGTTAGCGCCATGGGTACATTGGACGGCATTCGCATTGTCGAGCTGACCACGGTAATTTTGGGGCCCTGGGCCACGCAAATGCTGGGCGATATGGGCGCCGACATCGTCAAGGTCGAAACCCCGGCTGGGGATACCACACGCAACCTGGGCCCCCGCCGGAACGAGGGCATGGCGTCCCTGTATCTGGCCACCAACCGCAATAAACGCAGCGTGGTGTTGGACCTCACCCAGGAAGCCGGCCGCAAGGCGTTGTTCAAGCTGGTGGGCACGGCGGATGTGTTCGTGCACAACATGCGGCCGAAAGTGGCCCAAAAAACTCGGCCTGGATTACGAAACCTATGCCGCCGCTTTTCCCGACCTGATCTTTTGCGCCACTTATGGTTTTCGCAAGGACGGCCCCATGGCGGACAATCCCGCCTATGACGATGTCATTCAGGCGGCCTCCGGCCTGGCCGATCTGCAGACAATCACGGCGAACGAGCCGCGCTTCGTGCCCACTATCATGGCCGACAAGACCACAGCCTTCAACGTGGTCACGGCCATTCTGTCGGCCCTGGTCTGCAAGGAGCGGGGCGGCGGCGGGCAGGCCATCGAAGTGCCCATGTTCGAGACCCTGGTGGATTACGTCATGGTCGAACATCTCTACGGCGCCTGTTTTGAACCACCCATCGCGCAGATGGGCTATGAGCGGCTGTTGAACACCGGCCGGCGGCCTTATGCCACCAAGGACGGCTATTTGTGCGTGCTGCCCTATACGGACGCCAACTGGCAGACGTTGTTCAAGGTGTCGGGCCGGGACGACCTGGTTGATGATCCCCGATTTGCCGACCTGGCGACCCGGGTGAAATTTTCTCAGGAGATCTACGACCTGTTGGGCGATATCGTCGCCACGCGCAACACGGCCGAATGGGAGGAGGCCTTGGAGGGATCAAATATCCCCACCATGGCGGTCAACACCAAGGAAATGCTGCTGGACAACGAGCAACTGAATGCCAGCGGTTTCTGGCACCATGTGGAGCATCCTACCGAGGGCAATTTACGCCTGACCGATCCGCCGATCCGGTTTTCCAAGACGCCCTCGACCATTTGCACCCTGCCGCCCCTGCTGGGCGAGCAGAGCCGGGAATTGCTGGCCGAGGCGGGATATTCAGCAGCGGAAATCGATGAATTGTTGGCCGCCAAGGTCACCAAGCAAGCTTGAGTAAAGGAGTAGGCATTATGAAGAACCCCATGACCCTGGAAGGTCACAACATCATTGTCACCGGCGCTGCCCAAGGCATTGGCGAGGCCGTCTCCCGCCTAGTGGTGGAACTGGGCGGCAAGGCCATCATGGTCGATATGCAGGCCGACAAGCTGGATGCCCTGGCCGGCGAAATCGGCAACGTGGAGACCTATGTAGGTTCCGTGGCCGAACCTGGTTTCGTGCAGGACATGGTTGGCCAGGCCATTACCTCCAACGGTGCCATCCATGGCCTGGTCAACAACGCCGGCATCGTTCGGGCCGCCATGATCAACAAAATGGCGGTGGAAACCTGGCAGCAAGTGATCGACGTCAATCTGTCGGGGGTGTTCTATTGTCTGCAAGCCGTGGGCCGGCACATGTATGATCGCACCAAGGACGGCGATACCGCGCCCGCCTCCATCGTCAATATTTCATCCGATGCGGGCCGCCGGGGCACCATTGGCCAGATCAATTATGGCGCGGCGAAATCCGGCGTCATGGGCATCACCATGTCGGCGGCCCGTGAATATGCCGCCAAGGGCATCCGGGTCAATTCCGTCTGCTTCGGCGTGGTGGAACGGAAATGACGGAGACTATTCGTTCCGATAAATTCCGCGATGGGGTCATGGCGCAGGTTCCCATGGGGCGTTTCTCGGACCCCGAGGAAGTATCACAACCTGTTTGCTTCCTGCTTTCCCAGGCGGCAAGCTACATCACGGGACAACATTTGTCGGTCAACGGCGGCTACACCATCGGTGTCTAGCGAGAAGGAATAAACATGAGCGACTTCAAGGATATCATTTTCGAGGTCGAGGACGGGGTTGCGACGATTACCCTGAACCGGCCGCAGGCCCTCAACGCGCTAACCTTCGAAATGATGTTCGAAGTACAGGAAGCCCTGGCCAAGATCGAGGCGGACCCATCCATCCGCGCCTTGATCCTGACCGGCGCGGGCCGGGCATTTTGCTCTGGCCAGGATTTGCGCAGCCGGTCATCGGACGAAGGCGAAGCAAAAATTCAGGCGGTCATGGACAGCTATTTCGGCGCCATGGACGGCCTGCGCAAATTGCGGGTGCCGGTGATCACGGCGATCAATGGCACGGCGGCGGGCGCCGGATTTTCCTTTGCCCTGGTGGGCGATGTCATCATGGCGGCGCGTTCGGCCAAGTTTATCCAGGTCTTCTCCCGCATCGGGCTGATCCCCGACATGGGCTCCACCTACCTGTTGCCGCAAGTGATCGGCCGCGCCCGGGCCTTGAAGGTCATGCTGACGAACGAGCCGATCATGGCGGAAACGGCCCTTGAATGGGGTTTGATCAGCGATTGCGTGGCGGACGAAGAGTTGATGACCATGGCCCGCGACCTGGCGGCCAAATTGGCCAAGGGCCCGACCCGCGCCCTGGTCGCGACGCGCAATATGGTGGACGAGGCGGCGGACAACGACTTCGCCACCCATGTACGGCGCGAGTTGGAAGTGCAAATGGATATCGCACAATCCGCCGATGCCACGGAAGGCATCGCCGCCTTCGTGGAAAAACGCCAGGCGGTGTTTACGGGCGGGTAATTGTCAGTTGCCGCGCCGGTTCATTTGAATGCGTTCATAGGCGCCTTCAATATTCAAGTGCGCCCAGTTTTTGAACTGGCCCCAGGATTGATACTTGGACAGATCCACGGCGGCCTTGGTTTCCGCCAAATTCTTGCCCATGCGGGCCTGGGCCAGAACCTGGGTATACAGATCGCGCATATAACCCTTGAAGGCGGTGACATCGGCCTTGGTGCCCAACTTGCCGTGGCCAGGCGCGAGGATATCGAAATCCATCCTCTCCACCATCGCCAATGAACGCAGCCATTCTGGCAAATAGGAATCCGGCAGATTGCGGAAGGCGACGGATTTAACGGGGATAAAGTCGACCGCGAACAGGGTGCGCTGGCCCGGAAAATTCATCACGATCATATTGTTGGAATGATTTCTGCCGACAAATCGTAGTTCGACAACGCCGCCGCCCAAT
>JAPYUH010000375.1 GCA_029936195.1 Alphaproteobacteria bacterium
TGATCTCCCTGGCGGCTGTTACCTTCGGCTTGCTCTTGGGTATTCCGCTTGGTGTGTTTGCCGGCTTTTTTGGTGGTCGTTTTGATGCCATATCCATGCGGTTCGTCGACGGGCTCATAGCATTTCCGGGCTTATTACTTTATCTGCTGATCATAACGGTGGCGCGGGAGTGGAAGCTTGAGGGCTTCTGGAATGATTTGATTCTCGTTTTTGCCCTTGGCGTGAACACCATGCCGGAAATTGCGCGCCTGACACGTGGCACGGCAATGGTTGAGGCCAAAAGGGAATATGTGGAAGCCGCCCACGTGGTGGGCGAGGGTAGTTTTTATATCGCGCTGCGGGAAATTCTACCCAATATCATCTCGCCACTGATCGTCAACGCCACTGTCCGCCTGGGTTTCATCATCCTGATCATCGCCGCGCTGTCATTCCTCGGACTTGGCACAGCGCCGCCAACACCGGATTGGGGCAGCGACCTCAACGTTGCACGTCAGCATATGGAAACCAATCCGATGCTCGCGGTCTATCCCGGTTTGGCAATCTGTTATTCCGTGCTCGCGTTCAATCTGTTTGGTGACGGCCTGCGGGATATTCTGGACCCACGTACACAGGATCGATAAAGCGGTATCATTAGAGTGGGATGGACGGCGCCGGCGGTGTGCCGTCGCCGACCCAGTCGGCGCGGGGAAACACTTGGCGGCTGTCATAACAACCGCCGGTGTAGGTGAGGTGGCTGACAAGGCCATCATCGCCGCCCAGCCACAGATGCAACAAGCCCGCCGGCGGTTCCATGACCACGGATAATTTTTCCTCGCCGGAGAGATCCAGGGCAAGCTGATGCGCCGGCCCCGGCGCCGTCATGGCGATGGTGCCGGCAAAACGGCGGGTGATGGGGCGGTGCAGGTGGCCGGCCAGAACCGCCTCGATCTGGCCATGCCGGCGAACCAGATCGGCGAAGCCGCCGCGGTCCGCCAACCCCATGTCATCCATCATCTTCATACCCGTACGAAACGGTGGGTGATGCATGAACAAAATGGTCGGCCGGCCGGGCTGTTCGGCAAGCCGGTCCTGTAACCAGGTCAGGCGGGTTGAGCATAGCCGGCCCCCCGGTTGGCCCGGTATCAGAGTATCCAAGGCGATTAGGCGCGGTTCCCATTCTTCCAATGTGTACTGCATGAAGCCATCGTGGCCGGCCAGATAGCCGTGCGCGGGAAAGGCCGCGCGCATGGCCTCCCGGTCGTCGTGGTTGCCGGGGATCAGATAAAACGGCATGGTCAAGCCGGCAAGAATATCAGCCAGAATGGCATATTCTCCCGCCCCGCCGCCATCCACCAGATCGCCGGTACACAACACGAAATCCGGTATTTCGTGCAATTGGTTCAAATGCGCCACGGCAACGCGCAAATGGGCCGCCGTCTGCAACATACGGTCGGCGTTGCCGTCGGGCAGGGAAATATGGAAATCGGAAATCTGTGCGAATGTGAACATGGTGCGCCTATAATCATCCCCAGGAAACAAATGCCATGATGGAGAAGAAGATATGAAGGTCAAGGCCGGGGAGATACGCGATTGGGTGGTGATCATCACGGGGGGCGGCACCGGGGTGGGGGCCGCGGCGGCGCTGATGCTGGCAGAACAGGGCGCCCGTATCACCATCAACTATTCCCGCAGCGTCAATGAGGCCGAGGATACCGCCAAGGCCTGCCAAGACCTGGGCGCGGAGACCCTCATCTGCCAAGGGGATGTCAGCCAGGACGCCGATTGCCGCCGCATCGTCGCCGAGACCATGGATAAATGGGGCCGGGTGGACGGCCTGATGAACAACGCCGGCACCACGCAACTGGTGGCCGACAACAATCTCGATAGCCTAACGGCCGAGGATTTTCTGCATATCTATTCCGTCAACGTGGTCGGCGCCTATCAGATGACCCGCGCCGTGGCGGGGCACATGAAGGCCCAGGGTCGCGGCAGCATTGTCAACACATCCTCCATCGCCGGGGTCATGGGCATCGGCAGTTCCATCGCCTATGCCGCGTCGAAAGGCGCCATGAACACCATGACAATTTCATTGGCCCGCGAACTGGCACCGGAAATCCGGGTTAATGCCATCGCGCCGGGCTTCATCACGGGTAGATGGTGGCTGGATAAGCTGGGCCAGGAAGGCTATGAAAAGATGGTCACCCATATTGAAAAGACCTCACCCCTGAACCATGCCGGAACGCCCGAGGACATGGCGGAAGCCGCATTGTTCTTGCTGACGGCGAGCGTTAACATCACCGGCGAAATTCTGATTACCGACGGCGGCGCGCATTTGAGCGGCGCGCCGCTCATCGCAAGATAATGGCAAAACAGGAAACATCACCATGGCACGGATCGACTACGCAACCACCGACCATCTGAGTGACAAAGGCAAGGATATCATGGAGAAGAATGGGCATAAGAACCTGTTCAAAATCCTCTCCTATTCCGAATCTCATTTGCACAACTATTGCCGCCTGGGCGGCGCTA
>JAPYUH010000376.1 GCA_029936195.1 Alphaproteobacteria bacterium
GGAATACACCGTGCTGCACACGCCCTACTTGCTGGCCGATCCCGACACCGTCGACGGCCTCGACTCCAACGCCTTCATTTTGCTTTCGCTCAAGCACAAGCTCGTGCTCATCGGCGGCACGCAGTACGCCGGCGAAATAAAAAAATCTTTGTTTTCCATCATGAACTTTCTGCTGCCCGCCACCGGTCAGCTGCCAATGCATTGCTCGTGCAACACTACCGGCGACAACACCGCAGTTTTCTTCGGCCTCTCCGGCACCGGCAAGACCACCCTCTCCGCCGACCCCAACCGCCGCCTTGTGGGCGATGACGAACACGGCTGGACCGACCACGGCATTTTCAATTTCGAAGGCGGCTGCTACGCCAAGCTCATCAACCTCCGCGAAGAAGACGAGCCCGCCATCTACGCCACCACCCGAATGCCCGGCACCATTATGGAAAACGTCATCCTCGGCACCGACGGCACGCCGGATTTCACGGACGATTCACTGACCGCCAACACCCGCGCCGCTTACCCCATCGAGTACATCGAAAACCGCGAACCCAGCGGCACCGCCGGGCATCCGCAAAACATCGTCTTCCTCACGTGCGATGCCTTTGGCGTGTTGCCCCCCATCGCGCGGCTCACGCCCGAGCAAGCCGCCTATCATTTCATCAGCGGCTACACCGCCAAAGTCGCCGGCACCGAGATGAACATCGATAAACCCACCGCCACATTTTCCACCTGCTTCGGCGCCCCCTTTATGCCCCGGCACCCCGGAGTTTATGCCAAACTCCTCACCGAAAAAATGGCCGAGCATCAAAGCCAATGCTGGCTACTCAACACCGGCTGGATCGCCGGCGGCTACGGCCAAAGCAACCGCATCAAAATCAAGTGGACCCGCGCCCTCCTAAACGCCGCCCTCGAAGGCCAACTCACCAATGTTAATTACCAAACCGACCCCCGCTTCGGATTCCAAATCCCCCAAACGTGCCCCAACGTCCCAAGCGAAATCCTAAACCCCCGCGACACCTGGCCCGACCCTTCCGCCTATGACCACCAAGCCGACCAACTCGCCGAAATGTTCCGCGAAAACTTCCAACAATACGCCGAAAACACCCCCGCCCCCATCCGCAACGCCGGCCCGGGAGCGATGAGTTCCACTTCGACCTAATAGAACCGCGTCCTTTTGTTTTCCGCACAGCTGGGCTATATTTGGCCATGGCCGCATCCTCCAATCCCGTGCCCAGCCACATTGTGGTGCATGGGAATTGTGTGGACTGCGAGCGGCCGGTGGATTTTGACGCCAGACCATTCACCGGCGCAGGCGCCAAACCCCTCGCGCCCGGCAACACGCGCCTGCACATGGAACTGCCCGACGAGATGCAGCACAAGCGCCCCGAACGCTGCGAGGAATGCAAGCTGGCCCACCACATGAAATGGCAGACGCGAAGGAAACAATTGCCGTGGCTGATCGCGCTGGCGGTCGGATTGTTGGCACTGGCGGGGTGGGTTTTGTTGAAATGACGAATCGTGATTTACGAATGACGATTGGTTTCAATTCATAATTCGTAAATCTCAATTCGAAAATTTATTCAATTACTTCCTGCCGTTGCTTCGCCGTTTCGGCTTCTAATTCTTCCTGTAGCATTGCGACGGGAAATTCCGGGTCGGCGGTGACTTTGATTTCCTGCACGAACTCCACGCCATCGACTTTGAGGATTACGATGAAGGTTCCCGCACCCGCTGAAGCACCGGGGCGATTCAATGCGGGGGCCTTGCGATTGGTGGGGCCGCTGGCCGCGCCTTTCCCGGGGGTGGGGCGCGGGCCCGGACGGCGGGCGGCGGCGCGTAAGTCCCAACGCGTGGCGTGGAGGCCCTTGGATTTTTTCACGGGCAATCGGCGGATGGCTTGGCCACGGACGTTGCGGATTTCCAGTGACACATCTTTTGCGTTTTCGCCAAGGTAATAAAAAACCTGGCTGCCGAAAGCCGGATTTTTCCCCGCGAAATTACGATGGCCCGAGCGCGAGAACCCCAGCGCACCCGCCCACAAAACGCCTTCGCGCGGTTGGAACAAATGCGCCTTGGCTTCAGCCACTTTTTTAGTGAATTGCCGCAGGGGTGTGATTTCCAAAATCCACGCGCTGCGCCCGTGGGTGCCCGCGACGATTTCGCCCGCGGTGGGATGCACCGCAATCTCGTGCACGGCCACGGTGGGCAGATTATTCTTCAGGCGAATCCAATGCCCGCCGCGATCCACGCTGGCGAACACACCAAACTCGGTGCCGCAGTAAAGGAGATTTTCATTGGCCACATCCTCGCGCAAACAACGCGTGCTGCCGGCGGGCAGATTGGCCGCCAACGATGTCCACGTCGCGCCGAAATCTTCGGTCACAAAAATATGCGGCGCGTCGCTGTTGGAACGATGCCCGTCGAATGCCACATACGCGCGCCCATCGGCAAAGCGCGAGGGCTCGATGCTGGCCACGTGAAAGGGCT
>JAPYUH010000107.1:0-8849 GCA_029936195.1 Alphaproteobacteria bacterium
CTCCCAGGGCGCATCCGCGGATCATACTCATTGGGTGGCCGGGTGGGGGAGCGGGCGGCCCGGCGAGTCCAGTCAAACTGGAAATGCCCTAGCGCCATGAGCTACGCCGAACTGCAGGTCACCTCCAACTTCAGTTTCCTGGCGGGCGGTTCGCACCCGGACGAGCTGGCTGTCACCGCGGCCGCCCTGGGGCTCGACGCCGTCGCCATCACCGACCGCAACAGCCTCGCCGGCGTCGTCCGTGCCCACGTGGGTGCCAAGAAGGCTGGTATCCGCCTAGTGGTGGGCGCGCGGTTGGATTTGCAGGTGGAGGCGGTGGTCGAGGGCCAACCGGGCCTTAGCCTGCTGTGCTTTCCCACCGACCGGGCGGCCTATGGCCGGCTGTCGGAACTGCTGACCACGGGGCGGCGGCGGGCGCCCAAGGGAGATTGCTGGATTACTCTGGAGGATGTCCTGCACCATGATGCAGGGCAGATCTTTGTTATCCTGCCCCCCGACGAACGTGATGACGAGCCGGACGAAGCTTTCGCGGCCCAGGTCGCGGCCCTGGGCCGGCGCTGGCCGGGGCGCTGTTATCTTTCCGGCCATTACCTCTATTCCGGCGATGACCGCCGCCGTCTGGCACATCTGGCCCGCCTGGCCCAGGCCGCCAACACGCCACTGATCGCCACCAACGATGTACATTACCACACGCCGGGGCGGCGGCCGTTGCAGGACGTGCTGGTCTGCATCCGGGAACATTGCACCCTGGCCGAGGCTGGCTTTCATCTGAACGCCAATGCCGAACAACATCTGAAAACGGCGGAGGAGATGACCCGCCTGTTCTCCGATTATCCGGAAGCCGTGACCCGCACGGTGGAACTGGCGGCGCGCTGCCGTTTTTCCCTCGATGAACTGCGTTACGAATACCCCGCCGAACCGGTACCCGCGGGCGGGACGGCGCAAGAGGAACTTGAACGCCTGACCTGGATCGGCGCGCGGGAGAGGTATGGCGCAAGGGTCGCGGCATCGGTGCAAGAGCTGCTGCGCCACGAGCTGAAGCTGATTGGGGAGCTGGATTACGCGCCGTATTTTTTGACCGTGCACGACATCGTGCGTTTTGCCCGAAACAACGGGATCCTCTGCCAGGGCCGGGGTTCGGCGGCGAACTCCGCCGTTTGCTACTGCCTCGGGATCACCGCCGTTGACCCCTCCCGCCTGGATTTGTTGTTCGAACGCTTTATCTCGGCCGAGCGGAACGAGCCGCCCGACATTGACGTGGATTTCGAACATGAACGGCGCGAGGAGGTAATCCAGTACGTCTATGAAAAATACGGCCGTGACCGCGCCGGCATGACCGCCACGGTGATCACCTACCGGGCCAAGAGCGCCATTCGCGAGGTCGGCAAGGCCTTGGGGCTGTCATTGGATGCGGTCGGCGCCCTGGCCGGCAATGTCTGGGGCTGGGGCGGCGAACAGGTGGAAGGCGACAAGGTGCGGGAAATCGGCCTGAACCCGGACGATCCCACCGTGGCCATGGCCATCCACCTGGCGCGGGAATTGACCGGCTTTCCCCGCCATCTTTCGCAGCACGTGGGCGGCTTCGTCATCACCCGGGGGCCGCTCTCGGAAGTGGTGCCGATCACCAACGCGGCCATGGCGGACCGCACGGTGATCGAATGGGACAAGAACGATCTGGATGCGCTGGGGATGTTGAAGATCGACCTGCTGTCCCTGGGCATGCTGACCTGTATCCGCAAGGGCTTTGATCTGATCGCCCAACACCATGGCAAACGCTACGACCTGGCGACGGTCCCGGCGGAGGACGAGGCGGTCTACGACATGCTGTGCCGGGGCGATTCCATCGGGGTCTTTCAGGTGGAAAGCCGGGCCCAGATGACCATGCTGCCGCGCCTGCGCCCGCGCAATTTCTATGACCTGGTGATCGAGGTCGCCATCGTCCGCCCCGGTCCCATCCAGGGCGATATGGTCCACCCCTATCTGCGCCGCCGGGCCGGCAAGGAGCGGGTGGAATTCCCTTCCAAGGATCTGGAGGATGTTCTGGGCAAGACCCTGGGCATTCCGCTGTTTCAGGAACAGGCCATGCGCATCGCCATTGTCGCGGCCGGTTTCACGCCGTCGGAGGCGGACCAGCTGCGCCGTGCCATGGCTACCTTCCGCCACACGGGCACGATCCATACCTTCCGGACCAAAATGATTGAGGGCATGGCGGCGCGGGGTTACGAGCGGGATTTCGCCGAACGGTGCTTTAAACAGATCGAAGGTTTCGGCGAATACGGCTTTCCCGAAAGCCACGCGGCATCCTTTGCCCTGCTGGTCTATATCTCCGCCTGGATGAAGCATCATTACCCGGCCGTCTTCGCCTGCGCCCTGTTAAACAGCCAGCCCATGGGGTTTTATGCTCCGGCCCAAATCGTCCGCGA
This sequence comes from Alphaproteobacteria bacterium, assembly GCA_029936195.1. Lineage (GTDB taxonomy): Bacteria > Pseudomonadota > Alphaproteobacteria. The sequence goes on from JAPYUH010000107.1 coordinate 2,424, forward strand.
TGCCCGGGAACATGGCGCCGAGGTGCGGCCCGTGGACGTCAACCAGTCCGATTGGGACTGCACCATCGAGACCACCAACGAAAATAGGGCCTTGCGTGGGGCTTTACGCCTGGGCCTGCGGCAAATCCGCCGCTTCCGCCAGGCGGATGGCGAAAACCTGACGGAAAATCGAGGTGATGGCTATGACGGCCCGGAGGATTTGTGGCGCCGCGCCAGCCTGGGCGCCGGCGCCTTGGAGAAACTGGCGGATGGCGATGCCTGGCGCTCGGTGGGCCTGGACCGCCGCGGGGCCTTGTGGGCCCTGAAACGCCTGAACCAGCCCGAACTGCCCCTGCTGGCGGCGGCCCAACATCGCCCGTCCAGTATACATGCGCCGCGCGAACCGGCGGTCTCCCTGCCCGACATGCCCATTGGCGAACAGGTGGTGCAGGATTACAGCGCCCTGCGCCTGTCTCTAAAAGACCACCCCCTGCGCCTGTTGCGTCCAGGTCTGGACCGGCGCGGGGTAGTCGAGAACGAGACCCTGATGAACCTGAAACAAGGCACCTCGGTCACCGTGGCGGGCCTGGTCCTGGTGCGCCAGCGCCCCGGCACCGCCAAGGGGGTGATTTTTATTACCATCGAGGACGAGGGCGCGGTGGCCAACATCATCGTCCGGGAAACTATCTTTGAACGTTACCGCCGCATCGTGTTGTCCGCCCGCCTGCTGGCCGCGCGGGGACGGGTGCAGCGGGAGGGCCTGGTGATCCACATCATGGCGCAAGAACTGATCGATCTCTCCCCCGATCTGGATACCTTGCGCGAGGATCCCGGCCTGAATGCCCAGGACCAACCCTTTGCCCGACGTAGACGTATAGGTCACCCCAGGAATGCAAATCCAGCCGCGCCCATCCCGCAACCGCGCAGTTTCAAATAGCCGTCCCCGCTCTTAGCCCCTCCAACACCGCTTCTTCCGCCGTGCGCGGTGCCAGGCAGTCCCCGATGACGTGAACCTGGCCCGCCCAACCGGCCAACTCTGCCTCCAAACCCGTGACGGATTGATGCCCGCCCGCGAACTCGTCGTCGGTGGTGACAGCGCCATCGGCGGCGCCCTGGCCGGACATTTCTCCGACGCCGGCTGGCAGGTTCAGGCCACCACCCGCCGACCTGACCAGGTGGACGAGGGCCGTCCCTATCTGGACCTCGCCGCACCCACGGCCTTGCCCCCGGCCGACGTCGTTTTAATGTGCGCCGCCGTGGCCCGCATCGGCGATTGCGAAAACAATCCAACATCAAGTCACGCCATCAACGTAGACGGCACTCTGGCGGTGGCCCGGCAGATGGCCGGGCAAGGGGCCCATGTGTTGTTGCTGTCCACAGATAACGTGTTTGACGGCAGGAAGGCAAAGCGGGACCGAAACGCCGGACCCTGTCCCACGTGCGCATATGGCCGGCAAAAGGCGGAGGCCGAGGCAGGCATTCTCGCTCTGGGAGACAGAGGCGCGGTTCTACGGTTAAGCAAGGTGTTGACGCCGGGGAACGAGCTGCTGGCCGACTGGGCCGAGGCGCTGGCTGCCGGCCAGACGATTGCCCCATTCCATGACCTCTATCTGGCGCCGGTCACCGTTGACCTGGTGGCGGAACTGGCCATTCGGATTGCCGGCGAACGGGCCGGCGAAAGGGCCGGCGGCATCTTCGGCGGCATCTTCCAGTGCGCCGGTGCGGAAGATCGAAACTATGTGGATCTGGCCCGCATCCTGCTGGCCGAACACGGCGGCGATGAAGATTTGATCCAGCCCATATCCTGCCGCGACACCAACATGCCCGCCGCCGCTGGACCGCGCCATACCTCTCTTGAAATGGCTGTCGAACAGAATTTGTGGGGCATCGCGGCGCCGGAATTTGGTGCCACGGCACGGGCGGTCATACTGGCCGGCAATGCAAGCCCGGCGTAGCGCAAACGGCTCTTTCAAGACATGATATTGTGCCTGGAACTCAGAATTCCGATGTTATTAACTTCTGAAATTGAAAAAACTTTAGGCTTGGGCGGCTTCCAGTTTTTCCTCCGCCGCCAGCCATTCAGCCTCTGCGGCGGCGATGGCTTTGTCGGTCTGGGCCCGCTTTTGGTTCAGATCCGCCAGTTTATCGGGCGTTTTCTGGTAGAGCGCAGGGTCGGCCAGGGCGGAGGTAATGCGGACCTGTTCGGCCTGCAGCTTGCTCATCTTCTGCTCCGCCACCTTGGCGGTCTTGCGCAGGGGGGCGAGGCGCTGGCGGGCCTGGGCGTTGGCGCGCCGCGCCGCCCGGCGGTCTTTCTCCGAAGTTTCCGTGATCTCTTTTGGTGCCTCGCCGCGCAGGGCCAGACGCCGGTAATCGTCGATATCCCCCTCCCACGGCGTGACTTTGCCATCGGCCACCAGCCACAGCCGGTCCGTGGTCAATTCCAGCAGATGGCGGTCATGGCTGATCAGCAACACGGCGCCGGGAAAATCGTTCAAGGCCTGGACCAACGCCTGGCGGGCATCCACGTCCAGATGGTTGGTCGGTTCGTCCAGGATCAGCAGATGCGGCGCCTTTGCGGTGATCAGGGCCAGCACCAGGCGGGCCCGTTCGCCGCCCGAGAGGAATTGCACCGCCGTTTCGGCTCGGTCCTGGATCAGACCGAAAGTTCCCAGCCGGGCCCGCAAGGCCGACTCCTTCAAACTCGGTAAAAGACGTTGCAGATGAACGACCGGCGTGTCCTCGGGGTGCAAATCCTCAATCTGGTGCTGGGCAAAAAAGCCCGTGCGTAGTTTGCCGCTGCGTTGGACCTGGCCCGTCATGGGCTCTAGCCGCCCCTCGATCAGTTTTGCCAGGGTGGATTTACCATTGCCGTTGCGGCCCAGCAGGGCGATGCGGTCCTTGGCGTCGATGCGCAAGTCCAGGCCCTCGAGGATCGGCGTGCCCGCCTCGTAGCCGACCGATGCCTTGTCCAGGCTGATCATGGGCGATTTCAACTGGGGCGGATCGGGGAAACGGAAATTGACCGATGGGTCTGCCACCGCCTCGGCGATGGGTTGCATCCGAGCCAAGGCTTTCAGGCGGCTTTGCGCCTGGCGAGCCTTGTTGGCCTGATAGCGAAAGCGGTCCACATAGGCCTGCATGTGCTTGCGCGCGGCATCCTGGCGTTGGCGCAGGCGCTCTTGCTGCATTTGCCGCTCTCGCCGGGTTGCCTCGAAGGTGTCGTAACCGCCCCGATAGAGCGTCAATCGGCCCCGGTCCACGTGCAGAATTTCGGTCACCGCGTTGTTCAACAAATCCCTGTCATGGCTGACCAGCAGCACCGTGTGGGGATAGCGGCGCAGGTAATCCTCCAGCCACAAGGTGCCTTCCAGATCCAGATAGTTGGTCGGTTCGTCCAGCAACAACAGATCCGGAGCCGCGAATAGAATGGCGGCCAATGCCACGCGCATGCGCCAACCGCCCGAATATTCCGACAGGGGCCGTCCCTGCGCCGCCTCGTCAAAGCCCAGGCCGGCCAGAATGGCGGCGGCGCGGGCGGGTGCGGCATGGGCTTCGATATCGAGCAGCCGTTGATGAATTTCACCAATGCGGCCAGGGTCCTTGGCGGTTTCGGCCTCGGCCAGCAACGCCGTGCGTTCGGTATCGGCCTCCAGCACATTATCCAGCAAGGTTTGCGGCCCACCCGGCGCTTCCTGGGCCACCATCCCGAGGCGGGCGCGGCGGGCACAGCGGATGGAGCCGCCGTCGCCGTGCAACTCGCCCGTAATCAGCTTGAACAAGGTGCTCTTGCCGGCGCCATTGCGGCCCACGACGCCCACCTTGTGGCCCTTTGGTATATGGGCCGAGGCCTCGGTCAGAATATCCCGCCCGCCAATGCGGTATGTTAGATCGTTGATGTGCAGCATGGGGGGCTTCTAGCACGGTTGCCCCGGAGATGCGAAGCCGATATAAACGCCCGCAAAATTCATTTACGAGACATAGAAAGCCCGAACCAATGGCCATCCAACGTACCTTTTCCATCATCAAGCCTGACGCCACCCGCCGCAACCTGACCGGCCAGATCACCGCCCGCTTTGAAGATGCCGGCCTGCGCATTATCGCTTCGAAACGTTTGTGGATGACCCGCAGCCAGGCCGAGGGTTTTTATGCCGTGCATGCAGAACGCCCCTTTTTCAACGATCTGTGCAGCTTCATGACCTCCGGCCCCGTGGTGGTTCAGGTTTTGGAGGGCGAGGACGCCATCGCCAAGAACCGCGAAGTCATGGGCGCCACCAACCCCGAAGATGCCGCGACGGGCACGATCCGCAAGGACTTCGCCGAGAATATCGAGGCCAACTCCGTGCATGGATCCGACGCGCCGGAAACGGCGGCCGAGGAAATTGCCTATTGGTTCGCCGCCACTGAAATCGTCGGCTGACAGCAGAGCCATGCTGCATCGCGATCCTCTTCGGCCCATTACCGAGACGGAGGTCGCGGCCTATCAACGTGACGGCGCCGTCCTGCTGAAAGGTCTGTTCGATCTGGACTGGATCGAGGCGCTGCGCCAGGCGGTTGACGATGACAAGGCGAAACCGGGCGAAATGGTGCGGTACAACACCCCGCCCGGCAACGCCGGCGAGTTCTTCGTCGACTTTCAGCTTTGGCAGCGTTGGGAGCCTGCCCGCCGGTTCGCCCTGGAAGGTCCCGGCGGGGCCATTGCCGCCCGCATGATGGAGGCCGAAACCATTGCCTATTACCATGACCATTTGCTGGTCAAGGAACCGGGTACGCAAGAGAAAACCCCCTGGCATCATGACCAGCCCTACTATCCCATCGAGGGCCGGATGGTCGGCTCCATCTGGCTGCCCCTGGACCCGGTGCCACGGGATATCTGCGTGGAATTTATCGCCGGCTCCCACCGCTGGGACCGCTGGTTCGCGCCGCAGTTTTTCAGATCCGGCACGCCGGATTTACAAACCCAGGACCCCCGTTTCGAAACCATTCCCGATTTCGATGCCCAGCGCCATGAACTCGACCTGTTGTCCTGGGACCTGGATCTGGGCGATTGTATTTTCTTCCACGCCTTGGTGGTCCATGGCGCGCCGGGCAATGCCTCCCTACAAACCCGCCGCCGGGCCTATGCGACCCGCTGGCTGGGCGAGGATACCCGCTATGCCACCCGCCCCGGGCAGACCTCGCCGCCGCTTGAAGGCCACGGCCTGGAGCCAGGCGATCCCATGACCTGCGAAATGTTTCCCCAGGTTTGGTCACGTATCTGAAAGAGGTGGACCGACCGTTCTATCGGTCAAGCCATGCGGTAAGCCTTGATCGTTGTCGGATCATGCCGTCCTGATTGAAATGATGAACGCAAAAATGTGCGTATGAATCTTCAAACGCCATGTCCATCTCACCCATAGCCGTGGTTGAGCCCAGACCGATTTCCGCGTAGGTGAATTCAAAACTGCCGCTCGAACGCGCCAGGGCAATGTGGAAGGGTTCTCCGTTGAATTCATTGATCATCGGCCTGCCATCCCCTCTCATGACGCCGAGTATATTGACCTTCAAGGTTCTGTCTTCAAAATCCACTTTGAAATCGATGGGCAGAAACAGGGTCTCCAGATATTCCGAGCAGAGGGAACCGAAAACAGAGAAAGCATTACTCAACGGCACGCAAGCCCCACCCGAGATGATCGTATCCATGGCGTGGCGTTGGGGTTTTGTCCGCGCTCTCGTCAATAACGATCTGGCGCGTGCCGCCCCCATCGGCGATCTCGCCGGGCCATTTGTAAAGGCCGGCCCACTTCAGGCCCGCCAGCGGCGTGCCGTTGAAATGGCCTTCGACGACGGTGCCCGCATAGGCGGACTGGCAATAGCCGTGCGTGCTGGGCAAGTTGAACTGGCAGCCGCAGTTTACGGCGCAATTACAGTTATCGTACGTTTCGCTCTTGAAAACCCATTGATCGACCATATTGAAGTTCCCCCGATAAGATATCCGCCGTGATTGTTCGAGGCTAGCCATGTTCATGAATGGGCGCTTGGAGAAAACCTTGAGATAATCTTGAGAAGTCGAGGATAATGGAAAAAATCGAATTGAAGCAGTTGATTGAGGCCTTGTTCAACGGGACGGGATAGCTTGGAATCGACATGCTGTATAAATTCGGAACATTCGAACTGGATACGGATCTGCTTGAGTTCAGGGTCTCGGACAAGGTGCGCCCATTGGAGCCTCAAGTTTTTGATGTCCTCCGCCATCTGGTTGCGAATGCCGACCGGGTGATCAGTCGGGATGAATTGATCGACGTGGTTTGGGCCGGCCGCGCCATTTCCGATGCCTCCATCTCTTCCCGTATCAATGCGGCCCGGAAAGCCTTGGGCGACAGCGGCAAGCAGCAGGCGCTGATCAAGACCGTGCCTCGGCGCGGGTTTCGGTTCTTGGGCAATGTTGCGATCGCGAACCAGACAAAAGAC
>JAPYUH010000107.1:8949-13228 GCA_029936195.1 Alphaproteobacteria bacterium
GCGCGGATGATGCGCGCCGGATCGCCGGTGACCTGGATGTTCGCTATGTATTGGAAGGCAGCGTGCGCCGTGACGGCCGACGAACTCGGGTCACGGCACAATTGGTGGATGGGGAAAACAGCACCCACCTTTGGGCGGAAAGTTACGACAGAAAAATCGACGACGTTTTCGATATCCAGGACGAGATCGTCAAGGAGATAATCACCCGCCTTCGGCTTGAACTTTCAGATGGAGAACATGCCCTGACCCTGTCACGTGGCACCAGCAGCGTGGAGGCTTGGCAATATTGCGTTCAGGCTATGGAATTCTGGCTGCGTCTCAATGCGTCCGACCATGTCGGGGCACGGGAGCTGGCTGAAAAGGCGGTCGAAATAGATCCAAATTATGCTGCCGCATGGGCCCTTTTGGCTTGGACCCACCATATGGATTGGCGACTGGGACTTGGCGGCGACAGCGCGGCAACATTTGAAAGGGCGGCCGCCCTCGCGGAAAAAGCGATGTCGCTGGACGATTGTAATCCCTACGCCATCGGGATCAGCACATCTGTGGTGGCGGCGTCGGGACGTCACGACAAAGGTATAGAGATTACGAGCCGAGGCTTGGACCTGTTGCCGGGCAACGCGGATGTGCGTTGCTACAGGTCATATGCCTTGATGCATGTGGCAAGATATGAAGAAGCTGTCGAAAATTTTCGGGCGGTCCTGGCGCTTAATCCGCTGGCGCCGAATTGGTATCTAGGGGGCTATGCCCGTCCCTTGCTGTGTCTGGGCCGATTTGACGAGGCGTTGCGGATCACCGATCAAATTTTGGCGGAGGAACCGAGCTTTTATTATGCCTGGCTCCACCGTATTTTTATCTATCAAAAGACCGCCCTGGGGCCTATCGCTGTATTGCTGATTAACTAATTCCCCGTCGGCTTTCGCTGTCCGCTCTCGAAATAACCGTCGATCCAGTCTGTCGGCGGGCGGTATTCGTGCCAGGTGATGGGAAAAAAGCTCTCGTTCAAAACTGTCCCCCGTGGCCTGGTAAATAGTACGAAGACCGGCTGATGGAGAACGGGCGAAATTGACGGCGCAAACTCAGGCCGAGGTGATCCATCGCCTACCGCTTTGAGGTCGCCACCTCGGTCTTCTCATTGCGGATGGATTGTCCGAACAGCCAAGGTTACACTCGCGTCCAATTCGAACGGAACATAGCGTGGATAGGTGGCGAGAATGGCGAAGGCGGCGGTAAACGGTATCGAGATCGAGTACGAGATTTGGGGCGAGGAGAATGAACAACCCTTGTTGCTGGTCGGTGGCCTTGGCGTTCAACTCACCAAATGGTCGAAAACGTTCCGAGAGGCGCTGGTGGCCCGCAACTTCAAGGTTGTTGCCTATGACAATCGCGATGTGGGGTTATCCACCAAGCATGATGACTGGGGTCCGGCGGATACCAAGGCGGCCTTTGCCCAGGCCCGCGCCAAGCAAGCCGTATCGGCGCCCTATACCTTGGGCGACATGGCCGCCGATGCGGCCGGCCTGCTGGATGCACTGGACATCGAGAGGGCGCATGTCATTGGCAGTTCGAACGGCGGCGCGATTGCGCAAATCATGGCCATCGCCTTTCCCGGGAAAATCGCGACCATGGTATCCATCATGGCAACCTCCGGCCGTCGTGGTTTGCCGCGCCCCGAGGGCGAGGTCGCAGAGTGGTTGACCCGCCCACGCAACCTGGCGGGGACCCGCAAAGGCGCGATGGATGAAGCCGTTGATACGGCCCGCATTATCGGCAGCCCACGATTTCAACGACCCGAGAGCGAGTTGCGGGCGGAGGCGGCGGAGCAATATGACCGTTGTTTTTATCCGGAGGGGAACAGCCGTCATCTTTTGGCTTCCATCGCCTCCGGAGACAGCCGCGTCGCGCGGCTGTGCGAGATTATCGCGCCGACCCTGGTTATCCATGGCCGCGAGGATCCCCTCATTCCCCTGCCGGGAGGTGAAGATATCAAAAACGCCATTCCCAATGCCGAAATGTTGGTCATCGATGGCATGGGCCACGACTTTCCAGATGCGGTCATTCCCGAGATTGCCGACGCGGTTGCCAAGAATGCCATGCGCGGCCTGATCTAAGAGGTTGCCGGGATAACGTGTAAAATCGGGACAGACCCCTTGGGCGCTTTGTTTTCGGGCGCGGCGATTTACGGTCCCTCGTAACGCACCACAACCTGATCGATGGCACCGAAGATGGTGTAGCCCTCGCCATCGGGCATTTCGATGTGGATGTGGTCGCCAAAGGTCATGAACGGTGTTTTCGGGGCGCCGTCGCGGATGGTTTCCAGCATGCGCACCTCGGCGATGCAGGAATAGCCCACGCCGCCGTCCGCCAGGGCGGATCCGTGCGCGGCGTCCTGTTTGTTGGAGACGGTGCCGGAGCCAACGATTGTGCCGGCGCAAAGCGGCCGGGTCTTGGCGGCGTGGGCGATCAGGGTGGGAAAATCAAAGGTCATGTCCTGGCCCGCGTTGGCGCGGCCGAAGGGTTGGCCGTTCAGGTCGCAGAACAGCGGCAGATGCAGGCGGCCGCCGTCCCAGGCATCGCCCAACACATCCGGGCTGACCGCCACGGGTGAAAAGGCCGTCGACGGCTTGCCGTGAAAAAACCCGAAACCCTTGCCCAACTCGCCGGGGATCAGGCCGCGCAGGGAAACATCGTTGACCAGCATAATCAGCTTGATGTGCCCGCCGGCGTCCGCCTTATTGGTGCCCATGGGCACGTCATCGGTGATCACCGCGACCTCCGCCTCGAAATCGATACCCCACGCGTCCGACGCCACGGCGATGTCGTCGTAGGGCCCGATGAAGCTGTCGGAGCCGCCCTGATACATCAGCGGATCGGTCCAGAAACTTTCCGGCATCTCGGCCCCCCTTGCCCGGCGTACCAGTTCCACATGATTGACATAGGCGCTGCCGTCGGCCCATTGATAGGCCCGAGGCAGGGGAGAGCACAGATCGCCCGGGTCCAGATCGAAGGCACCACTGACCCGGCCGTCGGCCAGGGCCCCAGCCAGTTCCTCCAGGCGGGGCAAAATATTGGTCCAATCGTCCAGGGCCGCCTGCAAGGATTGGGCGATGCCATAGGCGGGGACAGCGCGGTCCAGATCGTTGCTGACAACAAGCAATTGGCCGTCGCGGCCGATATTCAAGGATGCTAGTTTCATTTAATTATTCTCCGCGCAAGTGTTCGCGTAATAATTCCATGCGATCATAGCCCCAGAAAATCTCCCCATCGAGAATAAAGCTCGGCACGCCAAATACGCCAAGCTTCTCGGCTTCCAGGCGCATCTCGTCATGCAGCCGCCGCCCCTCGCCGGCCAGATAGGCGGCAAAACCCCCTGCATCGGCGCCAACTTCGTCCAACACATCGGTCAGGGCGGCCACGTCATCGACTTCCAGTTCGTGGTTCCAAAACCTCTTGAAGATACGATCGTTGTAGGGCCGGAAGACGCCCTGGGCCTGGGCGTATTGCAGGCCGATCCCGGCGGGGGAAGAATCGTAAATGCGGCGCGGTCCCTTGACCGTCAGGCCCCGCTTGTTGGCCCAGCGCCGCATATCCATGTAGGCATATCGCACCTTGCGCCATTCGGTTTCCGTGCGGCTTTCCACCGCGCCCAGGAACGAAGGAATATCCAGAGTGAAGTGGCGCCATTCCACGGTGACATCGAATTCTTCCGCCAGGGCATAGGCGGGGTCCTTGGCCAGATAGGCAAAGGGACTTTTGTAGTCGGTAAAATGCAGAATGTGCTGGGTGGTCATGGTTGCAAATCTATCACATTCCCGCGCCGAGGCGACCGATGCCGGGCAGTTTTAGAGCTGGCGATGACAGATCGAGGCCCAGGGCCAGGCCGAGAATATTCAATTCCAGGCCCTCTTCCGCCGCCAGGGTCAGGCCGGCCAGGCCATAAATCGACAGCTGTTTGCCGGTGCCGCTGGGGGCATTGGCCAGAATGGCGCCGTTGGTCAGAAAATCCTTTCCTATGGCGGTTACCGGCAGCTCCAGTCCCAGGCCCGGCACCCGCCGGGCGACAAAGGCGGTGAAGGTATTGGAGTTTGGACCCGGCCAGATCCGGTATTGCTTGAAATAGGGATAATCGCTTGCCGCGCCAATGACGTCACCGATCAGCACGTCCGCCAATTCACCGCGTAAATCCAACAGTAATTTCGGCCGGCTGCCGAACCAATAGGCATCGGGTGTATAGCGGCTGGTCCGTACCGCGGGTTGGCCGTATCGGACACCCCAGCCG
>JAPYUH010000108.1:0-6048 GCA_029936195.1 Alphaproteobacteria bacterium
CTTACCCTCAAGCGAAGTATTCCAGGTTCAAGTGCCGGAGGCGACCAGCAGGCGGCCTTCGACGCCGTGTTTTTCGATCAAGCTGGCGACCAGGCCGCTCTGTTTGGCCTCCGCGACGAAATCCCGCAGAAAGGCGGCGGCGGCGGCGTTTTTGGGGTTGGTGCCGATGGCCTGCTGCACGGTTGTGTAGCGGCCCTCCATGATGCGGGCGCCGGGCAGGGACTTGACGTCTTCGTTCAGGGCCGGGCGCAGGCCGGCCAGGACATCCAGCTTTTCGTTCGTAAGTAGCGCCAGGGCGCCGCCCAGACCCTGGGCGCGGACCAATTCGGCATGTTCCAAGGTGCGGGTCAGATACAAATCATAGGCGCTGCGGGCGGAAACGGCGACCCTGATGCCCGGTTTGTCCACATCCGCGATGACGTTCAGGTGGGAACCGGGGGGCACCAGATAGGTCGCCTCGATCTCCACATAGGCATTGGTGAAGGCGATGGTTTCGGCGCGGGCCGGTTCGGCGGCGATCAAGCCGATGTCGTAGGCATCTTCGGCCATGGCATCGGCCAGCACGCCGGGGGAGGGAAACTGCACCAATTTCACCTGTACACCGAGGCGGTCGGCGATGGCGGCGGCCATGTCCGGCGAAACCCCGACCGGATCACCATCCGAGGTTCGGCCGGTGACCAACAAGGGATTCGACATATTGATCCCAGCCCGCATGGTTCCATTGGGAGCGAGTTCGGCGACGACGTCATTTGACATGTTGATATTCCCTAAAATCTAGCGCGGCCAGGCGCGCAGGGCGCTCAGGCCGCCATCAACGGGCAGCATCAGGCCGGTGACCCAGCGGGCCTCGTCCGAGGCCAGATAAACGGCGGCCCAGCCCACGTCCCAGCCCGTGCCCTCGGTCTGCATCGGCACCATTTCGATACGGCGTTGGCGATACTCTTCGCCATTTTTCGCTACCAACGGCGTGGAGACCGAACCGATGACGATGCAGTTGCAGCGGATGCCCTCGGTGGCATAATCGGCGGCGGTGGAAAGGGTCAGGCCATGGGTGGCGGCCTTCATGGAGGCATAGGCGGCCGCACCCGGCCCACCGGTCAGCCCCAAGGCGCCGGCGACGGACGATACGTTGATTATGGCGCCGCCGCCCGAGGCCCGCATCAGGGGCACCGCGACCCGGCTGCATTTCATGGCCGACGTGATGTTGATATTGACCAGACGGTCCCATGTTTCATCCGTCACATCCTCGACCCGGTTGGCACCGCCCCCCGCCCCCGCGCCCACCTTGTTGCAGAGGATATCCAGACGGCCATAACGCGCCCGGACCTCCGCCGCCATGGCGGCGACGTCGTCCGTGCTGGTCACATCGGCGGCAAAGGCGGATGCCTCGAAGCCTTCTGCCCCGATCCTTGCCGCCAACGCTTCGGCCCGCTTGGCCGAGCGGTTGACCAACAAGACCTTGGCGCCCTCCCGCGCCATCAGAATGGCCATGGCGGTGCCGTTGCCAATGCCTTCCTCGCGCGGCGCGGCGCCGGTTACAATGGCCACCTTGCCGTCCAACCGTCCCATCTCTGTTACTCGCGTACTCGACCGGATAGCGCCAGGGCTGATCGGGCTGTTCGGCATCCTGGTCCAAGGTGAACTGCGGGATCGCCACGCCGTCGGCGACATCCGTGAAGACCATGCGCACCCGGCTGCCGATGCCGACACTGGCGACCACCTCCGGCGGGGCCAACTCACCGTCCGGCGTGACCAGATTGGCGATGATGCGCAGGGCCTCGTGCTCCGTTGGCGCGCCCTTTTGGGTGTCTAGATCGACAACCAGCACCATATACGGCGTGTAGGCCTTGAAAGCCGGCTGAATGGCATGGTGGATTTCGGTGTAGCTGTGCACCTCGCCCTTGCCCTCGACCGCCGTCCAGGTGGCATTCGGGCCGCCGCACCAGGAACAGCCCTCGGCCACTGGATAGCGGATCAGGCCGCAGTCATCGCATTTCTGCAAATGGAACTGATGGTCGGCGCAATGTTGGAAGTAGGCCAGGTTGGAATGGTCCAGACCGTCGATTTGCAGGTTCATGCCCAGATATTCGGCATTAATGGTTTCGCTCATTGTCATTACTCCCTATACGCCGCGCCGCATGACCATGGCCGAGCCGGTGCCCGGCGTGGCCCAACCCAGATTGGCGCTGATTTCAACGTCCCTGACCTGGCGGCAACCGCCGATCCCGTGGTCATGGGTGTGTTGCCGCTTGCCGTCGGGCCCGATGGGGCAGCTGTCGTCGGCCTCGTGACGCAGCTGGCGGACGTTCTCCACCACCATGGCGATGCCGTGGGTATAGCCCTCGCACAGATGGCCGCCGGAGGTGTTGTTGGGCCGCCGCCCGCCAAGGAACGTGGTGCCGTTGGAGACATAATCTCCGCCCTCGCCCTTCGCACAGAAGCCATAGTCTTCCAGTTGCAACATGGTGGTGAAGGTGAAGGCGTCGTAGGAGCCGGTGACATCGACCTCGTCGGGGCCCAGGCCCGCATTGCGCCACAGTCGCGGGCCGGCATAATGCCCGGCGACCGTCGAAATCGGTCCGGCTTCGTAATGCAGATCGGCCCGGGGCTTGGAGACCCGGCCCACCACGCCGCGGATCAGGGCGGGGATCTGGCGCAGATCCCTGGCCCGCTCGGCCGAGGTGATGATGATCGCCGTGGCGTTGTCGGTTTCCACACAGCAATCCAGCAGATGCAGGGGCTTGCAGATCATGCGGCTGTTGATCACGTCCTCCACCGTGACCCGGTTCTTGTAATAGGCCTTGGGGTTGTTGGAGGCATGTTGGCTGTGGGCCACCTTCACATGTGCCACCTGTTCGGGCGTGGTGCCGTAGTCGTACATATGACGCAGGAACGTGGGGGCGAATTTCTGCCCGGCACTTTGCCAGCCATAGCTGCGTTCGTGCAGGAATTCACCCACCACCGGGGCCACGGCGCGGGCGCCGCTGCCACCGATGCGGGTTTGGCTGTGGCCATTCATGGAACGAAAGATGGCCACGGTCTGGCACATTCCCGCCTCGATCACGCCCATGGCGATGCCGGTCAGGGCCTCGGTCGAGGAGCCGCCGCCATTCACGTCCATGTAAAAATTCAGGCGGATGCCCAGATCGGCGGAGACGAAGGTGGACAGGGTGGAATCGGCACCGGAATAGCTCAACATTCCGTCCACTTCGCCTGGGCCCAGGCCCGCGTCCGCCATGGCGTTGCGTATCGCCGTCACCGCCATGGCCCGGGTGGTGGTGTTCGAGCCGCGCAGATATTCCGTCTCGCCGACGCCGACAATGGCGTATTTTTCCCGTAAAGAGGCCCCCAGTTCCGGGTCCAATTGATCGATTTGCGCCATCTCCCATACCTCGCGTTTGTTGTTTTCAACTTGCCCTATTGTCGCCGGTCCGGGGACATTCGTCTATGTCCGAAGTCGCAGCAAAACCAACAGCAGCAAAAAACAAATTCCGCTTAGCAAATACAATCCGGCGCCGAACCCGCCCGTCAGATCAGACAGCGCGCCCAGGGCAAGCGGGCCCAGGACACCGCCGATTTCGGCGGCGGAAAAGAACATGCCCCCCGCCGTGCCCGCATGACGGCTGCCCACGCCTGCTGTCTCCACCAGGGCCAGCATCATGACCGTCATCATGGAGCCGCGCGCCACGCCCTGCAGGACCAGTCCAAGGGTGAGGGCCAGGTCGTTCCCGGCGAACTGCAACAACAGCACCGTCAGCCCGGCGCCCAGGATCAGGGCGGCCAGGATCCACCGCCGCCGCGCCGGCGTGGCGAAGCGCGGGATCAATAGAGAGCTGAAAACCCCTATTGCCGTGGGAATAGCCGCCCAATAGCCCGCCTGGGCCGCCGTCATGCCGCCCCGGCGCAGAATTTCCGGCAGCCAGTTGTTCAGGCCATGGTTGAAGAAAAACGCCCCCACCGCCATGATCAGCATCAAACGCACCGCGGGGATTTTCAACAGTTCCAGGAAAACACCGGTTTGCCCCCCATACTCCGCCGAAGGGCTTTTTTCGGCGACAGCCAGGCCTGGTAGATGGCGCGCCCGAGGATGGCTGGCCAACATCAACCAGAACAGGCCGATGGCCAGGCTGATGCCTGCGTAAAGGAACAGCACCTGCCGCCAGTCGCCGCCCATCAAGGGCATCACCACGCTGTTGGTCAGGGCCAGGGCGCTGATGCCGCCCAATGCGGGGCCGGTTATATAGATCCCCATGGCCAGGCCGCGGTCGGGGCCTTCAAACCACAGGCTGACCAGTTTTGGCGCGCCGATGGAGATCAGCGGCCCGCCGATGCCGAACAGCGCCACGGCAAAAAACAGGCTGACTTGATCGTCGGCCAATCCCCGCGCCGCCGCCGACAGGGCGATAATCGCCGCGGCGGCAAACAATGCCCATCGCGGACCCGCTCGGTCCAGAAAAGCGCCACACGGCATGGCCATGGCAATGTAGACCAATGGCCAGGCGCCCAGGATCAGCCCCATGGCGCCGTCGCTTAGACCCAGATCGGCCCGGATCACGCCAATCAGGGGCGCCATGGCCACCTGGGTCAGGCCAAAGCCGAAATAGACCAGCCAGACGCCGAACAGCAAGACCCAGCGGTAGGGTCCGGATATTGGTTCACTCACGGGGAGGGATCGAATTGCAGACGCCACAGGCGGACGGCTTTCGCCACGCCGCGCAGTTCCGCCGTCTCTTCCGCCGGTTCGGCGGCTCCCGCCAGCCTGAATGCCCCGCGCACGCCGGTTGCCGCCATCAAATCATCGGAAATGACGATGTCACCACCGGCGCTCTCGCCCTGCACGCGGGCGGCGACGTTGACGGTG
The DNA here is from genome assembly GCA_029936195.1 of Alphaproteobacteria bacterium. Lineage (GTDB taxonomy): Bacteria > Pseudomonadota > Alphaproteobacteria. The sequence goes on from JAPYUH010000108.1 coordinate 4,862, forward strand.
GAGCCGAAGTAATCCAGGTGGTCGTGGCTGGTCACGGCTATGCAGGGGCCCTGGTGCAACCCAACCTTCAACACGATGCCGCCATCGTCCCGGTCCTGGTTGAAGACGCCGATGCCCAACTGTGCTTCCAGGGCGGCGCCCACCGCCTCAACCGGTTCGGCGAAGGCCGCCATGACCGCGTCACCGATGGTTTTCACCAAAACGCCGCCGTGGCGTTCGATCAATTCGGTCAGATAATCGAAATGATCCCGCACCAGATTATAGGCCGCCGCGTCGCCCAAGGCTTCGTACATGGATGTAGAGCCCTTCAGGTCCGTGAACAGCAAAACCACGTTGGCAATGGCCACATCGTCGCCCGGACGCAGGATCTGTTCCGGGCAGAAATGCTGAAAGGCGGGCATGGCGATGACCCGGTCTCCGGTCAGGGCATCCTTGCGCCAGGCCAGTTCCTCAATCACGAAGGTCAGATTACGGTCTGTTTGGTTTTCCAGCAGAATTTTACCCACGGGCGACGGTGGGCCGGCCAGGATTTCCCCATTCCGCGCCAGCAGGGTTGGAAATTCGCCGGTTCCGTCCCAATCCACATCCACTTGATCGCCGGCCTGTGTCGTGCGCAGGCGGTAGCCGCCCGGCTGCAAGGGCGGATCGATCTCCAATGTCCTGCCGGCGTCAACATTCCGCTGCACCTTGATATGAGGCACCGATGGCGCGCCCATCATGCAATAGGCGCCATCGGGCAAGGGGCGCAACCAGGGTTCGGGCTGGAATGTCAGTTCCACGTTGGCCGAGAATTCTTGTTCGAAGTCAACGTTACAGGTTGTGCAATGGACCGATTTCGGCAAATCGCCCAAATTATCCGGCACGTCCCTGGCGTTGCGGCAGCGGGGACACAAAACCTTCCAGCGCAGGGTCAGCAAACCCTGTTCGTGAGCCGCCAGAAACAGGGACGTCACCGCCGCCTCATCAACCCGCCATTGCCGCGCCAGCGTCAACGGCCGGATACGTTGCAGCCAGGTATTGGGGGTGCCGCACAGATAGGCGTCCAGTTGCCCGCTCAGGCCGCGATGGACCGGTTGCGCCGCGATCACGGCAAGGGCGAGATCCAATCGCCGGCGCGCGCCGGCCGGCAATGTCGCCGGCGCAAAGCTGGTGCTTTGCATCGTATCGGCTTGTTCTTCCGAGGCGGG
>JAPYUH010000108.1:6148-13093 GCA_029936195.1 Alphaproteobacteria bacterium
TCGCCGGCGCAAAGCTGGTGCTTTGCATCGTATCGGCTTGTTCTTCCGAGGCGGGCAGGGCCAACTCCCGTTGGATTATCCGATCCGTCGAGGCAATGAATTTCAGCGCGCCGCGGCGCATCAGGCCCAAGGCGCCGCCAACCCAGCCGACCAAACCACGGGGTAACATCTCAATGCTCATGTGAATGACAAAACCATCACCAGTGGCTTCAATGCGGCTGACAAAATCCACATGACGGAAACCGCCCTTGGTGAACTGGCGAAGCTGCCGCAAATATCGATGTTCGACCCATTCGCCCAGATCCTCCGTCCATTCCGCCGCCATGGGCAGGACGAACCGCCCCTTGGCCCGACGCAGGACGGTGCCATCGGGCTGCAGTTCATCCACGGCCTCATAAGCCGGCTGGCCATCCAGCTCGGTCATCAGGCTACTGTCGGACAACAACGGCCACAGCCGCGCCAAGGATGCCTGATAGTGATAAGATTTTTCCGCGATCACTAGCTTCATGACAGTGGTTTACTAAATTTCGCGGCAGCGCGCATCCTCGATCGCCAAGCCGTCATCAGGCAGGCTATCGGCGTCGGCTAATTCCGCCCCGCCGCGCAGTTTTAGGCCTGTCTGGAGCAGATCTGAAAATAATCAGAGCAAGGGCCGGCCAAGAGGTCGGCGACTATTTATTCTTCATTGGATCATTGTGCCTAACCATATCCATGACGATGTCACGATAGCCATGCAACCATTTAGAAACAGGTACGAAAGCCGCACCCTTGACTTGGAAGATTTGCACCTAGCCACCGCCTTCATGATCTTCGGCGGTGATGGTCAGCGGGGGCAGGAAACCATCCAGGGTAAAGCCTGAAATGCTTTCAAAGCCTTTTTGTACGTCCGCACCGGTAATATCGGCACTCCCGCCCTTGGCCGTGACGGCATTTTCGACCGCCTTGACGGCCAAGGCGGCCCACAGCACGCCACGGTTGTAGTACACGGTCGAGTCCATTTCCTTGGGCGGAGTTTTGCCTTCGGCCCTGTACAAGGCCCTGATGTCATTAAGCACTTTGTACTTGGAACCGGCGCCAGCCATCTGCAGAACATAATAACCCTGGGCCTTATACCAGCCACCGGCACCCATGATGTTGCTCTCGCCGGCAGCCCATACAAACCCGAACATCTTATTCAACAGGTAACCCTGACGGGTAAACTCGTTCAACGCGACCGAGGGCGCTTTGCCGAAAAGGTGGCTAATGACGAAATCGGCACGGAAACGGCGGGTGATATCGCGCACCTGTACCTTCATTTCGGCGCCTGGTGGCGGAATTGCGAATTCCCTGAGTTCGAAACCTTCCAGATCCCGCAGCTTGCGCAGATATAGTAAGTGGCTCGCGGCCGCCCGGATTGTCGAGAAAGATGTAGGCGATCTTTTTGCCCTTCAACACGCCACCCAACTGCTCCTTGGCGAATTGAACAGCCGCCGCGCCCTGGGACCAATAGGTGGCCGCGATGGGGAACAAATAAGGATACTTCTTGCCGTTGGCGGCAGCCGCCGTGCCGAACCCAGGGCTGATGCCGGGGATCTTGTCTTCGTGCAGCAATGGCGTCAAAGCCTGGGTATGCGGCGTACCGTAAATGGCCACCACCACGGCGCCTTCATTCCTCATGCGCCGATAGGCTTCCATGCCCGGCTGGACTTCGTATCCGTGATCGATTTCCACAACGCGGATGGTGTGACCCCCAACACCGCCCTTGCTGTTTACCAGCTTGACGTAGTCATGGTAGCCGGGACATGGAAACATGCCGATGGATTGGGTAATGCCGGTTCTGTCGCACTGCAGGCCGACGACGATTTCACCGGCGGTCGTGGTGTTGGTCTGAAAACAAGTGGCCGCAACAACGGTCGCCGCCATCAGGCCGAGCCGTAAATGTCTCATGCCTTCACTCCCCCGCAGCGCCAAAAGAGCCGCCATGGCAATCCGCAACCAACGAGGTTCGCGCGGGAGACAGAATATCAAACATCAAAATTGGGAGATCCACACCGCCCGGCCCTGTTACCAATATTATGCAGAACATACCGGGCCGCATGCCGATTGGTCAGCTTATCAAAGCCGGCATGACATAGTCGCGCGACAGTAAAGCGGCGGAAGGTGGTCCGGTCAAGAGGCATTCCAATTATGCCGCACCCGCACATATGCTCGGTAAAACCAGGTAGTTTCCTCACCCTCAAGGGCGCGCGCCCGCGCCACCGTCGATCGTCAGGACAACGCCGGAAATATAGCTTGCCCGCGCGGAAGCCGCGAAAACTACCAGATCGGCGCATTCCTCGGGCTTTGCCGCACGTCCCATGGGATACTTCTTGGTCAACTCGGGCCAACGTTCGGGATCGCCGAATTCTTCCTCGGCCCAGGTTTTCAACATGGTGCGGATACGGTCCGTGTCCACCGGCCCCGGATTGACGGCCAGCACGCGCACGCCATTGTCAACAGAGCTGCCGCCGATGGCCTTGGAAAACGCCATCAACGCGGCATTGCCGGCACTGCCGGCGACATAGTTGGCTCTAGGGTTTTCCCCCGCCGTGCCGGTGACATTGACGATCACGCCGTGACCCCGCGTCGACATGGCATCCAGATACAGCCGGGTCATGTTGATATAGCCGAAGACCTTCAAATCCCAGGCTTCACGCCAACGGGACTCGTCCACCGCCGCGACGGTGCCGGCAGGTATGGCGCCCGCGTTGTTGACCAGAATTTCGATTTCGCCCGCCGCCGCCCGCAAGGCCTCCGCCGCGCCGGGCTTGGCCAGGTCCAGGGGATGGATGGAGACTTTTACGTCATGCGCCTGCTCAATAATGCCTTTCGCGGCCTGCAATTCCGCCTCTGTCCGCGAGGTCAAATGCAGGTTGCACCCTTCCGCCGCGAAGCCCTTGGCCACGGCCAGGCCGATGCCTTTCGATGCGCCCGTGACCAACACGGTCTTGCCAGCCAGTTCCATATTCATCTTTGTCCTCCAATCCAATAAGTTCTAAATCCAATTTCCCGCATTGTGACAGGTGATTTCTGAAAGAAAAGGCGCTATGAAGCCCTTGTTGGTTCTTTGCAGTCAGATGGGGCTAGGTCGCGCCGCCGACACACCGCGCCGCACGCCACTTCATGGAGTTTGCAGAATAAACGTTCAACCGTACAAAGCCGGCGCAAATCCGCCGCGCGAAACCGATAGATGAAGAGGAGACAGCCCATGACCTCCATCGGCAATGATTCCCTAAATACCCGCCGCACCCTGACCGTTGACGGCAAGGACTATGACTATTTTTCCCTGCCCGCCGCCTCCGGAGCCGGCCTGGGCGATCTTTCCCGCCTGCCTTATTCCCTGAAGGTCCTGTTGGAAAACCTTCTTCGCCATGAAGATGGCCGCAGCGTCACCACGGACGACGTCCAGGCGGTGGCGGATTGGCTGAAGGCGCGACGCTCTGACCAGGAAATCGCCTATCGTCCGGCCCGGGTCCTGATGCAGGACTTCACCGGCGTCCCGGCGGTGGTCGATTTGGCCGCCATGCGCGAGGCGGTGGTTAACATGGGTGGCGATCCGGAGCGGATCAATCCGCTCTCGCCGGTGGATCTGGTGATCGATCATTCCGTCATGGTGGACCACGCCGGCACCAAGGATGCCCTGGCCAAGAACATCGAACTGGAATTCGAACGCAACGGCGAACGCTATGCCTTCCTGCGCTGGGGCTCCCAGGCTTTTGATAATTTCCGCGTCGTGCCCCCCGGCACCGGCATCTGCCACCAAGTCAACGTGGAATATCTGGCAAAAGTTACCTGGACCTCGGAAAACGGCGGCAAGACCATCGCCTATCCCGATACCTTGGTTGGCACCGACAGCCACACCACCATGGTCAACGGCCTGGCCGTCCTGGGCTGGGGTGTTGGCGGCATCGAGGCCGAGGCGGCCATGCTGGGCCAGCCCATTTCCATGCTGCTGCCGGAAGTAGTCGGCATGAAGCTGAATGGCAAGCTGCCCGCCGGCACCACCGCCACGGATCTGGTGCTGTTCGTCACCCAAATGCTTCGGGCCCAGGGCGTGGTCGGCAAGTTCGTCGAATTCTACGGCCCCGGCCTGGACAATCTGCCCCTGACCGACCGGGCCACCATTGCCAACATGGCACCTGAATACGGCGCTACCTGCGGATTTTTCCCCGTGGACAAGGAAACCCTGCGGTATCTGACATTCACTTCCCGCGACCCCGAACAGGTCAAGCTGGTGGAGGCCTATGCCAAGGCCCAGGGCATGTGGCGCGATAGCAACAGTCCCGATCCGGTCTTCACCGCAACCCTGGAATTGGACATGGGCGACGTGGTGCCGTGCATTTCCGGCCCGACCCAACCCAAGGACCGGGTCAATCTGGACCAGGCCGCGGCCTCCTTCAAGGAGGTGCTGCCCGAACTGATGGCCGGCGCGGATATCGAGACATCCGTGCCCGTGGCCGGCGCCGATTATGATTTAGGCAGCGGCGACGTGGTCATCGCGGCCATTACATCCTGTACCAACACCTCCAATCCATCCGTATTGGTGGCCGCCGGTCTGGTGGCGCAAAAGGCGGTGGAAAAAGGCCTGGCGACCCAGTCCTGGGTTAAAGCCTCGCTGGCCCCTGGCAGCCAGGTGGTCGCGGACTATCTCAATGCGGCCGGTTTGCAGGACCCGCTGGATACCCTTGGCTTCAACGTGGTCGGTTTCGGTTGCACCACCTGCATTGGTAATTCCGGACCCCTGGACCCGCCGATTTCCGATGCCATCACCGAAGGCGATCTGGTGGCCTGCGCCGTGCTGTCGGGCAACCGCAATTTCGAGGGCCGGATCAGCCCCCATGTGCGCGCCAACTATTTGGCCTCGCCGCCCCTGGTGGTGGCTTATGCCCTGGCCGGCAGCATGAACAAGGACCTGACCACCGAACCCCTGGGCACGGGCAGCGATGGGGAGCCGGTTTATCTGGCGGATATCTGGCCGACCCAGCAAGAAGTCGCCGATACGGTGGCCCGGGCCCTGACGCCGGAGATGTTCGAAAGCCGCTACAACGATGTCTTTACCGGGCCGGAAGAATGGCAGGCGGTGAAGGCCAACGACACCTTGACCTACGACTGGGACGCGGTTTCCACGTATGTTCAGCATCCACCCTATTTCGACGGCATGGCGCCGGAAGCAGGTGGGGTCTCGGATTTGGTCGGCGCCCGGGAATTGGCCATGCTCGGCGACAGCGTGACCACGGACCATATCTCGCCGGCCGGTTCTATCGCCGCCGACAGCCCCGCCGCCAACTATCTAAACGAACGCCAGGTGCCCGCGAGGGAGTTCAACTCCTACGGCTCGCGCCGGGGCAATCACGAAATCATGATGCGCGGCACCTTTGCCAACACCCGCATCCGCAATGAAATGGCGCCGGGTACCGAAGGCGGAGTGACCACGCATCAGCCCAGCGGCGAGCAAATGCCCATTTATGAGGCCGCCATGCGCTATCAGGCCGAAGGGGTGCCCCTGGTAATCGTAGCCGGCAAGGAATACGGCACCGGCTCGTCCCGTGACTGGGCCGCCAAGGGCACCCAGCTATTGGGCGTCGGGGCGGTGATCGTGGAAAGTTTCGAGCGTATTCATCGTTCCAACCTGGTTGGCATGGGTGTCCTGCCTCTGGAGTTCAAGGACGGCGACAGCCGCGGCTCCCTGAATTTGGCGGGTACGGAAACCTTTGACATCACGGGTATTTCGAGCGGCATCACACCGCGCCAGGATATCGCCTGCACGATCCATTATTCGGACGGCGGCAGCAAGGACATCACCTTGTTGTGCCGCATCGATACTTTGGACGAGGTGGAATACCACCGTCACGGCGGCATTTTACAATATGTCCTGCGAAACCTCATGAACGCGGCGGCCTGATACCAAGCGACGGATCATGATGGGCGCCATCACCGACAATTGACTTTCAGGTGATGGCGCCCGTGATTAAATTTCCGGGTATGAAAAATCCGCAGTCAATGACATTGAGCACCTTGCGCGCCATCCTTGGCGCTGTTTTGCTGACCCTTTTTCTGCAACAGCCAGCCTTGGCCGGGTCCGGCCGGCAAGTCGTCGTGGAATTGTACACCTCGCAAGGGTGCAATTCCTGTCCCCCGGCGGACCGTTTGCTGGGCAAACTGGCCGAGCGCAACGACTTGATCACCTTGACGTTCAATGTGGATTATTGGGACTATTTGGGCTGGAAGGACACCTTGGCCAGCCCGGCCAATACGGAACGCCAGCGCCATTATGCCGCCGCCATGCGCAGCCGCACGGTCTACACCCCGCAAATGGTCATCGGCGGCCGGCAGCACGCCGTTGGCTCCGATGCCGCCGCCGTCGCGGCGGCGATCGCGGCGGAGCAGCTTCGTTCCACGGGCGCCCCAAAACTGTGGCTGAGGCATGTGGACGGCCGGGTCGTCATCTCACTCGGCGCCGCCGCCAAGGCGGGCATCAATGCCACCGTTTGGCTCGTCCGTTTCGACCGGCGCCGGGATGTACCCATTGAACGGGGCGAAAATGCCGGTAGCAATCTGGTCTACCACAACGTGGTGCGCGACATGCGCGCCCTGGGCCATTGGCGCGGCCAGGCCTTGCAAATGGATTTGAGCCGCGCCGAACTGGCGGAGGGCGGCCGTGACGGTTGTGCCATTATCGTGCAAAAGGGACCCGTCGGTCCAATATTGGCAGCCGCCCGCATCGATTTTTGATCTCGGCTTCCACCCAATTGCGGCAATCTGAATAATATTCCGCCTTTAAACGGTCGGCCGTGCCGGCTGTATTTATTCACTACTTGAGATTGTGGTAGTGCACGGCGTTATCACGGTATGGGATTATCGTTAGAACCATGGTAACCTTTGTATTCTAATTTCTACTTGGTTCCGTCGTTTAGGGGACAGCATACA
>JAPYUH010000109.1:0-5277 GCA_029936195.1 Alphaproteobacteria bacterium
TAGAGATAACCGTCCGGGCCAAAAGCCAGACCGCCGCCGTTGTGTTTGCGGTTAACCCAATCCAGTTGCAGCAGAACCCGCTCCGAGGCGGGGTCGGCGCGGTCCGGATAATCCGGGTCCACGCGGAATTCCGAGGTTCGCCAAGTATAGGCGGTCTTGCCCTTGAAAGGGGAGTCGGGCCGCGGCTTGGCGCTATAGTTCACATAGAACAAGCCGTTATTGGCAAAATCCGGGTGGAAGGCCAGGGCCAGCAGGCCCCGTTCGTCAAAGGCTTGCAGCAACGGCACGACCTTGTCGCGTAGATCGAGGAAAGGCTGTTTCCCCAGATCGCCATTCTTGTCCAGAACATAGGCCACGCCCATCTGTTCACCGATGATGCGCCGGCCACTGCCGTCGGGGGATTCAACCAGGAATATCGGCGCGTTCAGGCCGTCCGCCACCAATTGAAGCTGAACTTTGGGATTTGCCGCAACGCTCGCCGCTGAATGGCCGGCAATCCAGAAAAATACAGCTACGAATGTCAGGCAAATACGCATGCGTCTCATCTCCCATGGTAATCGTCGCGGCAGTGTCGGGACGAGCCCGGTCAATTTCAAGCGTTGCTTGCCCAGCCGTGGTAAACTGTTATTGAGATGAGCAAAAATGACAACGTCAATGGCGGCGGAAGGGATAATAGCGGCAATAGCGGCTGGTGCCTATCGCCTGAAACCTTGAGCGCCCAGGCTTTGGGCCGGGTTGATCCCGTGACCAGGGCGCTGGTGCCCTCCTTGCACCCCTCCACCACGTTCGAGCGTGACGCGGACGGCGGCTACAGCTCGGGCCGTGGCTACAGCCGGCCCCACAATCCCACTTATGACGAGGCCGAGGATCTGCTGGCGGCACTTGAAGGGGGGCATGATTGCCTGTTGTTCGGCTCCGGCATGGCGGCGGCCAATGCGGTTTTCCAGGCGTTGCTACCCGGCGATCACGTGGTGGCGCCCAAGGTGATGTATTGGGCCCTGCGCAAATGGCTGGTGGATTTTGCCGTCTCCTGGGGCCTGGAGGTGGAGTTCACAGATACGCACGACCTGGACGCCCTGGCCGCCGCCATGCGGCCGGGCCGGACCAAGCTGGTTTGGTTGGAAACCCCGGCCAATCCCCTATGGACCATTACCGACATCAAGGCGGCCGCCGCTATCGCCCACGGTGCCCGGGCCCGGTTGGCGGTGGATAGCACGGTGGCCTCGCCGGTGCTGACCCGGCCCATCGAACTGGGCGCCGATCTGGTGGTGCATTCGGCTTCGAAATACCTCAACGGCCATGGCGACGCCCTGGCCGGTGCCGTTGTCGGGGCCCGCGACGATGGATTTTGGCAGCGCATTCGGGCCTGGCGGCGGGACGGCGGTGCCATGCTGGGTACTTTGGAGGCCTGGCTGCTGCAGCGCGGCATGCGCACCCTGTTCGTGCGCGTGGCGCGTTGTTCGGAAAGCGCCATGACCATCGCCGAACATTTCCAAGGTCACCCCCGTATCTCCCATGTGCTCTATCCCGGATTGCCCGGCCATCCCGGCCACGACGTCGCCGCGAGCCAGATGCGGGGTGGCTTCAGCGGCATGCTGTCCCTGCGCATTCGGGGCGGGGAGGGGGCGGCCATAGCGGTGGCGGCCCAGGTCAAGGTATTCAAGCGGGCCACGTCGTTGGGCGGGGTGGAAAGCCTGATCGAACATCGCGCCAGCATCGAGGGTCCGGCAACGCCGGTCCCGGACGATTTGCTGCGCTTGTCCATCGGCCTGGAAGCCGTCGATGATCTGCTTGCCGATCTGGAGCAGGCCTTGGACAGCCTTGGGGACGACATTCCGGCCGATGCAGAGGAAATCGAAAGCGCGCCGTCATCGCCGGTCGAACGGGTTCTGGAAAATCACGTCCGCGCCATGGTGCAAGAACGCGGCGGCGACCTTGAAATACGTGAATTTGCCGATGGCGTGCTGGTCCTCGCCATGACTGGTTCGCCTGGTGCCGCCATGCCCTTGGAAAAAACCATTGGCAATACCATCCGGCATTATCTGCCCGAGGTTGCTGACGTGCGGATAATTTCCGGCCCTGCCGGGGGCGGGCAAGCGGATGTTCAGAGCATGTTGGATGACTTGATCAATCCCGCCATCGCCGCCCATGGCGGCAAGGTCATGGTGAGCCATATTGCGGACGGCGCCGTCCATCTGCGCCTCGAAGGTGGCTGCCAGGGTTGCGCCATGGCGGAACTGACCTTGCGCCAGGGGATTGAACCGATCCTTCTTGCCCAGGTGCCCGGCATTCATGCCGTCGTCGATGAAACCGATCACGGCGCGGGCACGGCGCCATATTTCAAGACCAAAAAATCATGATTGTTTTCGGTTGGGAGTATGACTGAATGGCGTTGGCGAACGAACATCGACTGAGCGAACCGTTGATCTGGCCCGAACCCGGCGTCACGCGCATTCCATACCGGCTGTATGCGGATCGGGAAATCCTTGCTCTGGAACAACAGCGCATATTTCGCGGCCCGGTGTGGAATTTCCTCTGCCTGGAAATCGATATTCCCGAAGGCGGTGATTTCAAGACCTCCACCGTTGGCGAGGTGCCCGTTATCATCACCCGTGACGAGGATGGCGGCATCCACGCCATGGTCAACCGTTGTGCCCACAAGGGTGCCCTGGTCTGCCTCAAGGAAAAAGGCAACGCCAGGGCGCTGACCTGCATCTATCATGCCTGGTCGTACGATTTGCGCGGGCGGCTGACCGGCGTGGCCTTTCGCAACGGCCTGAAGGGCAAGGGCGGGCTGGGGGAGGATTTTGATCCCGATCAACATGGCCTGGAGCGTCTGCGGGTGGAAACCTTCTGCGGCCTGGTGTTCGGCACATTTTCCGAACAGACCCCCAGCGTGGAAAGCTATCTGGGCCAGCCGATGTCCAAGTTCATCCGCCGCAATCTGGGCAAGCCGCTGAAACCGTTGGGCATGCACAGTCAGATCATTCATAACAATTGGAAACTGTATGCGGAAAACGTGCGGGATTCCTATCATGCCACCTTGCTGCATACCTTCTACACCACCTTCAAGATCAACCGACTGGACATGGACGGCGGCATCGTCCTGGCCGAGGACAAGTGGCACCACATTAGCTATGCCAAGCGGGATACCCTGGACGAGGCAGCGGAATACAAGGAGCAGAAAATTCATGCCGCCCAGTACAATTCGAATTTAGCGGGACCTCAATTATTGGATGCCTGGAACGAGTTCGACGACGGCATTACCCATTCAATCCAGGCCATATTCCCCAACCTGGCCATTCAGTTCACCCTGAATTCCCTCTGTGTGCGTTTCTTCGTGCCTCGGGGCGTCGATAAAACCGAGCTGTTTTGGTACTACGTCGGCTATGCGGACGACACCGAGGAACAGACCGCCGTGCGGGTCATGCAGGGCAATCTGACGGGTGCGGCCGGCCTGGTCTCGCTGGAGGACGGTTGCATCAACGAATTCGTCCAGCGCGGTACCAGGGGCAGCCCCGGCGCGGCGGGTCTGGCCGAAATGGGTGGACGCGAAGTGGAATCGTCGGACAGCAGCCGCGCCACCGAAGCCGCCATTCGCGGCTTCTGGACCGGCTACCGCCGCATCATGGGCTTTGACTGAGATGCCAGACAATGACGTGATCGAAGCGTTCCTGACCGCCTATGTCCACGATATCGACGACGGCGCCCTGGAGGGCTGGCCGGATTATTTCACGGACGACGGCATCTACCAGATTATCACCCGGGAAAATTTCGAGGCCGGCCTGCCCATGGGCATCATGTATTGTCAGGGCCGGGGCATGATGTCGGACCGCATCCAGGCCATGGGCAGCGCCAATATATTCGAGGATCACACCTACTGCCACATCCTCGGCCCTGCCCAAGTCAGTGAAAGCGGCAAGGGCGAATATCAGGCCCGTACCAATTTCACGGTCTTCCGCACCATGCAGGACGGCCGCACCGAGACCTACGTGGTCGGCAAATATCTTGATCGGATTACAATGCACGGTGACGGCCCGTTGTTTGTCGAACGCCGGGTGGTGTTGGAATCCCGCCGGGTGGATATTCTTTTGGTTCGTCCATTATAGGTCATACGAAAGATCATGGAACGACGTCTTGCCGCCATCCTCGCCGCCGATATTGCCGGTTATTCCAGGCTGATGGGCGCGGATGAGACCGGGACCTTGGCGGCCTTACGGCAGTTGCGCGGTGAATTGTTTGAACCGGTGGTGGCCGCCCACCGTGGCAAGGTTGTCAAGCGCATGGGGGACGGCTGGTTGGTGGAATTCGCCTCGTCGGTTGACGCGGTTGGTTGTGCGCTGGACATCCAGCAGGGCCTGGAAGGTCACGAGATCATTAAATTGCGGGTCGGTATCCATGTCGGTGACATCATGCACGAGGACGAGGATATCTATGCCGATAGCGTAAATGTAGCCGCCCGTCTGCAGAAAATCGCGGCGCCGGGCGGCATCGCCCTTTCCGGGATGGCGCGAAACAGCCTGGACGGCAAACTGTCCGCCCAGTTCACAGATCAGGGCGAAAGGCAACTTAAGAATATTTCCGAAGCGGTTGGAATCTTTGCCGCCGGGGCTGGTTTGGAAGATGCGGTCGGGCGGTCTGATGGCCAGTCGTCAATCGCCGTGATGCCGTTTGAAAATCGCTCTGCCGATGCCGATCAGGAATACTTCGCCGACGGCATCACGGAGGATATCATTGCCGAACTATCCCGCTTCCGGGATTTCAAAGTCATAGCCAGCAACACGGTATTTACCTTCAAGGGCCAGGACATCGACGTCGCTCGGATCGCATCCGATTTGGGCGTGCGCTACATTATTCAGGGCAGTGTGCGTAAAGCTGGTAATCGGGTGCGCGTCACGGCGCAATTGATAGAGGGGGTAACCAACACAAACCTCTGGGCGGAACGATACGATGGAGATCTGGACGATATTTTTGATCTTCAGGACGAAATAACCGTGGCCATCGTCCGGGCCGTTGCGCCGCGCTCGGGAGAGGCGGAGTTGCGGCGGGGCGCGCGGTTGCAGTCCCGCGACCTTGACCTTTGGGATGCGGTGGCGCGCGCCCGGTATTTATTCTATCGGTGTTCCAAGGGGTCTTGGGAAGAACTGCTGCCATTTTTGCGCCAGGCCATCCGAGACTTTCCCGATGCATCCATCCTGCGCAATCTTTTGTGCTTCATGCTCGTCCTGCAAATTCCGTTCGGATGGCATGGCGATGAAGAGGCTGCCCTGAACGAGG
>JAPYUH010000109.1:5377-13032 GCA_029936195.1 Alphaproteobacteria bacterium
CGGGCCGCCCAGGTTGGCGTGTGGGCACGGCGATTGGTGCCTTTGTCGCGGGGCGCTATGACGATGCGATCGACGCCTGCAATATCAGTATTGAAATGAATCCGAACTTTCCCACGCCCTACCGGCAGCGCGCCAGCGCGTTGGCATTGTTGGGACGCTTGGAAGTGGCGCGGCGCGACGTGGCCAGCCTGCTTGAACTGGCGCCCAGCACCAATCTACGGAACACCCGTCATCGCGTGCCCATAGGCGGTGAAGGCATGGACAGGTTCATCGAAGGCCTGCGGGCCGCTGGTTTGCCGGAGTAAGGGAGTAGAGCATGCAAGATTTTGAGAAATCCGCTTACAGCGTCCTGACAACCTATATCGAAGGCTTGAACGCACAGGATAGCGACGCCATGCGGGATTGTTTTCACTTTCCACATTACCGCATCGCCGGCGGCCGCATGGAGATATTCGAGACCGCCGCCGACTACGGCATCGCCAACTTTCACGCCCGCAACGATACGGGCGGTTGGGCCTACACCAAGTGGGACCACCGGCACATGGTCCACGGCGATGCCGCCAAAGTACATTTCGACGTGCAGTTCACCCGCTACCGGGCCGACGACAGCGTCCTGGGCCAGTATAAATCCCTATGGATCGTCACCAAGCGAAGCGACAAATGGGGCGTCATGGCGCGCTCCAGTTACGCCGGATAGGGCATCAAAACCTGATTGCCATGTTCCTCGGACCGCGCACCTGGCCGCCGGCCCAGGTCACCGCGTCCGGGTCCGACAATTCGAACTCCGGAATGCGTTCGAACCAGACCCGGAGGGCAACGTCCATCTCCATGCGGGCGAGGTTGGAGCCGGCGCACCGGTGAATGCCGACACCAAAGGCAATGTGGCGGTTTTTCTCCCGGTCCAGCACCACTTCGTCGGCGCGTTCAAAGGCATCCGGGTCATGATTGGCGGCGGGGAAATTCATCAACACCCGGTCGCCTTCCCTGAAGGTGACATCGCCCACGTCGATATCCTTTTGGCAGACCCGGGCCATGGTGACCGGTGCGTAATAGCGCAGCAGTTCCTCAATCGCGGTGGGGAAAAGCGTCGGCTCCGTTGCCAGACGGCGGCGGTCTTCAGGGTTTGACGCCAGATGCCAGATGGCTGCGCCGATGGAGCTCCAGGTCGTGTCGATCCCCGCGATCAGCAGCAGGTTGCACATGCCGATCACCGTTGTATCGGTCACCGGTTCGCCTTCAAGCTCGCAGGCGATCAACTGGGATATCAGATCGCCGCCGGGATTTTGCCGCCGCTCTTTTACCAGTTCCGAGAAAAAACCAAGAATCTTGCCCCGGCTTTCAAGTCGGATTTCAGGGTTGGTCAGGCCGATTTCCAGCACGCCGCGAACCCATTCCACGAAATCGCCGGCCCGGCTGGCATCGATCCCCATCATGTTGGCGATCACCCGTGGCGGGATCTGCTGTGAATATTGCACCGCGCCGTCGCACGAACCCTGGTCGATGAACTGGTCGATCAAATTGTGGCACAAGGCCTCCGTATCGGCCCGATGCACGGCGACGGCCTTGGGTGTGAAGAAGGGCAGGATCATCCGCCGGATGGGTATTTGCGTCGGCGGGTCGGAAGTTATGGGCGGTGCGGCAACCTCGGCATGTTCGGAATCCGGGTCCAATTCCTGCGGCGGCACCACGAGGGGCTCCTTGGATGACAGTTCGGGCACCATGCGCACGAACGCCTGCATATCCTCATACCGCGTCGGCAGCCAAGAACCGCCCCAACGGTCGGTATGGGCGATGGGGCATTCCTGCCGCAATTTGTTCCAAATGGGCACGGGGTCGCGGACATAGCCGGGGTCAAAGATGTCGTAGTCGATCGTCCAATCAGTCACGGGGGGAGTCTGGGCCATTTTGAAACAGCTCCCTTGTAGTTTCTCAGCTTGAATTCATGTTTGCCATGATCATCCGGCTAAATGCCGGTTTCGTCAAATTACAATCAGCGCCCGCGGTCACACTGCCCGCGGGGTTGACACCAAATGGCGCCGTCACCACAAATGGCGGTTTTTGGCCAGTTCATATTACGCAGCCTATACCCCAAGCTCAAACGGACACCAGGTCCTAGAATTGCACCGGTATATTCCGCGGTCCGCGAACCTGCCCGCCGGCCCATTTCACGGTGTCCGGATCCGACAGCTCAAACTCGGGGATCCGTTCCATCCAGACCCGCAGGGCCACATCCATCTCCATGCGGGCCAGGTTGGATCCGGCGCAACGGTGTATGCCCACGCCGAAGGCGATGTGCCGGTTCTTCTCCCGGTCAAGGATCACCTCGTCAGGATTGTCAAAAACCTCCGGATCATGATTGGCGCCGGGGAAGTTCATCAGCACCCTGTCGCCGGCCTTCATCGAGACGCCGGCGACGTCAATATCCTTTTGGCAAATCCGAGCCATGGTAACCGGTGAATAATACCGCAACAGCTCCTCCACAGCCGAGGGGAAGAGTTCCGGTTCACTGGCAAGCCGTTGGCGGTCGGAGGGCGTGGAGGCCAAATGCCACAGCGCCGAGCCAATGGAACTCCATGTGGTATCGATACCAGCAACCAGCATGAGATTACACATACCAACGGCGGTACGATCGGTTACGGGTTCGCCGTCGAGCTCTTTTTCCAGCAGTTGCGAAATCATGTCGTCGCCAGGATTCTTGCGGCGATCCGCTACCATTTCGGCGAAGAATTCGCGAATGATACGGCGATATTTTACCCGTGATTCCGGATTCGTCAGGCCAATCTCCAGTACGCCGCGAACCCATTCAACAAAATCATCGGCACGGCCGGGGTCTACACCGAGCATGCGGGCGATGATGCGCGGCGGCAGTTGCTGGGCGTATTGTACGGCCGCGTCCGCCTTTCCCTTGTCAATAAATTCATTGATCAGACTGTGACACAGCTCAACCGTGCCTTCGCGATAGGGCGCCACGGCCTTGGCCGTGAAGAAGGGCAGGATGAGCCGGCGGATCGGAATCTGTTCCGGTGGGTCGGATGTGATGGGTGGTGATTCAATGCCATATTCATCCACGTCCCCCTCGGCGACAATTGGCGGCGGAACGACGATGGGCTCCTTCGAGGACATCTCCGGCACCATGCGGACGAAGGCCTGCAAATCCTCGTAGCGGGTGGGCAACCAGGAGCCACTGTGGCGGTCCGTATGGGCAACCGGGCATTGGCCGCGTAATTCCTTCCAAACCGGTACTGGATCGCGAATATAATCAGGGTCAAAGATATCGTAGTCGGTGGACCAATCATTCACAGGGACAGTTTTCGTCATGGCGCTGGGGCCTCCTTATTTCGCGATGCTGGTTATGGCGTATTCCGGGCAATTGCTCATGGCGAGCCTTGCCTTGTCTTCAAGTTCCTTGGGCACCTCGCCATCATGCAAGGCAATCGTCGCACCTAATTCGTCGGCATCAAAAATTTCCGGAGCCAGGGCGCAGCAGCGATTGTGTCCCTGGCAACGCTCCGCATCTATTCTAATTCGCACGATATCATCTTATAGGTGGGTGTTGTGATGGCATTCCAACGGGTTGAATGTAGGCGAGCAACATGCCGGAAAGTTCATTGATGAATTCATCGTCGTCGAGCGTCAGCGGACCAGGGTTGGGTCGTAGTCGGTATTCCAGTTGGTAACCGTGGTTGTCTTGCTCATGGTGTTTCCATCTCCGTAATTCAGTATTATTAATTTTATTAGGGGGCTGAAACTCAACCATGAATTAAATTTGCATTCCAATTCGGTTTCATCGGCTCAAACGGGCGATCAGATATTCGGCAAATTCGTCGATGATGGCATCGTCCTCCAACATCAAGGGCCCGGGGCGGTTCTGGATGGCATTAATGAGAGCGCCGATTACCAGTTGCATGCCGACGCGAAAACGCCAGGAAAAATCCGCCGCCGTCATGCCGCGCGGGCGCATGGCCAGAATTTTTGCCAGCGCCGTGTCAACAACGGCCATTCGAGTGGCCATTAACGCCGCCGTTGCTTGAGGGTCGTCAAACTGACGCTTGAAGATGGCGAGGATAAGCATCTCGCGGTGCCTGAATAGATTGACGAGAAAGTTGACAATATCCCACAAGGCCGCCGACAGGGTGTCGGATTTCGTAAGGGCCCTGGCTAAATCGGTATCCAGATCCTGCAAGGTCTTGCGTACCGTTTCCTCGGTTAGAACCCGCAACAACGCTTCCTTGTCTCGGAATCGCTTGTATAGGGTGCCAACGGAACAATTTGCACGAAGGGCAAGCTGTTCCATGGTTATGTCCTCGAATTTTTGCTGATGCAGTAGCTCCAGACCGGCTTCAATAATCCGTGCCTGTCGCGCTCGGCTGCGTGACTGTTTGGCCGGTAGGATCAGATCTGATCGGTCTGGAGCGAGTTCATTCATGAAATAACGAGATCTCCGGTTGACAAATGAACATGAATTCATGTTTACGTTAGATGGTAACAAGGGAGGTTTCAAGCGTTCGTCCAAAAATGGATAAACCGAAATCTACAAAAATTAAAAGCTCACAAGGTCAGTTGAGAATGGTTAGCAGGTACGGTCTTTGATGGCATTATTCGAAACCGTGTTGCATCCCAGACCAACGGCCTAAACAGAGGAACTAGATTATGCAGGGTTTAAAGAAGTCCGTAGTTATCGGTATCGCGGCCGCCACAATGCTGACGACGGTCGCGTTTGAGGCTAGCGCCGCGAAAGAACTCCGCCTGGCCACAGCGGCGCCACAAAAGACGCCATGGGGTGCCTGGATGCAGGGCATCGCGGACCGGGTCGAAAAGGCTTCGGGCGGCGAATTGAAGATCAAGATCTTCTTCAGTTCGCAACTGGGCAATGAACAGGTCACGATGCGGCAAACTGTCCGGGGACGGATCGATATTTCGGGGCAATCAAATACGGCGACATCCCTGGTGGTGCCTGAATTCAGCTTGCTCTCGGCGCCCTACCTTTGGGACAGTCCCGCCCACTCTGACTGCGCATTCGACAAATATATTGGCAAGGTTTATGCGCCGATGATGAAGGAAAATGGCTTGATCATTCTGACCTGGGTTGAAGTTGGCCAGGAGATCATCTTCAGCCGAAAAGCGGTCAAATCGCCGGCGGACATGGCGAAGATGAAAATCCGCGTTGCGCCGACCAAACCGGCGGTCGGTTATTTCGAGGCCGTGGGCGCCAACCCGGTGCCCCTTGGAACCACGGATTCCATACCATCGCTGAAAACCGGCACGGTCAATGCCGCTGTCTGGCCGACTGTCTACGGCATCGCCATCGGCACGCATAAATTGGCCCCGAACGTAATTGTGACCAACCATGGCCATCAGATCGGCACCCTGGTCATGTCCAAAAAGATCTGGGACAAGTTGAGCGCGCAGGAGCAGTCCTGGTTGCAAAAAGCCAGTGATGAAGCGGGCGCCCTGCGCAAGGGCGTTCGTGGCGCGGAAAAGGCCCTGCTGGCCAAGATCGAAAAAGCGGGTGTTCCGGTTTATCGTCCGACGCCGGCGGAAATGGAACAATGGCGCGCGGCCGCCAAACCGGCCCGTGAAAAACTGGTGCGTGACACCGGCGGCAAGGCCGAGGCCATCTGGAGTGAAATCATCAAGGCCCGCGACGCCTGTCGCGGTTAAAAGTTGGTTCGGACCGTATGTTCCAACAACGGTTTCTGAACAGGCTTTTGAGTGTTGAGAGTAGCATTGCCGCCATCGCGTATGCCGCGGTGGCGGTGCTACTTTTGAGCGATATCGTCGCGCGGGAAGTTTTTGGTTTCAGCATCTTGGGGGCCCAAAAATGGGCCGTGTTCGCCACGACCCTGGCGGGATTCCTTGGCCTGGTGATGGCGACGGCGGACAATTCACATCTGCGTCCCCGCGTGTTCGACAATTGGCTGCCCAAATCGATCCATGCCCAAGTGAAACGGCTCGGTGATTTTATCTCGGCCGCGTTATTTTGCACCATGGGCTGGTATGCCGCCGTCTACGTGGGCGAGACGTTCAGCAATAATGACCGGGCGGCGGTTCTTTACGTACCCCTGTGGCCCATACAGTTAATCATACCCTATGCCTTTTTTGCCTGCGCCCTGCGGCATTTAGCATTTGGTTGCTGGCCGGATTTAAGACCGATCGAGTCCGCCGGAGGATAGCATGACCGCCGGGCTGATCTTGTTTCTCATCGTGATGGCGCTGCTGCTTTTGCGTCAAAGCGTCATTTTGATTTTATTTTTTGTCACCGGCTATATTCATCTGGTCTATGGCGATGGCCGAATTGACTATTTGATCGACGATATATGGACCTCGGTCAATCGCGAGGTGCTGCTCGCCATTCCCATGTTCATCGTTGCCGGCAATATCATGACCCGGGGTTCCATCGCCGCCCGTTTGGTGGCGATCATGCGTTCGGCGACCCAATGGCTGCCGGGCGGCCTTGGGGTGGCGACGATCTTGTCCTGTGCCGTGTTCGCCGCCATTTCAGGCTCCTCGCCGGTGACATTGTTGGCCGTGGGTTCAATTCTTTATCCGGCGCTGATCGAGCAAGGCTACGACCGCAAATATGCCCTGGGCGCCTTGACATCGGGCGGTACCCTGGGGGTTTTGATCCCGCCCTCCATTCCGATGATCCTGTACGGTATCGTGGTCGAGCATTCGATCATCGATATGTTTATCGCCGGCATTGTGCCGGGCCTGCTTTTGACCGTCGTTCTGACCGGCTACTCCCTGTTCGCCAACCGTCAAATGCCGAGCATACCATTTGACGGGCGCAAATTTCTGTCGGTTCTAAGGCATGGGTTCCTGGCCATGATGATGCCGGTAATCCTGCTTGGGGGCATTTATTCGGGTTATTTCTCGGCTACCGAAGCGGCCGCCGTCTCGGTCGGTTATGCCATCATTGTCGAAGTGTTTATCCATAAGGAATTGGGCATTGCCGATCTATTCGGTGTTGCCGTTGATGCGGCTAAGTTGTTCGGCACCTTGTTTCCCATCATCGCCGTAGCCTTGAGCTTGAACTTGCTGCTTACGGCGGAACAGGTACCCCAGGACCTGGCGGCATGGGTCGGCGGTTTGGTCGAAAACCGCTTTATGTTCCTGATTTTATTGAATGTTTTCCTGCTTCTGGTCGGCTGTTTCATTGATATCGTGTCGGCCATCTTGATGCTGGCGCCAATCCTACTGCCGATCGCCATGGCCTATGGCATTGATCCCATCCATTTCGGCATCATCATGGTGGTCAATTTGGAAATCGGCTTTATCACTCCACCCATGGGATTGAACCTGATCATCGCCATGACCGCGTTCAAGGAGAATTTCCTGCTGATCTGCCGCTCCGTATTACCCTTCATCGCCATGATGCTGCTGGTGCTTATTCTGGTCAGCTGGTTCCCCTGGATCTCCATCGGCATCCTGAATTGATGCCGGCGTTTCACACTTCTTATCCCGGTGACAGTATACTTTTCCAATAATGAAAACTGTCACTGGAACCGGTCGATGCGAAAGGCAAGATAACTGAACTCGGATTCCGCTGGCGCTATCCCTGCCGGCCCGGGTGGACCAATATGATCAGACTTGTCAGGATCTAAGAGGGTTCAATTCGCCATGACCGACCCAACCGCCGCCGCTGCGCCGAAGCC
>JAPYUH010000377.1 GCA_029936195.1 Alphaproteobacteria bacterium
CTGGACATTAAACCACCCCCCGGCGACGTGCCGTTCATTGCCACCGATATCCTTGATCTGCCGGGTCTGACCAGGGCCTTCACGGGGCAGGCCGCGGTGATCCATCTGGCCGGTTATGACGATGGCGACGGGCCGAACGAGCAGGCCTATATGGCAACCAATGTGCAAGGTGCCTGGAATGTTTTCCAGGCCGCCGAGGATGCCGGCGTGCCCCATGTGGTGGTCGCCAGCAGCACCGCCGCCCTGGGTCTGGACCATGATCGGGCGCCGGACTACCTGCCGGTGGACGAAACGCATGCGTTGCGCACCACGGGGACCTATGGCCTGGGCAAGCAGCTCATGGAGACCATGGCGCGGCACTACGCGGCGCGGGGCAAAATGCACGTTATCTGCCTCAGGCCGACGTTGATCGTTCGTCCTGAAAAAGAGGCTCAAATCCTGGCCCAGCTCGCCCTGCCCGACCCCGACAGCAATTCCCCCGGCTGCAGTTCCGATGCCGCCGCCAGAAATGCCGTTGCACCCTACGGCGCGCTTTCGGCGACCCGGACCTATGTGCGCTCCACGGACGCGGCGCGGGGCTTTGTCGCCGCCCTGAAATACCGGGCCCGCCGGTTCGATATCTTCAATCTGGCGGCACCGGACGGCATGGGGCGGCCGGAGACACTGGCGCGCATGGCGGCAATCCATGAGACCATGCCCCCGGTGCGTGACCCCCAACTCTACCAGGCGGACCCCTGCGCCAGCGTCTTGGATGTCCGTCATGCCCGCGACGATCTTGGCTGGCGGGCTGACGGCGACTGGCGCGATGTGGTGGCACGGCATAAATCCAAAACAACGATGGAAACATCATCATGAACCAGCCCGGACCAGCCGCGCCGACAGATCCCAACGAAGACGCCTTCGTCGCCTGGGCACGGGAGCATGCGGTTGCCTTGTCCATCCCCCGGCACGACGACAATTACGACGACCTGGCTTTCATTCCCGGCGTCATCGGCAAACGCCGCGTCATCGCCGTGGGAGAGAGCGCCCACTATCTGTACGAATGGAACCGCTGGCGGACCCGGTTGTTCAAATATCTGGCCCAGGAACATGGCTTCACCACCTTCGTCTTGGAATCGGCCCTGGTCGAAGGCCGCCTGGTGCACGACTATGTGGCCGGCGCCGATCATGAATGGGATGACGTGGCCCGCGCCATCAACAATGTCTGGGGCGTCTGGGCCGAACTGAACGAGCTGATCCGATGGATGCGGGACTGGAACGCCGATCCCAATCGGCCGCGGGAATTGCGCTTTTACAGCATGGACGGCAGCGGCAACTGGATGCATGCCCGCAATGTCTATGCCGCCGTGCACGCATTCGCGGCCCGGGTTGAGGGGGACCTAGCCGACGACATGGCACGGGAAATCGGTCCCATGGTGGCGGAGCTTAACCTGGAGAACCGCACGGAATTCGCAGCTACCGCCTTCCGGGAATTGATTGCCGCCGCTTCGCTGGTGATCAGCCGTATCGAACAGGCCCGCGTTGCCTACACCCGGGCTACTTCGGCCGACGACTACGATTGGGGCCTGCGCGGCGCGCAAATTCTCCGCGACGTGATCCAGGCCCTGGCCCAGACCGAGGCGGATTTTAGCATCGGCGTGCGCCAGTTGTGGAACGTCCGGGATGTCTCCATGGCCGAGTCCCTGAACTGGATCCGTGAGCGCGAGGGCCCGGATGCGGGCATTGTCATCGGCGCCCACAACACACATCTGCAGCTGCACCCGGTGCGGGAGCAGAAGGCCACCTCCATGGGCAGCTACCATGCCGCCCGCTTCGGACGGGGAGATACGCTGTTTATCGGCACGGCCAGCGAACGCTCGGTCAAGGGGGAGCCACCGCGCCCGGATTGCAACCAGGCCGCCTATGCCCGCCTGGGCCCGGATTGCTATTTTCTGGACCTGCGCCCGGCGCCCGAAAGCGGCCCTGTGGCGGACTGGCTCAAGGTCGAGCGTCCCGACCGCTCGAACCTGCGATATCAGCCGGTCTGCGCCGGCGCGGCCTGGGATTGCCTGCTGTTTCACCGGACCCTGTCCACGGGCACGGTGGAGCTTCCTGGTTTTCTCGCTTCGCCACCGGCGGAAGCCACCGGCGATTTGGCCCGTTTCAACGGCCGCTATATCATCCTCGGTTTCCTCGCCGCCGTGAATACCCTCGATGTCCGTGTGGAGGGTGACACCCTGTTCACCGACGGCCAGGACGACACCAGCGGCGAAGTCTTCCCGCCCTACAAAGTGCCCCTGCACTATTGTGCCGACGGCCGGTTCCGCTGGTCCGTCTGGCCGTCAATCCTAGATTTTCATCAGGCCGGCGAAGACATTTCCGTCTCCATCACCACCCCTGGCGGCGCTGTCTATCACGGTAAACGCGTTGGCGATGCGGTTTGGGGCTAAATCTGTTCCAGTT
>JAPYUH010000378.1 GCA_029936195.1 Alphaproteobacteria bacterium
TGTCCGAGTGGGAGGAACGGGAGTATCTCTCACTCTTTTGAGCGGCGGATAGGAAAAGTCCGCCGCCACTCGGGCCCTACCCCAACTTGATGACCTTGCCTTCTCTGTGAGAACGCTCCATGGCGTCAATCAACGCATGGCGAACAACAGCGGCGTTAAAATCTGGCGCGGCCGCGGTCCCCGATTGCCCCGATTGTATGGCGGTGGCAAAGCGGGCGTAAGCCTGCGCGACGTTTCTTCCCGGGCCGGCAGCCATATCGAATGGAATAAGCCGATAGCTGTCCTGCGGGGTAATCTCCGCCATTGTCTCATTGCCGATGGCGAGGTGGAGCTGACTTGGGCCAATGTTAACGGATTTGGAGGTCAGCACCAGGGTCCCCTTGCGGCCATAAATCTCCAAACGCGTGCCACTCGCATTGTAGGGCACGCTGGCCAGATGGTAGGACACTTCCGCGCCGCTTTTGAGCACGCCCGAGGCGGTGACGGTGTCCGGCGCGTCCACGGGAAAGTCTGCCCCCGTTACCGCGTGCTTCCACATCTCGATGCGTGTTGTGACCCGGGCGCTGACCTCCGTGAACTCGCCGAGGATGTAACACAGGGCATCTATGGAATGTCCGCCCGGGATGGTCATGGGGTTGGCGCCATTCTCGCGGCGCCCTTGCCAGATGCGGCCATCCCCGCGCTCGGTGATGGCACCGACCATCACGCTCAGGTTAACGGTTACGATATCGCCGATGTCGCCGTTGCCCACAAGGTCGCGGGCATACATCACGGCGGGGTCGCTTTGTGCCTGCAAACCAACCAAAGTCGACAGCCCGGCTGCCTTGGCGCGGTCGGCCATTTCC
This sequence comes from Alphaproteobacteria bacterium, assembly GCA_029936195.1. Classification (GTDB taxonomy): domain Bacteria; phylum Pseudomonadota; class Alphaproteobacteria. The sequence goes on from JAPYUH010000378.1 coordinate 846, forward strand.
GCCGCATCAGCCAGATCGGCGCCCAGGGGCCACTCGCAGCACACGGGCTTGTTCGCATCAATCGCGGCCATGACCAGCTGTTTGTGCAACGGTACGCGAACAACAACCGCGATCAGGTCAACATCCGCGTGCGCGACCATTTCGGCCATGTCGTAAAAGGCAAGCTCGGCACCAAACGCCTCGGCCGAGGCTCTGGCAGTCTCCTCGTGGGCGGTACAAACGGCCTTTAATTCATAACCCGACAACGCTTGCAATGCCGGCACATGGGCATTCGCGCCCCAGCCGCTCCCGCCCGGTGTAACGGTCGCCCCGACAATTCCGACCCTGATTTTATCTGCCACGTTTGTTTCCCTTGCCTGTGATATCGACGAAGCGCCGCCCGGTGACCGAGCTTAACACGCGTCGGCCCGCTTAACGACTGCGCGATGACCAAATCCGACGCCATTTCCAAACAACCCGTTCGTCACCATGAAGCCGCGGATGTGGCGCAGGGCGAGGGCTATTTTTCGATCGTTCTCTTTCCAGGGATAGAGGCTGACCTGGGCGTTCGGCGCCAACAGCGCCGTCTCCATCGCCGTCGCGTAGGGGTGCGCGGGGATGTCGTCTGGCAGAACCAGCACCGGTGTTGGGCAATTCCGCACAAAGTCGCGGTCGACGGTGAAGACGAAATCCGCCCGCTTCGTGTACATGTTGTGGAGGAATTCCGAGGCCATCTCCATGGTGATCTCGGGCCGCCGCTGGATGAACTCGGGCGCCCAGCCGTTGATGTTGTTGTTGTAGTAGATGTCCGGATGGCTGGAGATATAGCCGCTTGGGTGCACCAGTGTGGCGGCGGCAACCCGGTCACCCGCTTGTTTCAGCAGGTTCCAGATCATCGGGCCGCCGATGCAAAAGCCCAGCACCATGAACCGGTCAATGCCGAGGTGGTCCATCAGGCCGAGTTGGTCGTCGGTGAAGCCGTCCCAGGTCCGGTCGATCTCCAATGGGCCCTCCGACTGGCCATTTTTGGCGTTGCGCAGGTCCAGGGCGATGACGCGATAGGTATCGCTGAATTCCTCCAGGGGATTGAAGGCATGACTGGCGAGCCCGGCTATGGTCGCATTGAGACCACCGCCGGGAATGACCAGCAGCGGAAAGCCGGAGCCGGCCTCCTCGTAGTGAATTTTCACATGGCCGTTTTCGAATATTGGCATAATCGGATCTCCCTCACGCGTGGTGTTTTTTTGGCCTCGGTACGCGTTGTACCGGTATCGCCCGAATGAACGTTTCTTTGCGTCACGCGCCAATCGGCATCGTCGCATCCGGCCCTGCATCGTCGCAAACTTGAACCCGGACGACAAGACATCGCGACCGGTCAAATGCAGGTCATTCCCCGGCACGGGCAGGCGGGCCGCGCCACGCGGGCTGTGATTTCCCTGCAATCATGGAGTCTTTGCGCGGGCTTGGGCTGGTTGAAAGCGATATCAACTACACTCCGCCACGTGACCACAGCAACCGACGCAAGGCAAAGCGTACTTTGTCTTCACCACAGGGATTGGCCACCCCTGCGGCATGATGCAGCCAGGTAATGCTGGTTATATACCGTCGCGCCGGGG
>JAPYUH010000110.1:0-3644 GCA_029936195.1 Alphaproteobacteria bacterium
GCGGGCTGACAGGGCATTTCCGTTTTAAGCGGATAACCACTTCAAAACGGCGCCCGTCGCGGCTATATAAGGCTTGCGCGGGTCGGGCTTGGCGATCCGCGCATACATTTTTCTAGGTCGCCTGCGGTGAAGTCGAAGCATGACGTATCTAATGGTTGCCGGTGGCCTGGTGCTGCTATTGATCGGTGGTGATGTTCTGGTCCGCGGCGCCGTCACCCTGGCGCAACGCCTGGCCGTGCCGCCCCTGGTGATCGGGCTGACGGTGGTGGCCTTCGGCACCTCCTCGCCGGAACTGGTGGTCAGCCTGGATGCGGTCCTGAGTGGTGCGCCGGAGATTGCGATCGGCAATGTTGTCGGCTCCAACATCGCCAATATTCTGCTGGTTCTCGGCTTGCCCGCGATCATTTTTCCCATCGCCTGCGACGTCAACGCCATTCGCCGCGACGGCGCCATCATGTTCGCGGTATCGGTGGGCTTCATCGCCCTGTGCTGGAGCGGTCAGCTGCTGCCCTGGCATGGCGCCATCATGACGTCGCTGTTGTGCGGTTATTTGACCTGGTCCTATTTCTCTGGCCGGGATGATAACGTGGCCACGGCGGAGGCCATTGTGGATGAGATCGAGGGCATATCGGCCCGGCCTCATTCCACCTGGCTGTCCCTGATGTTCATCGTGGCTGGCATCGCTGGGTTGGTCCTTGGGGCCGATCTGTTAATCAACGGCGGAGTTGCCATCGCCGTTGCCGCCGGGGTCTCGGAAGCAACCATTGGCCTGTCCCTGATCGCCCTCGGTACCTCATTGCCGGAATTGGCCACCTCCCTGGTGGCCGCCATCCGCCGCCATGGCGATGTGGCGATCGGCAATGTCATTGGTTCCAATCTGTTCAATATACTTGGCATCATGGGGATCACCTCCATGGTGCGGGTGGTGCCCATCCCGGAGCAGATTCTCCATTACGATTTGTGGATCATGTTATCGGCGGCAATATTAGTGACACCGTTCGTTCTGCGCGGCCGGCCCATCAGCCGGCGCTATGGCGCCTTCCTGACTTTCGCCTACCTAATTTACATGCTCTCCCTCTATTACGGTATGTCGGGAATGCCTAAAACAGAGGCCAAGCAGGCAACCCAACCGGTACTCGAAAAACATAGTTCGCCAATACTTCCCAATTACAGACAATTATTGACTTGAATTGGTGAATGCCTATTTCAAGACAGTGATTGATATTGTCCCATGCCCGCGGCAACCCAGGCAGTAACTTGACCGCAACTGGACGATTATCGTAACGGTACCGGATTTTGTGCACAGCCCCTTGTAATTGCCCGCGATTCGGTAACGTTTGAGTTACGTTTAGTCTATGCATTGGTATCATAGAGGACGCGATAAATTTAGGTGTTTAAAATCAAATGGTTACGATTTTGCCTATTTTATGTGCAAAGAGGGCGGAGGGGCGGGATTCCGCCAATTTGGCCCTTCACAGATTGCCTTTCCCACATAGTTATCCACAAGAGGCGTGGATATCGGCCCCATATCATATCTTATTTGGCCAGGGACCATTGACGAATGGGAAAAGGCGCGGAAAATAGCGCCATGGCAAAGGCCGACAAACCGAGCGAACAATCCTTGGACCTGCCCGCCGACGCGCGCGCCGAGGAGCGCCCCGGCGACGGCATCGAGACCGGGCGCGAGGCGATTGGCGCGGCCTTGGTGACCATGCCCGGTGCTCCCGGTGTCTACCGCATGCTGGCGGAAAATGGCGAGGTCTTGTATGTCGGCAAGGCCAAGAATTTGAAGAACCGCGTGCGCAACTATGCCCAGCCCGCCGGGCTGAACACCCGTACCCTGCGGATGATTGCCGAGACCCGCGCCATGGAAGTGGTCACCACCCATACGGAGGTTGAGGCGCTGTTGTTGGAAAGCAACCTGATCAAGCGTCTGCGCCCGCGCTATAATATCCTGCTGCGCGACGACAAATCCTTCCCCTTCATCATGATCACCGCCGATCACGAATGGCCGCAACTGGCCAAGCATCGCGGCGCCCGCAACCGCAAGGGGGAATATTTCGGGCCCTTTGCCTCTGCCTCGTCCGTCAACCGAACCCTTAATACCCTGCAAAAGGCGTTCCCCTTGCGGTCCTGTTCCGACAGCATTTTCGCCGCCCGCACCCGGCCCTGCCTGCAATATCAGATCCGCCGTTGTGCCGGGCCCTGTGTCGGGCGCATTGACCCGGAAGCCTATGGTCAATTGGTGGCCGAGGCGCGGGATTTCCTCTCCGGCCGCAGCCGCGAGGTCCAGACGGGGCTGTCCCGGCGCATGGAGGCGGCCAGCGCCAATCTGGAATTCGAAACCGCCGCCATCTACCGCGACCGCCTGCGCGCCCTGGCGCATGTCCAGGCCCACCAGGGCATTAATGTCGCCAGCGTGGCCGAGGCGGACGTCATCGCCATCCATATGGAAGGCGGGCAGAGCTGTATTCAGGTATTTTTCTTCCGGGCGGGTCAAAATTGGGGCAACCGGGCCTATTTTCCCTCACATGGCAAGGAACGCGCCCCTGGGGAGGTTTTGGCCGCCTTCATGGGGCAATTCTATGACGACAAGCCGCCGCCCCGGGAAATCCTGCTGAACGAGTGGCCGGAGAGCCACGAACTGATCGCCGAAGCCCTGGGCGTCAAGGCCGGGCGCAAGGTCCGCCTGCATCGTCCCGAACGAGGCCAGCGGCGGGAGCTGGTCGGCCACGCTCAAACCAATGCACGGGAGGCCCTGGCCCGCCGCCTGGCGGAGAGCGCCTCGCAACGCCGCCTGCTGGAGGCGGTGGCGGACCTGTTCGCCCTGGATGGTCCGCCCCGGCGAATCGAGGTTTATGACAACAGTCATATCTCGGGCACCGACGCCGTCGGCGCCATGATCGTGGCCGGACCCGAGGGCATGCAAAAGAACGCCTACCGCAAGTTCAACATCAAGAATGAAAATATTACCCCCGGCGATGATTTCGGCATGATGCGGGAGGTGTTGGAACGGCGGTTTTCGCGGTTGTTGAAAGCGCAGGCGGCAGCGGAGAGCGGTGAGGATGACAGCACCTTTGGCGAGGCCTCCGGGGCGGGCGGCGGCGAGGATGCCCGCGTGGCCGGCGAATGGCCCGACCTGGTGCTGATCGACGGCGGCCTGGGCCAATTATCGGCGGTGCGCGAGGTCTTCGCGGATTTGGGCGTCACCGGCGTCGCCCTGGCCGCCATCGCCAAGGGACCGGACCGCAACGCGGGGCTGGAGCGGATATTCCTACCCGACAAGCCGGAAATTGCCCTGGAACCGCGCAGCCCGGTTTTGTATTTCCTGCAACGGCTGCGGGACGAGGCGCACCGTTTTGCCATCGGCACCCACCGGGCGCGGCGGGCCAAGCGCATGGACCGCTCCACCCTGGACAGCATTTCGGGTGTCGGGCCCGGCCGGAAGCGGGCGTTGTTGAACCATTTCGGCTCCGCCCGGGCGGTTGAAACCGCCGGCCTGACGGACCTGGAAAGTGTAACGGGCATTTCCAAGGGCGTGGCGCGGCGGATTTATGATTTCTTTCATCCGGAAGGCTGAGGCGATGCTTTCGCCATGCGCTGAAATCCTTATACTTGGCCGGCCGGCCCGGACTGCGGCCTGG
>JAPYUH010000110.1:3744-8987 GCA_029936195.1 Alphaproteobacteria bacterium
TGCGGCCTGGATAGTGATTTGAAAGCATGCTGACCACCATACCCAATCTATTGACTTTGTCGCGTATCCTGGCCATCCCGGCCTTGATCGGCGCCTTTTATCTGTCCACGCCCCTGTCCAACTGGCTGGTTTTCGGCATTTTCACCGCCGCCGGCATCACCGATATTCTGGATGGATATTTCGCCCGCAGCCTGGGCGAGGAAAGCGGCCTGGGCAAGTTTCTCGACCCCGTCGCCGACAAGCTGCTGGTCGCCGCCACCCTGTTGATGCTGGTCTATGTGGACCGCATCGGGGACTGGACCATTCTGCCGACGGTGGTCATCCTGTGCCGGGAGATTCTGGTTTCGGGCCTGCGGGAGTTCCTGGCGGAACTGCGGGTCAGCGTGCCGGTCAGCCGGGTCGCGAAGTGGAAGACCGCCGTGCAGATGGTCGCCATTGGCTTCCTGATTATCGGCGATGCGGGCTGGGATATGATCCCCTGCGTGGAAATCGGCCGCGCCGGGATGTGGATTGCCGCCGTGGTCACCATCTACACCGGCTATGACTATCTGCGCGCCGGGCTGCAACATGTCACGGCATCAACTTCCGCGCTGGACCCGGGTAAGGACGGATCGTGAAAGTCCTCGGCCTAACCGGGTGGAGCGGGGCGGGCAAGACCACCTTGCTGACCAAACTGATCCCCGTTCTAACGGTGCGGGGCCTGACGGTCTCCACCATCAAACATGCCCACCACAGTTTTGACGTGGACAAGCCGGGCAAGGATTCCCACCGCCATCGCGCCGCCGGCGCAACAGAGGTTCTGATCAGTTCCGCCGCGCGCTGGGCCCTGATGCACGAAAACCGCGATGATGACGAACCGGGGCTGGAGGCCCTGCTGGCCCATATGACGCCGGTCGATCTGGTGCTGGTGGAAGGCTTCAAAAGCGAGGGCCACGACAAGATCGAGGTGCACCGCCGCGGCCTGGAAAAACCCCTGCTGTGCCGCGCGGACCGCAGCTTCATTGCCCTGGCCGCCAACTATCAGCCCGACGATCTGAACATTCCCCGGCTTGACCTGGATGACGTGGAAGCGGTGGCGGATTTCGTCACCGGTTATTGTAACGCCAGAGATCTGGCGTCATGAACAAATTGGCCGACGATTGCTTCAATCAGGTCGAGGATCTGATGACCACGGCCCGGGCCCTGGAAATCATGCGGCAAAGCATCGTCACGGTGACCCGGGACCGGCTGGAGAGCGTCCCCCTGCACCAGGCGCTGGGCCGGATCCTGGCCGAGGATGTGACCGCCGGCCTGGATGCCCCGCCGCACGACAATTCCGCCGTGGACGGCTATGCCCTGCGCCATGGGGATCTGGCCGCGAATGGCCCCACGGCCTTGTCCATTCAGGGCCGTTCCGCCGCCGGCCAACCATTCGAGCGGCCCTTGGCAGACGGCCAAACCGTGCGCATCTTCACCGGCGCCGTCATGCCGCAAGGCGCCGATACGGTGGTGATGCAGGAGGATGTCTCGGCAACCGCCCATGCCATTACCCTGCCGCCGGGTTTGAAATTGGGCGCCAACCGCCGACTGCGCGGCGAGGATACGAAACGCGGCGATGTGGTGTTGCAGCGGGGCCAGCGCCTGCGGCCCCAGGATCTGGGTCTTGCCGCATCCGTGGGCCGGGGGGAGTTGACCCTGTATCGGCGGTTGCGGGTGGGTGTGTTTTCCACCGGCGATGAACTGGCTGAACCGGGCGCCCCAGGTGCCCCGTTGCCGTCCGGCGCGGTTTATGACGCCAACCGCTATATTCTCGCCGCACTGGTCAGGGGTCTCGTTGCCGCCGTTTCCGATCTGGGCATTCTGCCCGATAATGCCGCGGCCGTGCGCGACGGCCTGGGCGCGGCGGCGGCGGATCACGATCTGTTGCTGACTTCGGGCGGGGTGTCGGTTGGCGAGGGCGATCATGTGCGCGGCGCGGTGGAGGCGCTGGGCCATTTGAACTTTTGGAAGGTGGCGATAAAGCCAGGCCGGCCGTTGGCGCTGGGCCAGATCGGCGATGCGGCCTTTGTCGGCCTGCCGGGCAATCCGGTGGCGGCCATGGTTTGCTACTTGCGCTTTGCCCGGCCGCTGATCCTGGGCCTGGCGGGGGCCTCTGATCTGGATCCGGTGCTGTATCGGGTCACCTCCGGTTTTGACTACGAGAAAAAGCCCGGCCGGAGGGAATGGCTGCGCGCCCGTCTGGAACAGGGTGAAAATGGCGCGCCGTGCGCGGTGCTGTACCGGCCGCAAGGGTCCGGCATCATCAATTCCCTGGTGCGGACCCATGGCCTGGTGGAAATTGGCGAAGATGTGACGAAAATAACGGCGGGCGAGGCGGTGGATTTTCTGCCCTATGACGAGGTGGCCACATGAAGGTGCTATATTTTGCCTGGCTGCGCGACCGGGTCGGCGTAGCGGAGGAGATCGTCGAACCGCCCATCGAGGTCACAACGGTGGGCGAGCTGATCGCCTGGCTGGCGCAACGCTCTGCCCGCCATGGCGAGGCCTTCGCCGATCCCGCCATCGTGCGCTGCGCCATCAATCAGAATTACGCCAAGGCTGATGAAAGCTTCAGCCGGACCGATGAAATTGCCTTTTTCCCGCCGGTGACCGGGGGCTGACACCATGATCAAGGTACAGCGGGAGGATTTTGACGTGGGTGCCGAGCTGGCCGCCCTCAGTGCTGGGCGTGGGGAGGTGGGCGCCGTCGCCTCCTTCATCGGGCTGGTGCGCGACGTGGCGGGGCCGGGCGAGCTGTCCGCCATGACCTTGGAACATTATCCGGGCATGACCGAAAAGCAACTTGGGGAATTGGAGGCCGAGGCCCTGGCGCGCTGGCCACTGGACCGGGTGCTGATTATTCACCGACATGGCCGCCTGCTGCCGGGCGACCGCATCGTGTTGTGCGCGGCAACATCGTCCCATCGGGAAGCCGCGTTCGAGGCCTGCGCATTTTTGATGGACTGGCTTAAAACCAAGGCGCCGTTCTGGAAACTGGAAGAGGTTGGCGGCCAATCGAGCTGGGTCGCGGCCAAGGACACGGACGAGGCGGCGGCGGCAAAATGGACCAAAAACGAATAACGGCAACTAACAACGACCAACATCGCGCAAGAGGAAACCAACATGGCATACCAAGCATTTGATCTGACCGGCAAGGTCGCCCTGGTGACCGGGGGCAACAGTGGCATCGGCCTGGGTTTTGCCGAGGCCATGGCGCAGGCCGGCGCGGATGTTTGTATCTGGGGCACCAATCCGGACAAGAACGCCGCCGCCCTGGCGCAATTGCAAAGCCACGGCGGCAACGCCTCGGCGCAAATTTGCGATGTCAGCGATCCGGCGGCGGTCAAGACTGCATTTGCCGAAACCCTGGCGACTTTCGGCCGGGTCGATAGCTGCTTCGCCAATGCAGGTGTTTCGGGCCGGGGCGATCAGTCAAACTTCACCGACATGCCGGTGGAGGAATGGCGCCGGGTCACCAGCGTCAACCTGGACGGCGCCTTTTTCACCCTGCAGGCGGCGGCCAAGCATATGACGGAACGTGAAGGTGGCGGCCGCCTGGTGGGCACGGCCTCTCTGTCCGCCATCGAGGGTGCGCCGAGGGGCATCCATTACGCCGCCACCAAGGGCGCCCTGGTCTCCATGATGATCTCCCTGGGCGTCGGATTGGCCCGCCATGGCATCACCGCCAACACCGTCATGCCCGGCTGGATCGAAACGCCCATGACCGAGAAAACCTTCAACTGGGACAAATTCGAGGCGGCGGTGAAACCGCGCATTCCCCAGCGCCGTTGGGGCTCGAAGGAGGATTTCGGCGGCGTCGCGGTATACTTGGCCTCCGACGCATCGGCCTATCACTCCGGCGATACCTTCATCATCGACGGCGCCTATAGCAAGTTCTGACATGGCGGATAAACGGATTGATCTGGATAGCCCGCGGCCGCTGTTTCAGCCCCGCTCCATCGCTATCCTGGGCGGGATTTTCGTTGAAGTACTGGAAGACGTCACTTTTCGTGCCGCGCCGTTCGACGTGGCCGAGGCCCGGCGCATGATCCGCGAGATCAAGTCCTACTAAATCCTGCAAGGCGTCCGTGGCCAGCCGCCCGGCGATGTGGAGGCCCTGGCGCAAGCCCTGGCGGATTTATCAATATTCGCGGCTGCCCGCGGCGGGCGGATTGAAAGCCTGGATCTGAACCCAGTTCTGGTTCTGCCCATGGGACAGGGTACGATGGCCCTGGATGCGGTTTTGGAACTGCGGTAGCGCTTACGTCCGCCGCCGCCATTGCGCAAATGAGATGGCTATGATCGGCGCGGCGATCAGGCCGACGATCAACAACAGGTGCAGGGCATCCACCAGCCCGACGCCCATGGCGGCGTGGGCCATCATAACCAGCACCGCCAGGGTCATCACGCCGGCGACCATGATCATGGCCGGCAGGCCGCGGGTCATGTTCGACAGCCAGACCATCAGGGCCGCCGTGGCCAATATGACAATGGCCGCGCCAAGGACGAATTCAACGACCATGTCTCGCCCCGTCGTGCTCGGATATATTTATTTTTGTCATAATCATTGAAAATAGATTAACACAAATATTCCCAGAAAATCAAATCGCTCGCAATTACCGCTCAATTCCGGGCGATGGCACGCTGTGTCTGGCGCCGAAAACGGGCCACGAACAGGGCGCCCACAACGAACAACCCCACCGCCATGCCGGCCCAGATGGCCTGGCCGCCGTGTCCCAGATAAAGGCCCAGATAGGCGGCGGCCGGCAGGCCCAGGCCGCCATATCCGAGCACGGCGATCAACATGGGCACACGGGTGTCCTTTAATCCACGCAACGCGCCCATCATGGTTACTTGGGCGCCATCGGCAAACTGGAACAGAGCCGCCATGGCCAGGAAGCCGACCGCTAGTTTGGCGGTGGATTGTGCCGATTCGCTATCCAGGAATAATGCCACGATGCTGGATCCCAGGAACCAGAACGCCGCCGCCGGCAAGCACATGAATATCAACCCCAGGCTCATCGCCGCCCAGCCCGCCCGCGCCGCGCCCCGGTGATTGCCGGCTCCCGTGGCGCGCCCCACCCGCACCGTGGCGGCCTGGGCGATACCATAGGGGATCATGTAGATGATGGCACAACACTGCACGGCGATGGCGTGGGCCGCCAGTGGTTCGGTCCCCAACAGGCCCATCAACATGGCGGCGGCAACGAACAACCCGATTTCCG
>JAPYUH010000110.1:9087-12976 GCA_029936195.1 Alphaproteobacteria bacterium
GCCGGGCAGAAAGCCGGCCATCATGTGGCGCAAATAGACCTCCGCCATGGCCGACAATTCCGGGTCCTGACCCAACAGCCCCAGCACCCCGCGCACATGCCAAATGGCCAAGAGACACGGCACCGCCACCATCGCCGCAACCCAAAACCCCTGCCGCACCGTCCGCCGCACCCCCCGATAGCGCCGCGCTCCCAGATGCTGCGCCAGGATCGCCGCGACCGAGCCCACCAACCCCATGCTGCCCATTTCGAAGAACCAATAATAATGATTCGCCAGGGTACCGGCCGCCAGCGTCTTCGGCCCCAGCCAACCCATCATCACCACGTCCGTTGTCACCATGGCGATGTGTGACAGTTGGGTGAGGGCCAGGGGAAACGCCAAGGTAATAATCGCGGCCGCTTCCACCCGCCATTCGGCCAGGCTAGCGAAAGTTTTCGTCGATGTGTTGGAGGCTATATTCATGAGATCAATCTTCCCCAACAAGGGTCACGAAACAGATGTGCGCGGGGGCGTTGGGTGGTCGTTGGCGATGGCGGAAGGGCGCACGTGGGGTGCCGGCTCGCGGCGGGTCTGGCCCGGGTCCGGCGGGGGGCAGCTACGGTCTTTGCCGCATCTATCCGGTGCGCGTTCTCATGGGCGGGTTATAGGGCAAGCCATGCGCCCGGGCAAGCTGGCGGCAATACCACAAAGCCGTTGCCGACTTCAATTCCCAGGCAGCAAGGCCTGGGCGCGTTGCCGCAGATCGTCGGCGATGCGGGAGGGCCGCCGGGCATCCAGGTCTAGTTGAACTCCGAACTGGCTCAGGCTGGCGATCTCCGCGCCCGTCACGGCATGACGCATGCGGTGGCAGAAACGCACGGAAGAGCCGCCCATTTGGGCAATGCAGCTGTCCATGTCGATCATGTCGCCAGGCTTGGCCTGGCCGTGGAAGACCAACTGGAATTCAAAGGTCGAAAGGCCAATTCTGTTTTCCGTCATGTATTCGGGCGTCATGCCAAAGGCCGACATGATAAAACTGTTGGCCGTGGAAAAGCGGTGTATGTAGCCGGGCAGGGACAGATAGCCGGCCCAGTCGGCCTCTCCCGGGCGCGCCACGTCGCGCAGGGAGGGTACCCAGGCGGCCTCTTCGCCCGGTATCGGGCGATCCTCGCGTTCATCGCCATCCCATGCGACGGTTGGCCCGGACAGGGATACGCCCGCCAGGGTTTGTTGCATGGTGGTGCAAAGGGCGCCCGTCTCGGCATTGAACAATTTGTGGGCAATAGTCGGCCTCTCGCCGCCGGCGATCAAGGCCGTCTCGACCTTGTAGATATCTCGGTTTCGCAATTCAGCCTTGTAGTGGGTCAAGGCTTCGACGGTTCGCGCCGCGCCCGGGTCAACGCCGGCATCATGCAGGAAGCGCCACGCCGCCGCCTCGAATTTTTCGTAATAATAGGCCACGGTGAAATGCTCGGTGGCATCAACTTCCCAGGTGGCCACGTCGTTGCGGAAAGTTTCGCTGTATCCCGTCACGCCCATCCCCTCAACTGTACCCTCAAGCGCACCCTCAACGGTTCCTTCAACTTATGCCGCAACAGTGCCCTCATGGCGCCGGATTAATATTCCGCACCTTGGCTTCCAAGGTATCGAGAAAGGCGTCCAGGTCGCCGCCCACCGTGCGTACGGAAGCGGCGAAATCGGAACGCTGGGTCAGGGACATGGAAATGCCATCGATCACCACATCGACAACCCTGACCGCGCCAAGGCGCTCCCGCAGATGCCAGAACACCTCCACCGGGTCGCCTCCCGGTCGTTGAATGCGTGTCGCAACCACGGCCCAGCCGCGGTCGTCGATGCTCTCGCCCATGACCACGAATTGCTCACTCGCAAAATTGCCAAATCGGGCGGCATAGGAATTGACGATATAATCTTCAAACAGTTTTAAATAGCGCCGGCGCTGGTCGAAATCAGCCCGCCGCCAGTAACGGCCAAGGGCAAAGCGGGCAATACCTTTCAGGGCGAAACTTTGATTGAGCAGATGGCGGAACTGGCGGGTTTTTTCCGTACCGCTCATGGTTTTGTCGGATAACATCGCGATCGCGGCATCGCCAAGGGCTTTGATCAGACCCTTGGCCTCGCCAGGTTCCAGCGTTCGGCCGGATGATGCCGCCCATGTGGTGGCGGCCAACGGCGGCGCGGCCGTCAACAGCACCGCCGCTAAACCCAGCCCAAACCGGCACAACAAATTGCGGCGGCTAAGTTCCTGGCGGTCCAATTCTCGACGGCGAAAATTCACGTGGTCAAGCCTATTTCTTGACGACGGACGAGACACGCTCGGTGTTGTAGTCTTCCTCAAACTCTTCCGACATTTCCGGCAGTGGGTTTGCCGGGCCCCGGCCATTGCCGATCTCGGAGGCACGGTATTGCCGGTATAGGCTGCGGACCGTGGCGTATAAATCGATGGCGCCGCGCTCAATCTCGTCAAAGCTCTCGATATTTCGGGATCGGGTATCTAAGGCGCGGATCGCCGTTCGTCCGGCGGAAAAGGCAAACCGTTTTTCCTCGCGAACAAGGTAGTTGACTGGATTGATGTAGTGATTGACAGCGGAACCAATTACGTCCCGGACGTTTGAAGGCCCCAGCAGCGGCAACATTAAATAGGGACCCGGCGAGACGCCCCAAACCGCCAGGGTCTGGCCCATGTCTTCACTATGGTAGGGAATACCGGCGCCGGAATTATTAGCGCTGTCGCCTGCCGCGACATCGTTCAATCCCAGGGGGCCAACGGCCGTATTGATAGCAAACCGGCCAAAACTGTTACCGGCGCGCTCCATTTCACCCTGCAGGACATCATGGATAAAGATATTCGGCGTTTCCAGATTATTGACAAAGCTGCGCACGCTGTTGCGCGCATGGTCAGGCAAGGCGCCGCGGTAAATCTCCGCAACCGGGCGCAGGAACAGATGATCAAGGACCCGGTTGACTTCAAAGAAATAGCGGTTCAACGGCTCCAGCGGATCATTGGCTTCCTTGAAAGCCGCCATGGCCTCCGTGTCATTGGCGGGCGGCGGCGTGGCGCAACCGGTCGCGGCCAATAGGGTGGCCAGGGCGGCAATCATCATTTTTGCACGCAATGCCAATGCGTTGGCGTTTGTGTGTTCCGTCATGAATAACCCCCAGTTGGCCCAACCATTTCCCGCGACGCCACAAAAGAAATTCCCTCGCGGGAAACGCAGTCTTGCAAACTAAATACCTGCGAAGCGAATTCGCAGAATAACATGTACATAGGCAATACCGCGCTCCCTGAAATTCGCGGCATTGTCCGCCGCTCCAATATCTTTGGCTCAACCCTGATTTAGCGCCAGGACTGTAACCATTGTGTTAACAATTGGATAGTCAATTTCAGAACTCAATCGAAAACCGTCAATCGTCGTACAAACGCAAATCACCCTTGCAGGCCGATTAACACCGTTCCGAAATTTGCCACTGCTCCCTCCCGGCTCGCCATGGCCTATTACGGCAGTTTGACTGTCGATACCTTGGCTCGGCATCCACAACCAGATTAGTGCCTCCGAATTTGGTATCACAGGCTAAGCGCGTTGACTAGATTTGCACCGCGAAATTCGTCGAATATAACACGGGTGTCGCAATTCAGCACCGCCTCCAGGCCTGCAATATATCAGAATGCGGCGTCCTTTTTTGGCCGTTAATTTGGTTTTTCAAATTTTGGCCGCGTGGATGGACCTCAATTTCGCATATTATTTAATCCACATGTATGGATTGCCAACGACGCGAAAAAATGCATTTGCCGCGATTCAATTTGAGACGAAATAATTTTCGCTACTCGTAACAATTTATTACGATTACCGGTCTATGATACGCCTTTCTTTTAGCGGCGCTAATATCTAGG
>JAPYUH010000111.1 GCA_029936195.1 Alphaproteobacteria bacterium
CCGCCGCCTACGCCCTGATCGCCTATCAAACCGCCTATCTGAAGGCCAATTATCCAGTGGAGTTCATGGCGGCTACCATGTCCCTGGACCTGACCAATACGGATAAACTGAACCTGTTCAAGCAAGAGGTCGGGCGCATGGGTATTCCCCTGCTGCCGCCTGATTTGAACAAGTCGGATGTTGTCTTCACGGTCGCGCCCGGGGTTGGCGAAGATGGCGGGGATGGCATCCATTACGCCCTGGCGGCGGTCAAGAATGTGGGCCGGGAGGCCATGGCAGCCGTGGTGGCGGAACGGCGGGACGCCGGGCCGTACAGGGATGTCTGGGATTTTGCCGGCCGCCTTGACCCCCGCCAGGTGAACAAGCGACAGGTGGAAAACCTGGCACGGGCCGGCGTCTTCGACGGCCTGAACCCGAACCGGGCACAAATGTTGGCGGCATCGGAAATCATGTTGCGTTTTGCCGGTCATGCTGCGGCGGAGCGGGAATCAGCCCAGGTTAGCTTGTTCGGAGGCGAGGGTGGTGGCGATGCGGTGCCGCCCCCCCCGCTGCCCATGGCGGCGGAATGGCTGCAATTGGACAAGCTGGCGAATGAAGCCCAGGCCATTGGATTTTATCTGTCCGCCCATCCCTTGGAATCCTATCCCGCCCTGTTGGCGCGGAAATCCATGGTCAACTTTGCCGAACTGGAAGCCCGCGCCGATCAAGGTGGCCAGCAGTTCCGCATTGCCGGCACCATCGAGGAGATGAGCGAGCGGAAAAGCGCCAAGGGCAATCCCTATGCTTTCGTCCGCGTTTCCGACCAGACGGGTATCTTCGAGGTGACCTTGTTCGGCGATGATCTGGCGGCCAGCCGGGAGCTGTTGATCAAGGGTAAATCCATTGTCATGACCATCGATGTCCGCGACGACGGTGACCGCCGTCGCATGATCGCCAGCCAGATCACCGACATCGATCAGGCCAGCCAGACAGTAGCCGCCGGCATTCGGGTCTTCCTGAAGGACCCAGGACCGCTGGATAACCTCCTCTCCCTATTGAACAACCACAACAAGGGCCGCGGTCAGGTCACGCTGTTATTGGAACTGGCTGCGGCGGGACGCGAGGTGGAGATAGCCCTGCCCGGCGGCTTCGCCATCACGCCGCAGGTTCGCGGCGCCTTGAAAGCCATTCCCGGCGTCATGGACGTGCACGATTTTTAAGGCTGCGGGGATGCGCCAGCAGCAAGAACAATAGAGCCGGAATTACGATGCCCATGCCAGGTTTCATCGTCATTCAATCGTCATTGTATGTGCTGACGCGACACGCTCTAAAGTCAATAGAGCTTGCGCGAATTGTGGCCCTGTAAGTTCTTGCCGCCGCCGGGATGATTTCCCATCCAAATTTCGGTCAAACCGCCTTGCCATGGCGTTGAAATGCGTCTATGTAGCCGGCGAACTCGTTTAAATCGCACGTGGGCTTGCGTCGGTGGGACAGAAATACCCCATTGGTGCTCCGGTGTCCGGCAACGGATGGGCGCTCGCGGAGGCATAACCGGAGAATATGATGACACTTTCGGACGTCCCGACATTCACCATGCGTCAGCTATTGGAAGCTGGCGTTCATTTCGGCCATCAAACCCATCGCTGGAACCCCAAGATGGCACCGTTCATCTATGGCGCCCGCAACAATATCCATATCATGGATTTGCGGGAAACAGCGCCCATGCTGCAGCGCGCCTTGTTGAAGGTACGCGATGAAGTGGCCCGTGGCGGGAGGGTACTGTTCGTGGGTACCAAGCGACAGGCCTCGGCGCCCTTGACGGCGGCGGCAAATGCTTGTGGTCAGTATTACGTCAATCACCGCTGGCTGGGCGGCATGTTGACCAACTGGCGGACTATTTCCAACTCCATCAAGCGCCTGCGGGTGCTGGAAGATCAGTTGGCGGTGGAAACCAGTGGCCTGACCAAGAAGGAGCTGCTGCAACTGACCCGGGAGCGGGACAAGTTGGAGCGGGCCCTGGGCGGTATCAAGGAAATGGGCGGGTTGCCGGCCGTGATGTTCGTGATCGATACCAACAAGGAAGAGATCGCCATTCAAGAGGCGAGAAAGCTGAATATCCCCGTTATTGCGGTGGTGGATTCAAACTGCGATCCTGATCTGATCGATTTTCCCATACCCGGCAACGATGACGCGGCGCGGGCCATATCCCTGTACTTGGACTTGATTTCCCGCTCGGTAATCGCTGGTCTGCAGCAGGAACGCCAGTCCGACGGCGAGGATCTGGGCGCGGCCATGGAACTGCCAGCAGAGGAAGTTGCCGCCGTGGAAGAGGCGATCGCCGCTCCGGCTGTGGTAGCTGCCGAGGCCGCACCAGAAGAAACAGTTGCGGAAAAATCTTAAACCACATTAATTACAATAGTTTACACTGTAAACTTCAGATAGGAGATTGACAGTGACTCAAGTATCAGCAGCGATGATCAAGGACCTGCGCGGCAAGACCGGCGCCGGCATGATGGATTGCAAGAAGGCCCTGACGGAAACCGATGGCGATGTTGAAGCAGCCGTTGATTGGCTGCGCACCAAGGGCCTGGCAACGGCGGCCAAGAAAGCCGGCCGTGTCGCCTCCGAAGGCCTGGTCGCGGTGGCGTCGGACGGTACCAAGGGTGCCGTGGTCGAGGTCAACAGCGAAACCGATTTCGTGGCCCGCAACGATCAGTTTCAGGCCTATGTGCGCACCATGGGCGAATTGGTTCTGGCCGGCGGCAATAGTGATATCGATACTTTGCAGGCCCAAGCCTATCCGGGCGGCGAACGCAATGTGGGCGAGGAATTGACCCATATGATCGCCACGATTGGTGAAAACATGTCCTTGCGCCGGGCCGAAATACTGTCCGTCGGCACGGGCGTCGTGGCTTCCTATGTGCATGCGGCGGCGGCACCCGGTCTGGGCCGCATTGGTGTTCTGGTGGCCTTGGAATCGACAGGCGATCAGGCCCAGCTTTCGGCGCTTGCCAAACAGGTGGCCATGCATGTGGCCGCCGCCTCGCCGCAATCCGTCAGCACCGATGATCTGGACCCGGAGGCGGTTGAGCGGGAGCGCGCGGTATTAAGCGAGCAGGCCCGCGACAGCGGCAAGCCCGAGGAAATTATTGCCAAGATGGTCGAAGGCCGCCTGCGTAAATTCTATCAGGATGTTGTCCTGACCGAGCAGACCTGGGTAATTGATGGCGAGACCAAGGTGGCAAAGGTGCTGGAACAGGCGAGCCAGGATTTGGGCGCGCCGGTCAAGGTATCTGGCTTCATTAAATATGTGCTGGGCGAAGGCATCGAAAAAGAAGAAACTGACTTCGCGGCGGAGGTCGCGGCGCAAGTTTCCGCTTAAGACGTCCCGCGCCTTCGCCACCCGAAATTTTCGAGGAGAGGGGAACGCCCGTGACGACGCCAGAAACCACCTCCCCAGGATCGAGTTCCGGCCAACTGCGTTATCGCCGCGCGCTGTTAAAAATCTCCGGCGAGGCTTTGTTGGGCGACGGGGACTACGGTGTTGATTTTGATACCGTCCGGCGCATTGCCCAGGATGTGAAAGCGGTCCACGAACTGGGTATGGAAGTTTGCCTGGTTATTGGCGGCGGCAATATTTTTCGCGGCATCTCCGGCGCGGTGGTGGGGATGGAGCGGGCCAGCGCCGATTACATGGGCATGCTGGCGACGGTGATGAATGCGCTGGCCATGCAAAGTGCTCTGGAAGGCATCGAGCTGCCGACGCGGGTGCTGTCCGCCATTCCCATGGATACGGTTTGCGAACCCTATATTCGCCGCCGGGCCATGCGGCACATGGAGAAGGGCCGGATTGTGATCTTTGCCGCCGGTACCGGCAATCCTTTCTTCACCACGGACACCACCGCGGCCCTGCGGGCGGCCGAGATGGAATGCGATTGCCTGTTGAAAGGTACCCAGGTCGACGGTGTCTACGACAAAGACCCAAACCAACATGATGACGCCGAACGTTATGATCGATTGAGCTACCATCAGGTGCTCTCGCGGGATCTGAGGGTTATGGACGCGGCCGCCATTTCGCTTGCGCGGGAGAATTCCATCCCTATCCTGGTATTCTCCATACATAACGACGGAGCATTTGCCGAAGTCTTGCAAGGGCGGGGCCGGTGTACAATTATTGACGATAGTGATTTAGGCGGCGATTGAAGAGGGGGGTTGAACATTGGCGGATCCTGACCTGGACGATCTGGAAAGGCGAATGAAGGGTGCAGTCGAGGCGTTGCGTCATGAATTCGCGGGCCTGCGCACGGGGCGAGCATCAATCGGGTTGTTGGAGCCGGTCATGGTTGATGTCTATGGCGCGCAAATGCCCTTGAACCAGGTTGGCACCATTGGCGTGCCGGAACCGCGCTTATTGACGGTTCAGGTCTGGGACAAGACCGTTGTTGCATCGGTGGACAAGGCGATCCGGGCGTCGGGATTGGGGCTGAACCCGGCGGCGGACGGTCAGTTGATACGGATTCCCATTCCCGAATTGACCGAGGAGCGCCGGATTGAAATGGTCAAGATCGCCCATAAGTACGCCGAACAGGCTCGTATCGCCGTGCGCAACGTGCGCCGTGACGGTATGGAAAACCTGAAGAAAATGGAAAAAGATGGCGAGATGAGTGCGGATGACCATCATCTTTGGGGCGACGAAATTCAGCAGATGACCGACCAGACCATCGCCAAGATAGATGAAGCCCTGGCCAGCAAAGACGAAGATATTAGGCAGGTCTAGATCGTGTCCGAAGTTTCCGCCGAACCCGTACCATTGCCACCACCCGCCCATGTGGCCATCATCATGGATGGCAATGGCCGCTGGGCCAAGGCACGGGGCCTGCCCCGCGTGGCCGGCCACCAGCGCGGCGTGGACGCCCTGCGCGGCGTGGTTGAAGCGGGACAGGAGATGCGGATCGATTACCTGACCCTTTACGCCTTTTCGTCCGAGAACTGGAAGCGGCCGCCCCGGGAGGTTGATGACCTGATGGGCCTGCTGCGGCTGTATCTGCGCCGCGAATTGCGCGAATTGCACCGCAACGGCGTGCGCATCCGCTTCATCGGCGAATGGTGGAAATTGGCGGCCGATATCGTCAAATTGATCGCGGACGCGGAAGAGACCACCGCCAGCAATACCGGCCTGACCTTGATCATTGCCGTCAACTACGGCAGCCACCGGGAAATCGTCCAAGCAAGTAAACGTATCGCGGCCGCCGTCGCCGACGGTACGATGAAACTGGAGGATATTGACGAGGCCAATTTTGCCCGTCATCTGCATACCGACGGCATCCCCGATCCCGATCTGGTCATCCGCACCAGCGGCGAACAGCGCCTGAGCAATTTTCTGCTATGGCAGGCCGGCTATGCGGAGTTGGTATTCATGGACGTTCTTTGGCCCGATTTCAACAAGCAGAGCCTGCAGCAAGCAGTTGACGAGTTCCACCAGCGTGAACGGCGTTATGGCGCATCCAGCGGCTGAACCGGCGAAACCCGCGGATCGGGCAGCATCTTCGTTGCAGATGCGGGTGCTGTCGGCGGCGGTCATGCTGCCAGTGTTTCTGGTCCTGCTGTATTATGGCGGGCTGGGTTTCGCCTTGCTCCTGGCTCTGGCGGCGGTATTGATGGCGGGGGAATGGGATCGACTGACGGGCGGTCGTGGGTTTGGGTTGGCGGGTCTGGGCGCGGCGTTGAGCTTGCTGATTGTTCTGTTGCTGGGCTATTTGGGCCAGCCAAATTGGGCGCTGCTGGCGTTGCCGCCTCTGGCGTTGGCGATGGCATTGGTCTCCCGCGTTGGCGGACGGCAAATGACCTGGCCGGTGGTCGGACTGTTTTGGCTGGGACTGCCTTGTCTGGCGTTGCTATGGTTGCGCAACGGGGAACAGGGGATGCTGGCGGTGTCATGGTTGTTCGTTTCGGTTTGGTCATGTGATACCGGCGCATATTTCGCGGGGCGGCGCATCGGCGGGCCCAGGCTGGCGCCGCGCATCAGCCCAAAGAAAACTTGGTCGGGTCTGCTGGGCGGGATGTTGGCCGCCGCGGCCGCATCGGCCCTTTTGTCAGCCTTGGCGGATATCGGCTCGATCCCGATGTTTGCCTTGATGGGGGCCTTGCTGGCGTTGATCTCGCAATGTGGGGACCTGGCGGAATCCGGCGTCAAGCGACGCTTCGACGTCAAGGACAGCGGCGCCCTGATCCCCGGCCATGGCGGTATTCTTGACCGGGTTGACGGCGTCTTGTTCGCTGCGCCGGCATTGGCGTTGTTCATCTTGTTTCCAAATTTGGGATTTTTGCCATGGCGCTGAAAAGCGGGAAAAATATCTCACGAGACGGCTCGCGGCGCCGGGTCACGATCTTGGGTGCGACGGGATCCGTGGGGCGCAGCACCTTGGACCTGATTGGCCGGCAGCCCGATGCCTATGATGTCGTTGCCTTGACCGCCCATCGCAATGTCGACTTGTTGGCCGCCCAGGCCCGGCAGTTTGACGCCGATCTGGCGGTAATCGGTGACGAAAGCCTATATGATGCCCTGCGCGAGGCCCTTTCCGGCAGCGGGGTCGACGTGGCGGCGGGAACGGATGCGTTGTGCGAGGCGGCCGGCCGGCCCAGTGATTGGGTCATGGCCGGCATCGTCGGCGCCGCCGGTTTGCACCCAACCCTCGCCGCCATTCGCCAAGGCGCGGTGGTTGGCCTGGCGAACAAGGAATGTCTGGTCTGCGCCGGTGAATTGATGCTGCAGGAGGTGCGGCAAAGCGGCGCCACCTTGTTGCCGGTGGATTCCGAACATAACGCGATCTATCAGGTCTTCGATTTTGACCGTCCCGAAACCATCGACCGCATCATTTTGACCGCATCGGGTGGTCCGTTCCTGCACATGGACGTCACCGCAATGGCCCAAGTTACACCGGCCCAGGCCGTGGCCCATCCGAATTGGGACATGGGTGACAAGATTTCGGTCGATAGCGCCACCATGATGAACAAAGGTCTGGAAACCATCGAGGCCTACCACCTGTTCCCGGTTGCAGCCGAGCAGATTGAGATCTTGATCCATCCGCAATCCGTGGTGCACAGCCTGGTTGGCTATGTGGACGGCACCGTCCTGGCGCAATTGGGCGCGCCGGACATGCGTACCCCCATTGCCTATTCCCTGGCCTGGCCGGATCGCATGGTAACGCCGAGCGCGCGGCTGGATCTGGCCCGTATTGGAAGTCTGACATTCGAAGCGCCCGACCCCATGCGCTTTCCCTCCCTGCGCCTGGCGCGGGAGGCATTGGAAGCGGGGGGCACGGCGCCCACGGTTCTGAACGGGGCCAACGAAGTTGCCGTGGCCGCCTTCCTGGCCGGTCATTTGGGCTTTCTAGAGATTGCCCGGGTGGTTGAGGAAACCTTAAGCAAGATTGCCGTATCGTCCGTCTTGAATTTGGCCGATGTCGCCGCTGCCGATTGCGAGGCCCGCGCCACCGCGCGCAAGGTGGCCGGTTTGCCGGCATTGGCCGATGGTCGGTTAAGCCTGGTACAAAGTTAGGGCCAAGGGTAAGAAACAATGATGCTGGAGTATATTTCCTGGATCTGGAATTACGGATTGCCATTTCTGGTGGTCCTGACGGTTCTGGTTTTTGTGCACGAAATGGGCCACTACCTGGTGGCGCGATGGAATGGTGTCCGGGTGGAAGTCTTTTCCATTGGCTTCGGTTCCGAAATTCGCGGATGGAACGACAGCACGGGGACACGGTGGAAAATCTGCTGGATTCCCTTTGGCGGGTATGTAAAATTTTTTGGCGATAGCGACGGAGCCAGCCGGCCCGACGGCGACGTTCTGCGCGAACTGTCCGATGCCGACCGCGAGGCCTCGTTCCACCACAAGCGTTTGGGCCAACGCGCCGCCATCGTTGCCGCCGGCCCCGTGGCCAACTTCATCTATGCCATTGTCGTTCTCGCCGGTATGTACATGGTCTTTGGCCAACGGGTTACCCCTGCCGAAGTCGGCCGCGTGGTTGATCAGAGTGTCGGCCAAGCCGCCGGATTTCAGGTCGGTGATACTGTTCTTGCGGTTGATGGCGACGGCATTCATCGCTTCGAACAATTCGAACAGGCGGTGTTTCTCAACCCCGGCCAGCCGTTGAGCTTTCGCCTGCGCCGGGCGGGCCGGGAATTGACCTTGACCGCGACGCCCAAATTGACCGAACGGGCCGATCGCCAGGGCATAATCCATAAATTCGGCGACCTTGGCGTTTCGGCGGCCAATCCGGCCATTGTCGGCAAGGTCTTTGCCGACAGCCCCGCGGCGATCGCTGGCTTCAAGGTTGGTGATCGGATCATGGCGATCAACGGTATTGCCGTTGATAACTTTGAACGGCTGCAGGATATGGTGGCCGCCAGCAAGGGAGCGAGATTGGCGGTTTCCGTTCTGCGCGAGGGGACGGAGGTGCGTCTGCATGCCGCCGCCCGCCGGGACATTAGGGCGGGCGGCGCGGGCGGCGGCGAACGCTGGTTAATCGGTATCTTGCGGGCCAAACGGCCGCCGGTCCAATTGGGACCGGGCAGTGCCCTGGCCGCCGCTTTCACGACTTGCTACGACATGCTGGCGATGACGGTGGATTTCGTCGGGCAGATGATTTCCGGCCGTCGCGGGACGGAAGACCTGGGCGGGCCGCTACGCATTGCCCATGCCTCCGGTCAGGCGGCCCAGCTTGGCGTGGAATCGCTGATCCTGTTGTCGATCCTGTTGTCCCTCAATCTTGGCATGGTCAACCTCTTTCCCATCCCGATCTTGGACGGCGGACATTTGCTGTTCTATGGTTTTGAAGCCGTCATGCGCCGCCCCTTGACGGAACGCACCCAAGAATTTGCCTTTCGGGTCGGATTAGCGCTGGTTTTGACACTTACGGTCTTTGTCACGTGGAATGATCTGATACAATTGCGTTTCGTCGAGTTCATTGCCGGCCTGTTCTCATAACTCCTGCAGCTGGCCAATTGGAGGCCGTACATTTGCGTTTTCGCCCGACCATTCTGGCCAACGTCATCTTTGCCGCGACCGTTTGCGGCGCCCTGACGGGAGTGATGCTCTTGGCTGCATTACCGGTGGCGGCGCAGACCGCCCCGCAATCCGTTTCCTCGGTGACCATCGTCCGCATTGATGTTCAGGGCAATCAGCGGATTGAGGCGTTGACCATCCAATCCTACATGGCCATCAACGCCGGCGATCCCTATGATCCCGGACGGGTCGATCAATCTCTCAAGGCCCTGTTTGCCACCGGTTTGTTCGCCGATGTCTCCATCCGCCGTCAGGGCACCGTATTGGTGGTCACCGTGGTCGAGAACCCCATTATCAATCGATTGGCATTCGAGGGCAACCGCCGCATTTCGAACGAGGCCTTGGAGCCGGAAGTGCAACTGCGCCCCCGCATTGTCTATACCCGCAGCCGGGTTCAGGCCGATGTCCAGCGGATCTTGCAAGTCTACCGCCGCAACGGCCGTTTCGCCGCCTCGGTCGAACCCAAGGTGGTGCAATTGGAACAGAACCGGGTCGATTTGATATTCGAGATCAGCGAGGGCCCGGTAACCGGCGTTCGCCGCATTGATATCATCGGCAATCGAAATTTCAGCGATGGCAAGTTGCGCAGGACTATCGCCACCAAGGAATCCAGGTGGTACCGGTTCTATACATCCGACGATACTTATGATCCCGACCGCGTGACACTTGACCGGGAATTACTGCGCAAGTTCTATCTCGAGCGGGGCTACGCGGATTTCCGCGTGCTCTCCGCCGTTGCGGATCTGACCCACGACCGGAGTGATTTTTTCATCACCTTCACGGTCGAGGAGGGAGAGCTTTACAAGTTCGGAAAAATCGATTTGTCGACCAGCTTGAATAATCTTGATCCCGAAATCCTGCGGGAGTTCCTGACCATTGTCGAGGGCGAAACCTACAACGCCGAAGAGATTGAGCTCTCCATCGAACAGCTTAACTTTGCCGTTGGCCGCCTGGGTTATGCCTTCGTCGATATCCGGCCACAGGTCAACCGCCGCCGTGACGAACGCTTGATTAACCTGGTCTTTCGGATCGACGAAGGGCCCAGGGTGAAAATTGGCCGGATTAATATCACCGGCAATATCCGGACTTTGGACAAAGTCATCCGGCGTGAAATAACCCTGGTCGAGGGGGATGCCTTTAATACCGCCAAGTTGCGGCGCTCGCGCCAGAATATTCGCCGCCTGGGTTTTTTCGACAAGGTTGATGTCGCACAGCGGCAGGGCGAGACACCGGATAAGGCGATCATTGACGTCGACGTGCAGGAGCGTTCAACGGGTGAGCTTAGTTTTGGGATCGGCATATCGACGGCGGAAACCGTGCTCGCCGATATTTCCATCCGCGAAAGAAACCTGTTGGGCAAGGCGCAGGATCTACGCCTCACGCTTGGCTTCTCGGCGACCCGGCAGCAAGTGGATCTGTCCTTTACGGAGCCCTACTTCCTGGACCGCAATGTGTCCGCCGGCTTTGATGTCTTCAACCGCAAGGAAGATCAGCAGGATCGCTCGTCGTTTGACGAACAGGCCCGGGGTTTCGCCCTGCGGTCCCGTTTCCCGATCACCGAAAACTTGAAACAGGGATTGCGATATACCCTGCGCAGCGACCGGATTGAGAATACCAACAACGACACCTCGCCCTTTATCCAGCTTGATGAAGGCGACTATGTGACCTCGTCCGTGTCCTACAACCTGACCTATGATACCCGCGATGACGTCGCCTTGCCGAGCACCGGTATTATTATTCGCGGCGGCCAGGAAATCGCCGGCTTGGGCGGCGACGTGCAGTATGTTCAAAGCACGGCGAAGATGGCTTACTACCATCCCTTTACCCGGGATATTGTCGGTAGTATGACACTGTCGGGTGGCACCATTTTTGGAATCGGGCAGGATGTGCGGGTCTTGAACCGGTTTTTCCTGGGCGGGTCGACGTTGCGGGGATTTGAATCGGGTGGTGTTGGCCCCAGGGATAGCCAAACGGACGACGCCATTGGCGGCAATACCTACGCCGTTCTATCCGGCGAGATGCGGTTTCCCATTGGGTTGCCCAATGACTTCGGTGTCCTTGGCCGAGCCTTTGCGGAAACGGGAACATTGTTGAATCCCGATGTCAGCGGCGCTAATTTGCAAAATTCAAAAGATCCGCGATTTAGCATCGGTGTTGGGTTATCATGGAGTTCGCCTTTCGGCCCCATTCGTGTTGATTTGGCACAGGCGGTGATTAAGGAAGATTTCGACAAGGATGAGCTTTTCCGGTTTAGTTTCGGCACCAGATTTTAAGCTTGCATCTAAGATTTGCGTGGAATTAGGCGGCATGCGGCTAACATCTGTACTGATTTTGACAATATTGGCCATGTCGTTCACGTCTGTGAACGGTGTGGGCGTACGCGCCCAGGATCTTCCACGGGCGGTGATTGCGGTTCTGAATTATGCAAAAATTCTGCATGCCTCGGACGCCGCCAAGGATGTCAGCCGGCAGATCAGGCAATATCGGGAAAGCTTCCAAGCTGAGATCCAAGCGGACGAAATTCGCCTGCGTGGGGTGGAGACGGATCTGAAGCGCCAGCGACACGTGCTGAGCCCCGCCGCCTATGAAAAACGCCGGCAGGATTTCCGGGAACAGGTCATCGCGGCGCAAAAACGCGGGCAAAAACAAAAGACGCAATTGGATCAGGCGCTGAAGGGCGCCATGGACCAGATCCAGGGAGCGGTCATTCCCATCGTCAAGACCCTGACTGAAACCAAAGGCTTTACTCTGGTTGTTGATAAAACCCAGGTGCTGTTTGCCAACAAGGCATTGGATATTACCGATGATGTCATGCTGCATCTGAACCAAGAACTGCGCACCATCACCGTGCCGAAACCGCAATAGCCATGGCCGATCCGCGTTTTTTTGTGCGCCGGGGACCCTTCTCCTTGGCCGACTTGGCGGCTGCCGGCGAGGCCGAACTGGCCGATCCGGCCCGCTCGGCGTTTTTGGTCGAAGATATATCGGCCTTGGAAACGGCGGCCTCGGGACATTTGAGCTTTCTCGACAACAAGGCTTATCTCGATGCGTTCGCGGCCAGCGGGGCGGGGGCGGCGATTGTCGATCCGCGACATGCCGGCCGGGCCCCGGACGGCATGGCGTTGTTGCTGTCCGACCAGCCCTATCGTGCCTTTGCCCTGATCGCCCAGTCCTTTTATCCCAGGCCGCGGCCCTTGCCGGGAGTGGCGGCGGGTGCGGTGGTGGACGGGGGCGCGGTGCTTGGGCCTGGGTGTCAGGTCGATGCGGGCGCGGTTATTGCCGGGGGGGCGGAACTGGGCCCGCGCTGCGCCGTTGGCTCCAATGCCACGATCGGCCCCGGCGTGGTGCTTGGCGAAGATTGTATCGTAGGCGCCAATGTCAGCCTCTCCCATTGCCGGATTGGTGACCGTGTGACCTTGCATCCCGGCGCCCGCGTCGGCCAGGACGGCTTTGGCTTTGCCATTGACCCCCGTGGCCACGTTAAGGTGCCTCAAGTTGGTTGCGTGGTTATCGGCGATGACTGTGATATCGGCGCCAATACCACAATTGACCGTGGTTCCATGCGAGATACGGTGATCGGTCCCGGTTGCTGGATTGATAATCTGGTGCAAATCGGGCACAACGTGGAACTGGGCCGTGGTTGCGTCCTTGCCGCCATGGCCGGTATTTCGGGCAGTACAAAGGTCGGTAATTTCGTGGCCATGGGTGGGCAGGTCGGCGTGGCCGGTCATTTACAGATTGGCGACGGGGTCCAAATTGCGGCGCAAAGCGGTATCATGGCGGATGTGCCGCCGGGCCTGACCCTGTGCGGCAGTCCGGCGGTGCCCATCAAGGAATTTTTTCGCGGGGTCGCAACCCTGCGCCGCATGACGCAATCCAAGGGC
>JAPYUH010000379.1 GCA_029936195.1 Alphaproteobacteria bacterium
GCCCCATGCAAACCCTTCGTTCCCTCCCGGGGCTGGCGCTGGCCTATATCTCATTCGTTTTCATTTCCACGACCCACGCGGGGCCGACGGACAACATTCCCCAATCGCTCAACGTCAAGGGCGGTTTCGTTGTCCACTTGGGCTGTGGCGATGGCACGCTGACGCTGACGTTGCGGCCGAACAGCCGCTTTCAGGTTCACGGGTTGGACGTCGATCCCGCCAATGTCTCCAAGGCGCGCGCCACGGTGCGCAAGGCGGGCGTCTATGGGCCGGTGTCCATTGACCGCCTCGCCGGAAACCGGCTGCCATACATTGATGGCATGGTGAATTTGCTGGTGGCCGAGAATCTCGGCGATGTGCCGATGACTGAGGTGACGCGCGTTCTTGCGCCAAAAGGCGTGGCCTACTTGAAGCAGGACGGCGAATGGAAGACCACGGTGAAGCCGCGCCCGAAAGAGATTGATGACTGGACGCATTACCTTCACGACGCCGGCGGCAATGCCGTGGCGCATGACACGGTGGTGGGTCCGCCGCGGCATTTGCAGTGGCTCGGCAGCCCGCGCTGGTCGCGCCACCACGATCGCATGGCGAGCATGAGCGCGCTGGTGTCGGCCAATGGTCGCGTGATTTATGTGATGGACGAGGGCTCGCGGGTGTCCATCCAGTTGCCCTCGCGCTGGACGCTGGTGGCGCGCGACGCGTTCAACGGCGTGGTGCTCTGGAAAAAGCCAATGGGAAAATGGCACAGTCATTTGTGGCCGTTGAAGAGTGGCCCCACGCAACTCGCACGCCGGCTCGTGACCGTGGGCGATCGCGTGTATGTCACGCTGGGCGTTGATGAACCGGTGAGCGTGCTGGATGCCGCTACGGGTGAGAAGCTGCATGACTTGGCGGATAGCAAAGGAGCGGAGGAGATTATTGTAGACGGCGGCCAAGTCTTTGTGCTGGCGAGTCCGGACCCGTGGGAGCTGAACACATTTCTGCCCTTCCACAATGTGGGCGATCAGGCGCGCGTGCGGCGGGATTTTGCGTGGAACGAAAAGAAGCGCAACGTCAAGGCGTACGACGCCATAACCGGGAAGCGCTCTTGGGGCCATAACAACAAGGTCGCGCCGCTCACGCTCACATCCGATGAACATAATGTGTATTTTCATGACGGCGAAAAAGTCATGGCACTAAACCGCTCCTCCGGCGATGTGGCCTGGAGCGGCGGCAAGGCGGGTCGCCCGGCGCAAATCCGCTTCAACTTCGGGCCCAAGCTCGTGGTGCATGATGGCGTAGTGCTGTACGCCGGTGGCGACCGGTTGTTGAAGGCGTTTGATTCGCAAAGTGGAAAGCAGTTGTGGGAGGCTCCGCACGCGCGTGGCGGCTATCAATCGCCTGAGGATCTGCTGGTGATGAAGGGCATGGTGTGGAGTGCGCCCACCACGAGCGGCCGCGACAGTGGTGCTTTCACCGGGCGCGACCTGCGCACCGGTGAGGAAAAGGTCGTGTTCCCGCCGAACGTGGACACCTATTGGTTTCACCATCGCTGCTATATCGCCAAGGCCACGGATAATTTCCTTATGCCTTCACGCACCGGCATTGAATTTGTGGATCCGGACAAGCAGGACTGGAACATCAACCATTGGGTGCGCGGCGGCTGTCTGTACGGGGTGATGCCAGCCAACGGCCTCACCTACGCTCCGCCGCACAATTGCGCGTGTTATCCTGAGGCCAAGCTTATTGGATTCAACGCGCTCGCCCCCGCCGCGCCCACGCGCAAACTGGGTAAGGTGGATGAAACCAATCGTCTAGAGAAGGGGCCGGCTTACGGACAGGCGACTGATTCTGCTGGAAACGCCGACTCCGACTGGCCGACTTATCGGCATGACAATCTGCGCAGTGGTTTTTCTACAACCGCCATCGGCGCGAAACTTGGCGAAAAATGGTCGATCAATCTGAAAGGAAAACTCAGCGCCGTAACCGTTGCTGAGGGTAGATTGTTCGTCGCCCGCATTGATGCGCACGAAGTGGTCGCGCTCCTTGCCGACACCGGGAAGGAAGCTTGGCGTTTCACGACGGGCGGTCGAGTGGATTCGCCACCGAGTATCCGCGATGGCCGCGCCTATTTTGGATGTGCTGATGGCTGGGTGTATTGCCTGCGTGCGCGAGACGGCGCGTTGGTGTGGCGTTTCCGCGCCGCTCCGGAGGATCGCCGCCTCATGTCTTACGAACAACTCGAGAGCGTATGGCCCGTGCATGGCAGCGTGTTGATCAAGGGTGACAAGGTGTATTGCGTGGCCGGTCGCTCCAACTTTCTCGATGGCGGTCTGCGCTGGTTTGCGCTTGATGCGCTTACCGGCAAAAAGCTCGTGGAGGAGGTCATTGATGAAACCGAGCCGGGCAAGAAAAACAACATTCAGGA
>JAPYUH010000380.1 GCA_029936195.1 Alphaproteobacteria bacterium
CAACCTTCCCTTGCCGGGCTTCACGCCCTTGAGGGTTTTGGTTTTGCCGGTGGCGGGGTTGATGATTTTTATGGTGTGTGGATCTTTGGCGTATATTTTTGGGCGGAGGACGTGGCCGCGAATGCGGAGGGTGTAAACGATTTCCTTGGTCGTCTCATTGATGACTTGGATGACGGGATCCTTAAGGCCTTCCACCTCGATGGCGGGAAGGTAATCGGCGGCGGCACGCCCGTAGTTTTCCATCATGTGAATGGTCTTGGGCCAACCGGGGAATTGGTCGGCGGGCTTGGGCTTGGCGGCATCAAAGAGCAGGCGCCAGCACTCGATGGTGATGGTTTGTTTGGCGGTGTTAAAACGCACGATGCCGTAGCCGCTGGATTTGTCGTGCAGCGTGGGCAGCGCGCCGGGGCGGTTCTTGAAGGCGGGATTGCCGATGGCGTAGACGCGCACGGGCAGGCCGAGGCCGTCCTCGTAATCGCCGGTGTTGGGGCCGCCGCCCTTGGGACGATTGTCGACGGCCTGCCCTTCCATGTCCGGCCGCCACGCACGCGGGTAGCCGGCAGCGATGGACGGAACACAGAAGGAGTAAAACGCGTCGCCATGTTTCGCAATGCCCTGATGCACGATGGACGGCAGATGCTGGTCGCCGGCGTAGTGAAAGGCGAAGCCCTTGCGAATGGCGGCGACGGCCTTGTGGCGCGGCGTCTGCGGCCAGCCGTTGGAGTCGAGGTCGGCGATGAGAAACATTTGGCCGCCGCCGTGGTAGTTGGCGAGGTTGCAGAAGATGGTTTGCGAGAGAACGGATTTCAAGTACGCGCCCTTCCAGTCCTGCGCCCACGCGTCGAGGAATTTCAACTGCCGCGCGCCCAGCAGCTTGAGGCCGGGCTTGTCGATGCTCTTGGGGTCGAAGTTGGGATCACGCACGTGGTCGGGCCGACCCTTCCAGTAGTTCACGCGACCGGCGGGGCCGCTCTTGAATTTGCGGTCTTCAATCACCGCGAAGCTCACCTGCCCGTAAACCATGTCGCCGTAATACACGCCGATGCCCTGCTCGATGGGCGTGGGGTCGAAGGCGGCCGGATGATGCGCGGTCTGCGTGCGCTGCATCGCGTTTATAAAATCAGGGTGCATTCGATAACCGCCCTTGTTGTGGTCGGCCATGTTTTTTTGCGGGCGGCCGTTCTCGCCCCAGATGTTGCCCTGATAAACATCGTGGTCGTCGGGCAGGCAGAGCGTCGGGCGGTCGCGCATGAGGTCGCCGAAGGCCCAGCCAAAGAGATACCACTTGCGGAGGTAATTCAAAATGGCCTTGTCCACCGGCTCGCGGTAAATGCCGTAGCCGCCCACGCCCTCGTAAATTTGGTCGCCGGAAAAGAACAGCACATCCGGATTATGAATGGCCACGTTGGCCGCAATCTCGCGATTGGGAAAACCGGCGTCGGTGTTGCCCGTGAAACCGGCCACGATGAGTTCCTTCCGCTCCACGGGGTCGTGCCGAATGGTGCCGGTCCAGTAATGCGTCTTGCCCTCGAACGAATACGCCACGCGGTACGGCACGTCCTTCGTGCTGTCCCATTTCGCCACGCGGAAATGCGCGGTACGGGCCCGGGCGTCGATGGGCGAGGTGGCTGCTTGTTTCCATTGGCCGTCCCGATTGAATTCCAGCCGCACATTTTTCGCCGCCTTGTCGCCAAGCGGCACGAGCTGCACGGTCATCTTCATCACGTCGCGGCTCAGCGAATGCATCGCCCACAGAATCGGCCCCCATGCGCGATCCTTGTGGGCAGTAACCTTGTTGCCGATGAGTTTCCAGTCATCAAACCAAAACAACGCCTGCGATTGTACCCTCGGCTGTTGCCCTCGACGTGGCGTGGAGTAAAGATTGTTGACCAACGCGATGCTGCCGTAAAACGAACCGGCTTTCAACGTGGCCGAGTGCCTGCCGATAATATTTCCGTTCGCACGACCCACGCGCAATGTGAGGACAAAGCCATTCGGCCCGGGCACGGCGGAGAAGGCCAGCGTGATTTCCTTTTTCATTTCCGCGGCAATGACGGCGTTGGGCTTGGTGGATTTGTTGCCGAGCACAAGCGTTCCATCGGTGTGCACGCCCACGTTGAACCCGCCGCCCTTGAGGCACCACGTGCGGTAATCGCCCCAGTCGGTGTGGATGCCCAGCCGAAAACCCGCCGAGCCCGCGCCCGCATTCAGCCGCCCCAGCCGCACGCTGACTGACATTTGCTGCTCGCGCGGCGCCATCTGCCGCGTGAGCACGTGCACATTGCGGTTGGCGCCCGTACGCGTGCATTCCAGCCGGCCGGCCGCCACGCGCCAGTCCTCCATCGGGTTGGCCCAATACTCCGGCCCAATCCAAACGCGGTCGCTCTGCGCGTTGAAGCTGCCGTG
>JAPYUH010000381.1 GCA_029936195.1 Alphaproteobacteria bacterium
GGCCATGCAAAAGGGCGTCGGCCGTCGTGCCCATACGTGAAGAGCGCCGTCCGCCGCGGTGACTCGGCCTCCCAGCGGTACGCCCCGTGGCAGACGGTTCCGCCCAAAAAGAACAGCACGGACCCGCGACGTATGGGAATGTGGCGGATCGGCGCGCGGTCGTTGCAGGTCCGCACCGAGTGCGGCAGGGGATAGCACGATTTGTGACTGCCCGGAATTACGACAAATCCGCCATCGAGGGGTCCGACGTCGTTGAGCTGCCAGGCGACGTTGATGCCCGACATCGTGTGCACGCGCCCGTTCACCATCTCGTAGTGCTTGCCGATGCAGGTCGGGTTGGCGTTCCCCGAGTGCAGCATCTGCCCGCTCGAGCCTTTGACGTGGCACAGGGCGGTGTTCTGAGTTACTCTGTACCCCGCGCCAATCATCCAGTTCAGGCGCTGGATGACGGCCGGATGCGCCAACATTTTGAGGAAGGACGCATTGTGCGGCGCCGGTAGCTGGAACAAATCCTTTAGATCCGGCCGGCCCGCGCCCGAGATCGTCGGCGCCCCGGGGATGTCGGCCAGCGTAACGTCCCCGTCGAGCTTGTCGCCCGCGCCCCGGAATATCAGGCGATCGAGGTTGGCGTCAATGGCCGCCACGGCCGCATCGATCCACTCATCGTCCATGACGCCTTCGACCAGCAGGTAGCCGTTCGTGTCGAACGCCCAGCGCTCGGCGGCATCGTCGCGGCGTTCAAACTCGAGGGCTGAGGAGGCCCTCTGCCCCACGTCGTCGGAAGAGGCAAGCCAGGTGGTAACGCCGTCCGACAGGACCAGGCGGCCTGAGTCGCCGCCCGTCAGCACGGTTTGCTCGACCTCGCCCAGCCCTTCCGCCCATGCAGGCAGGGGTTGCTCGTCCTGCGGGTCAGAAGGCACCTGGGGTCGAGCCGAGCGCGAGATGAAATTTATCACGAGCAGCTCGCCGCCATCGCTCTGAGGACAAATGCCGTGCAGCGCGCAGGCGGCGCACAGCAGCACCTCGCCCGCCGCCAGCGCCGGGCGCTCGGCGAAGCGGCTAGAGGAGGGAAGCGGCGGGGCGGGCAGTCCGCTCTTGTGCGAGGAGGGCACGACCACCAGCGGGCACTTGCCGTCTGCGGAGTCCGTGAGGGCGATGGCCACCACCAGTCCCTGGCATTGCCGGATGCGGACCTCTTCCCAGGCGCCCCCGGCCCGCGAGAGCGAAGCTCCGTCGGCGTTGCGGCCGTTCCACCCCGTCAGGTTGATGTACGCCCGGTCCAGCGTGTGCGCCCCGCCTTCCAGGGGCAGCGAGGCCTCGTCATGCTCTCCTGCGGCGTCGGCAGGGACGTGCCGCACAGGGCCGTCCTGGCGAAAGCCGTCGCCGCACAGCTCGTGCACGTAGCGTCCGACGGCGCCGTTCTCGCTGCATAGATCGTCCAATCCATCACCGTTTGGGCGGCACGCGGACAGCTCGGCCTGGCTGAGGGCCTGTGGCAGCACGACGAACCCGAGCGCGTCGAAGGCGAAGTTCTGCTCTGTGGTGAAGATCGAGGGCCCGTGCACGTGTTTCGCCTCGTTCCAGTGGCGCACGGTGTAGGTATCGTTGCCCATGGTCAGACCTCGTCGGCTCCAGTTTATAACTGTATGTGGTGGGCGTAGTGTCGGGGTTGCCGGCGCGAATATAGTCAATATATAGGCCCTTTTAGGGGGTCGGGTCAAGCGGGATAGGTGGGGTAGGCGCCAATTCTGCGCCAGAAACCAGCGGCGATTGGAAAATCCGTGTCACTCGTGCTATTTCCTGTCGATTCTGGTCGCCATGCGAATGGTAGTTGCCCAATTTAACGAGCCTTCAGATTTGGGAGATAATACTCGTGGTACGCCATACAAACGGCAATACAGATATAGTCATTCGTTCCCTGAATGAGGCGGACGTTCCGAAGATCAGCGGTTTCTTCGCCGGGCTTTCCGGGGCGCGTCGAGGCTCTGATCCGCGAGATCATGGAGAATGGATTGGTCTTCGACGTGCGCACCGATACCAACGACAACGGAGGGGGCAAGGTGCGCAAATACCGCTGCCCAGCCCGGTACCGAATTGTACCCTATATGTCGATCCGCAAGAGCCTCAGTTCGGCGGGCAAAAGGGCGGGCCTCGGCCATGTACGGCCCCAAGACCTACGCCACACCTTTGTTACACGAATGCTCGACCTCGGCGTCCCTATTGAGCAGGTCAACTCCCTCGCCGGTCATAAGTCGATGGCGATGATCAAGCACTACGACCATGCCAATGAGGAGCGCTACGGAGGGGCTATCGAGGCGTTGGATGAGGCGGGTCAGACGAGTAGGGGGGGAGGCTTTGGCGGCGGTGACTTGTTGCCACGTAGTTAGTCAGGC
>JAPYUH010000382.1 GCA_029936195.1 Alphaproteobacteria bacterium
CCGTGGCCATCGGCATGGCCATGGATGCCCGCTATGCGGTGCTTGCGGGCATCCTGCCGGCGCCGGAGGGTGAGCGCATTTGCGGCCTGCTGGAAGGTCTGGGTTTCAGCCTTTGGCACGACAGCCTGGACATGCTTGCGGTGGATGGCCGGCCAGCGGTCATTGATGGCCTGCGGGAATTTCAGGAACATCTGGGCGGCGAATTGACCATCACCCTGATCGAAGACATTGGCCGGGGTTTTGAAGTTCACAGCATCAATAACGGGCATATGCTGGCGGCACTTGATTGGCTCAAGGACCGCGCTTCGGGCGGGGGAGCCATGGAGGATGGCGCACGGCGAAACGAGGTCTCGGCGCTATGAAGCTTGGCCCCGGCGGCAACTCCGCGGGCGGCTCTGCGGGCGGCGCCGCCCATCTGACCTATTGCACGAATATCCACCCGGGCGAGACCTGGCCGGAGGTTGCCCATGCCCTGAAGGTTCATCTGCCGGCGGTGAAGGCACAATTTTGTCCCGACCAGGATTTCGGCGTCGGCCTGCGCCTCTCGGCCGCCGCCGCCAACGATCTTGCGGCGCCCGAGGCCTTTGCGGAATTGCAGGACATTCTGGCCAGCGGCGGGTTCTACGTCTTCACCATCAACGGCTTCCCCTATGGCCCCTTTCATGGCACCCGCGTCAAGGAGGAGGTTTACCAGCCGGACTGGCGGACGCCCGAGCGCCTGGCCTATTCCAATTTATTGGCGGATCAATTGGTCCGCTTGTTGCCGGATGACCCTGACATCGACGGCAGCATTTCCACCGTGCCCTGCGGCTTTAAGCCCGATTGTGAAGACCCCGCCACAATCACCGCCATGGCCGATAACCTGCTGGCCCATGCCGCCCATCTGGTGCAAATTCGCCGGGACACGGGCCGCACCATTGCCCTGGCGTTGGAGCCCGAACCCTATTGCCTGTTGGAAACCACGCAAGAGGCGGTGGATCTGTTCAAGGATTATCTGTTCAACGGCAACGCCGTTGCGAAACTGGCCAGCCTGACCGGTGCCTCGCCGTCGGAGGCGGAGGCGGACGTGCGCCGCCATTTGGGCATCTGCCTGGACCTCTGTCATGCGGCGGTGGAGTTCGAGGATCCGGACGAGGCGGTGTCGGCCCTGCAGGGACTGGGTATTGCCATTCCGAAGGTGCAGATCAGCGCCGGCATCCGCCTGCCCCAGGTCAGCCAGGCAGATATTGAACGCATCCGCCCCTTCCAGGATGCGGTCTATCTTCATCAGGTCGTCGCCAAAACCGATCGCGGCCTGGACCGCTATCTGGATCTAGAGCATGCTTTCGAGGCCTACGAAGCCGTCGCGGCGGGAGAGCGGCCGGAATGGCGGGTGCATTTCCATGTGCCGATATTCTTGTCCGAACTGGACGGTTTCGCAACCACCCGCCCCGTGGTGGAACAGTTTTTGGCGTCGCAACGCAGCAAACCGGTAACCCGCCATCTGGAGGTGGAGACCTATACCTGGGATGTGCTGCCCGAGGCACACCGCAGGGAGGATGTGGTGACCAATATCGTCAAGGAAATGCGCTGGGCCCACGGCCAATTGGGAACGCCCTAAGATTATGAATTGGAACGTCGCCCTGCGCCTGGGCCGGGTCTCGAACCTGCCCACGGTATGGTCCAACAGCCTGGCCGGCCTGGTGCTGGCGGGTGGCGGGCTGGCCGTGGAATTGGCCCCCAACTTGATATTGGGCCTTTTTTTGATCATGTCGCTGTTTTATGTGGGCGGCATGTATCTCAACGATGCCTTTGACCGGCATATCGATGCGGTGGAGCGTCCCGAGCGTCCCATCCCCGCGGGCCTGGTCAGCGGCCGCACGGTCTATCTCGCCGGTTATGGCATGCTGGCGCTAGGCATCGGGGCGTTGTTCTGGCGGGGCCCTGGCTTGGCGCCGGGCTTATGTGGCATCGCCCTGGCGGCGGCGATTGTCTATTACGACTGGCGCCACAAGACCGACCCGGTGGGACCGGCCTGGATGGGCCTGTGCCGGGTAATTATTTATCTGACGGCGGCCTTTCTGGTGACCGCCCAGCCGCCCGTTATCCTGTACCTGGGCGCCGTGGCGCTGTTTTTTTATCTGATCGGCCTGACCTATATCGCCAAGCAGGAAAATCTGGGCCAGGTGGCCAACCTGTGGCCGCTGTTGTTTCTGGCCGTGCCCGTGGTGGCCGCAATTTGGATCGCGGTCACGGACGGCGGCCTGGCCCTGTTGCTGGCCGCCGCCTTCATCATCTGGATGGTCAACGCCCTGCGTTATCTGTGGCGCCGCCAGCCCGGCGACATTCCCCGCGCCGTGGTCAGCCTGATCGCTGGCATGTCGTTGCTGGACGCCGTCCTGATCGCCCACAT